>NZ_JBDTEM010000510.1:0-12156 GCF_039922535.1 Rhodoferax sp. | reverse complement strand
AAAGCCGAGGTTGGCGCTCCAGAGTCCGCCCACGCCATCGATCATTTTGTGTCCGTCTATATCCCATATCCAGCTGCCTTCGCCGCGTGCAATGATGTCGGGCGGGGTTTGCTGCATAGCCTTAGGATGGGCCATAGGGTGCCAGAGGTACTGGGCGTTGGCTGCCTTGAGTTCGGCAGTAGTCATCTTGCTCATAGTGGTTCCTTCCAATTTCAAAGACAAAGACGTGCAGCGATTGCGGCAGTGTTGCCAGCGATGTCGCGCAAATCGAAATATTGGGTTTGCAAGCCAGCATTGACACCGCCCGCGATGTTGCGGAACTGGTCGTCCACAAACAAAATGTTTTCTGGTCGCAATGCCAGTGCTTCAATAGCCATGGCGTAGGAGCGTGGGTCGGGTTTCAGGATGAGGTTGTGGGTGGCATCCACGATCATTTCCATCTCACCGAGGATGTCCATACGTGACAAAAATTCTTTGCCATAGAACAGCTCCAGCTCGTTGGTCAGGATGCCAACGCGAATGCCCTTGTTGCGGGCCTGCAGAATCAATTGCTTCATAGCTGGGCGCACCACGGCATTCGGGTCGGTTTGGCGTACGCGCGTCAGCATCGTTAGGACGTCCCAACCCGGTTCTCCTACGGCTTCGCCGAGTTCGCGGGCACGTGCTTCCCAGTAATTGCGTTCGGTGATTTCGTCGCGCTGCATGGATTGCCACAAGGCGTCCGTCTCGGGGGCTATGGGACCCATCCAGCCCAGGCTGCCTTCGGGCAGACCTAATAGGGCTTCGGTTTCACGGTGCCGTTCGAAAACCGATACGCTAATCACACTGCCGAAGTCCAACAGCAGGGCTTTCGGGCGCACTTGTGCCAGTTCTGTTTTGGTTTGCATGGCTATCTTTCTGCGTGCTCAGCCGGCTACGCTGATCAGTTTGACTTCGGTGTATCCCAGCAGGCCTTCCAGGCCGCTTTCCTGGCCCAGGCCACTTTCCTTTAATCCACCAAAAGGTGTCTCTGGTTGGGACACGCCAAAGTGGTTAATGCCAACCATGCCGGCTTCTAGTTCTTGGCCCAGGCGGTGTGCCGTGGCCAGGTTCTGGGTAAATGCATACGCGGCCAGGCCATAGGGCAGGGCATTGGCGCGTGCGATGGCATCGCCCAGGTCGTCAAAGACATCCAGTACAGCGATCGGACCAAACGGCTCTTGGGTCTGTACCCGCGCGCTCAGGGGCGCGTCTTCCAACACGGTAGGCGCGTAGAAGAAGCCAGGGCGATCCAAGCGATGGCCACCACACAGCACGCGGGCGCCGTGGGCCAGTGCGTCGTCCACGATGCTCTGCATTTCGTTGACCCGACGCTCCGCAATCAGCGGGCCGTATTGCACGCCGTCGTCCAACCCATTTCCGACTTTCAAAGCAAGCGCACCAGCCACCAGTCCGGTGCGGAATGCATCTATTTGGGAGCGGTGCACCAAAAAGCGTATCGGTGAAGCGCACACCTGGCCCGCATTGCGGAACTTGGCGGGAACCGCCAGTTTGGCAACATCGGAACCATCTGCATCTGCGCACACAATCACGGGGGCATGCCCGCCTAGCTCGGCGGTATAGCGTTTCATGTGCCGTGCCGCCTGTTCGCCCAGCAATTTGCCCACCGGTACGGAGCCGGTGAAGGAGATTTTTGCAATCACCTTGGAGGCAATCAGGGTGGAGGAAATTTGCGCGGGATTACCCAACACCATATTAAGTACGCCCGCAGGAAGGCCTGCGTCCTGGAAGCAGCGCACCAGTTCCATCGCGGCGCCAGGCACCGCTTCGTCGGGTTTGAGGATCACGCTGCAGCCTGCGCTCAGGGCTGCGCCCAGCTTGCGAGCTGGCAGATTGACCGGGAAGTTCCATGGCGTGAAAGCGGCAACCGGACCAACAGGGACTCGCGTTACCGTTTGTGTGAGCACGTTAACAAGGCGTGGCGGTACGCCTCGGCTGGCCAGGCGTTTGCCTTCCTCGTTCAGGAAGTCGATGATGTCCGCCGCCAGCATGACCTCGCGCAGCGCTTCTGCAAGGGGCTTGCCTTGCTCCTGCGTCAGAATGCGCGCAATCTGTGGCGCCCGTGCGCGCAGCAGTTGTGTGGCTTGGCCAATAGTGCGAAAACGGTCTACCGCCAGAGTGCGGGACCAGCGCTTGAATCCATGGTCCGCTGCATCTTGTGCAGCTTGCAGCTCTGCTTCGCCGGCGATAGGGAAAGACCCTAGCAGCGATCCATCGGCTGGGTTGAAAATCGATTGCTGGCCTGCGGTGGTATGGCTGATCCATTCGCCGTTGATGAGCAACTGGATGACGGGATACGACATGGTCTGAGCGCCTTCTCTGCAAATATTCAAAGTACATGGCCGACATTGATTGCCGGGCTGGTGTGCCAAGTTTCAGAGAATGCAGGCCCATCCCGTTATCAAAAATGCGCACGATTGGGGGTGGGTCTGGCCCTTGACCGCGTGGCACCAAATTTGCGTCGTTGTTTTCCTTCTTTGCTCCACTTCCTGATGCGTACCCTTTCGATGCTTGCACTGTCCACTCCATTCCATATCGCTTCAGGTGATGCCTGGCAGCAGCGCGTAGAGACGGATGATGTGGATGTGTTGGCGGCTTCCCAGCCTGAGTGGGGTCTGCGCTATGACCAGCTTTCCAACGGTACATTCCATGGTTTGGTGCGCCAAGCGCAGCTACCTGGCTTGCGCCTGGTGCTGGAGCAGACCAACCAGGCCATGCGCCAGCGTGGCTATTTGGGCCGTGGAAATTACGGTTTTGCGATGGCCTTGGACCCGCAGCAGGAGGTGTTCTTCAACGGCCAGCGCTTAAACCACCACGCCATCATGCTAGGGCGTGGTGAGGATTTGGACCTGTGCACGCCGGCGCAGTTCGGCATGATTGGTATCGTGGTGAATGCGGATCTGCTCAACACTCTTTGGGAGCGCATGTACCAGAAACCCATGGCTGCTTGGTTGGAGCAGCAGATGGCGGCGCCTGCCACCCCGGTCATGGCCCAGGCCGTACGTGGGCTGCATATGGCGACCCTGGACGCGGTATGTACGCCGCAAATGCTCGGGTCTGCTGCGTTATTACAGTTGCGTGACGCTCTACTGATTGATTGGATTGAAGCAATTCCGCCTGATGTCGGAACTATGGAGCTGAAGAGTGTGGCCGCGCGCAAACGCGTTGTAGATCGGGCTTGTGAAATCATGCTCTCGCATACCCGTGAACCTCTAACAATCTTGCAGCTTTGCAGCCAGGTTGGTGCAAGTCGGCGCAAACTGAACTACTGCTTTAACGACGTGCTGGGCACTAATCCAGTGAAATATCTACGCGCAGTACGCCTAAATGGAGTGCGCCGCGACTTGAAGGCGGACACTTATCTCAATGTGAACGATGCCGCCGCCCGATGGGGTTTTTGGCATATGAGTCAGTTCTCACTGGACTATAAACGGCAGTTCGGCGAGCTGCCGTCTGCAACCCTGAACGCGCGACGGAGTGAGGTCCAAATAGATTGATAGTCTGGGCAGAGTGTCGGTTAAACCGGCTTCAGTATGCTGTTGTCTGGTCTCCAGTAGCGTCGGGTTATCTTTCCTGCGAAATCTGCCGAATGTTGGCAAGCTAAAAAAAAATTTATCCAAAGCGCACCGAGCGCATCGACAAACTAGCCTCTTCAAAACCGGTGTAGGGGAAGCTGATGGCGTCGTTCTCGTTCGCCGCACCCAGAGCATAGAGCAGGGGCACATAATGCTCAATACTCGGGTGGGCCTTGTGCCACAGCGAGTGCTTGCGGGCGTCCTGCGCCAGCAGGCTGGGCATATCGCGCTGCAGCAGTGCGGTCTTCACCAGGCTATCGAACTCAAGGGCCCAGTCATAGGCTTGTACGCCAGGGGTCTCGTCGGTCAGGCGCAGGTTGTGCACTATATTGCCGCTGGCCAGCACCAGCACGCCCTCTTCACGCAGCGCACGCAACTCGGTGCCCAGGGCCACGTGTTCGTCCATGCGCAGGCGGGTTGACATTGCCAGCTGAATCACCGGAATATCGGCCTGCGGGTACATATGGTGCAGCACCGTCCAAGCACCGTGGTCCAGGCCACGCTGCATGTCCAGGCCGCCGCCGGCAGCCTTCAGCTGACGGGCCACCTGTTGCGCAAGAGCGGGCTGGCCGGGGCTGGGGTAGCGCACCCCGTACAAAGCGGTGGGGAAACCGCCAAAGTCGTAAATGGTTTCCGGCCGGGCTACTGCGCTCAGCAAGGGCTGCTCGGCGGCCCAGTGGGCCGACACTACCAGAATCGCTCGTGGACGCGGCAGCTCGCGCCCCAGTGCGCCCAGGTGCCGCGTGAACGGGGTGTTGCGCAGCGCATTCATGGGCGAGCCATGGCCTATGAACAGCACCGGCATGCGGCCGCGGGCGGGCCCAGTTGCCAATGGGCCGGCGGCCTGGGCCAGGGGGTGGGCGGCAATCAAGGCCATGGCCGTATGGAAGAAATGTCTGCGGGTCATCGTGTGTGGTGTGAGAGTGCTCAGTGCGGCAGTGCCTGGGTTGGCAGCAGGCCAGGATAGCCCGGCGACGGCTCGCCCTTCACCTCGCCCAGGTGCAGAGTGATTTGCTGGCGGAACAGTTCCACGGCTTCACGGTTGCGCATGAATTTCTCAAAGCCGTTCACATCGGTATTGGCGTATTGCCAGATTGGTTTGTAACCGGCTGGTGCCGGCACATCGGTGCGGCTGGACCACATATACCAGACGTTTTGCTGCGTGTTCTTGTCCAGCAACCAGTTCAGATACAGCTTGGCCGCAGCCGGGTGCGGTGCCTGGCGCAGGATAGCAGCGCGTTGGGCCCAGGACACAAACGGGTCGGCCTTGGGCAGCACGAAGCGCGATTGGGCGCTGGCGTCCGCCACCAGGCCACCGTCGGTGGAGAAGGTGGCGGCAGCCTTGCCCGCTTCTACGTCGTCGGCCGGCGCTTGCGTGCCGCGCACAAAGTAGCTGTTCTGTGCCTTGAACTGCTGCACAAAGTCCCAGCCGTATTTGTCCACCGCCAGCTTGAACCAGTACAGCACGGCGTCGTCATCGTTCGGGTAGGTGGTGACGATCTTGCCCTTCAGCTCGGGCTTCAGGTAGTCACGCATCTCTGTGGGGATCTGCGCCGGGCTCAGTTGCCGGGTGTTGAACACGTTGGAGAAGGCGTCCACAAACACGCCCACATAGGCGCCGTCCTTGTCTTTGAAATCAGGGTAGACCGCATTCCAGCCAGCCGGCTTGTAGTTCAGCAGGCGGCCCTCGGCCTTCCAGCGCGGGAAATCCTGCAGGGTTTGCAGCATCACCAGATCGGCCTTCACTTGGTTCTGGCTGAACTGGTAATCCAGCCGGGCATTGTGGAACTTGCTGTAGTCCACCACCACGTTAAGCGTCATTCCGGGGAACTGCTTTTCAAACGCGGCCTTGAAGCCATCCTGCTGGCCGGCGGTATCGCCACCGGCATACACCACCAGCGTACCGCCCTCGGCCAGGGCGGCCTGATGCAGGGCCTTCAGGCCTCTGCTTTCCACGGCGGTAGCGGCAAAGCTGCTGCTCGCAGCCAGGCACCCAAACGCGAGGGCGGCGGCCTGGATAAAAGTCTTGCGGTGCATCAAAATTCCTTGTTGGTTCATTGAGGTGCGCCATGGTATTTCCGTATCCATATAAGATAAATAGCGCTTCATTGCAGTCTTTATTGCACGTTAGTACATAATCATTTACCCTTCGATCTCCACGGCACTATGGACACCTTACTAAGCATGCGGGTATTCCGTCGCGTCGCCGAAGCCGGCAGCTTTGTCGCTGCGGCCGATCAATTGCAGCTCTCGTCGGCCATGGCTAGCCGCCATGTGGCCCATCTGGAGCGCTACCTTGGGGCACGCCTGCTACACCGCAGTACGCGCCACCTGAGCCTGACTGACGGAGGCAACGACTACTTGGAGCGCTGCAAAAACCTACTAGACGAGCTGGATGAGGCCGAGTCCCAGGTCGGCCAATTGGCGCTGACACCTCGGGGTCAACTGCGCGTGAGTGCACCGGTATCGTTTGGTACGCGGCACCTGGGCGCAGTAGTCGGCACCTATGCTGCGCGTTACCCCGATGTACGGCTGAATCTGCAGCTCAGCGACCAGATGGTGGAGCTAGCTGAATCCGGCTTTGATATGGCGTTGCGCATAGGCGTTCAGCCCACCCCCAATCTGATCGCACGTCGCCTGTGCGCTGTGCGCGTCATGCTGGTGTGCTCGCCCGGCTATGCCCGACGCTACGGCTTGCCACGCACACCGGAAGATCTGCAAAAGCACCGCGCCATTGGCTACGCCTACTCTGAGGTGGGTGATGCCTGGACACTATGCGGCCCTGATGGCCCCCGCAATTACCCCATACGCCCGGTTCTATACAGTAATAACGGTGACCTAGCATTGGCGGCAGCGGCCGCCGATGTGGGCATCTCGTCAGAACCGACCTTTCTAGTCGGCGAAGGACTGCGCAATGGCAGCTTGATTTCCGTGCTGCCCGATTACCCACAAGAAGAGCTGTCCCTATACGTGGTGTACTTGAACCGCCGCTACCTATCAGCCAAGTTACGCACCTTCATCGACCTGCTGGCCGAGCACTTCAGCACTCCCTACTGGGATGCTGGGGTGTAGATACTGCTAGCAACAATTACGCAAGGATGGCCCTCATAACTTTAAAGAAGTGCGGCTTCCAAAGCTCCTTAAACTATCCTCGATCGCCTTTGCAGCGGCAACCACTTCTCCTGAGGCGAGGCGGGTGTTATGTGCGTCGAGTCGTTCATTTATGGCCGCAATGCTGACAGCTGCAATTGGGTTGCCCAATGAGTCGCGGATGTGGCAACCTATAGCGGTCGTGCCTAGCGTAATCCGGTTTTTGATCAGGGAAAATCCATTGCTTTGTGCATCGGCGATGGATTTCAGCAGTATGGTCTTGGGCAACTTGTTTTCTGCTTCTAGTCGCTCATGGTAGCTGTCTACATAGGCTGCGCATTCTGTCTTCTGCATTGCGGAAAGAATAGCAAGACCACCAGCACCCACGCCCAATAGCCGCCGACTTCCAACCTCCAGGGTCATCACACGAATGGGGGCATGGCCCTCCTGGCGGTCAATGCACACGGCTTCGTCACCGCTGCGCACTACCAAGTAGGCGGTGTCGCCCGTCTCCATAGCCAGCCGCGTCAGCACGGGGCGGCACGTTCCACGGATATCAAATTGCTGGGCCGCTGCCACGCCTAGCTCAAAAGCCAGGGTGCCCAAGCTGTAGCGGCGCGTGTCCGGGTTGCGATACACCAACCGCTCATCGATGAGCTGATTCAACAAGCGGTGCACCGTGGGATGAGGTAGTCCGCTGCTAGCTGTTAGCTGGGACAAGGCAACGCCTTTGCGGCTATGTGAGGCCAGGACACGCAGCAGGGACATGGCCCGGTGTAGCGGGCCTTCGGCTTCAGTCATAAGGGTATTTTCAAATGTTCATTCAATGGATGTTTATGAGCATACACGTGAAAATATGATTGATGAAAATTTGGTGCAAAACATAGGTTTGATGCACTATTAAGGGAATTTTGCACCAAATAAGGGACAATATATAGGGCGAAATTCAATGTCCATTTAATGGACTATTTTGTTTGAAGATGAGCTTGCTGCGGCATCATTGCGTCATGAAAGATTCACACAGCCAAGGTGCTGTAAGGGTCACATATCTACGGATACGCAACAAAGAAAGCCAGAAAATGAAATTAGCAAGTCTCAAAACAGGTGGGCGCGACGGTACCCTGGTCGTAGTTTCAGCCGATTTGTCGCGCTGCGTGACGGTACCGCATATTGCAGCCACGCTACAGCAGGCGCTGGAGCGCTGGTCTGTCTGCAGTACCGCGTTGGCGCAGGTGTATGCAGATTTGCAAGCAGGGCATTGCGTCCAGGCTTTTGCCATGGATGTGCACCAACTGGCCAGTCCCCTGCCACGCAGTTTTCAGTTTCTTGATGGCTCTGTTTATTTGCACCACATGGAAAAGGCCCGTAAGGCGCGCGGTGTTGCCATGCCACCCAACTACAAGACCGAACCTCTGATGTACCAGGGCTTGTCGCATGCGTTTGATGGCCCCACCGACCCGATGCGTTTGCCCAGTGATGACTTGGAAATTGACTACGAAGCTGAGATTGCAGTGGTGGTGGATGACGTACCCATGGGTGTGCGGGTAGAAGATGCATCCGCACACATCAAGCTGGTGATGCTGCTCAATGACTACACGCTGCGCGCGCTGACCAAGACTGAGTTGCCCAAGGGATTTGGGTTTTTGCAAGCCAAGCCTACTAGCGCGTTTTCGCCAGTCGCCGTCACGCTAGACGAGCTAGGCGATGCCTGGGATGGCAATAAGCTCAGCTTGCCATTGATTTCGGCGATCAACGGCCAGCGCATGGGCCAGCCCAACGCGGGCAAGGATATGTTCTTCAATTACCCGCAACTGATAGCCCATGCGGCACGTACCCGTGCACTCTGTGCCGGCACCATCATTGGCGCAGGCACCGTGACCAACCAAGATGAGTCTGGCGGCTTTGGTTGCATTGCTGAAGCCCGCATCCACCAGGAGCTGGAGCACGGCGAGGCAAGCATGCCATGGATGCGCTTTGGCGACATCGTGCGCATTGAAATGCTGGATGCCCAGGGAGTATCCATTTTTGGCGCGATTGAGCAGGCAATTGCCAAGGTTTGAACATGTTGGTTGAACAACGCACCTACACAACCCATCCGGGCAAGGCACGTGAATACCTGGCCCTATACGAGGCGGAGGGCTTGGCAATACAGCAGCGCATTCTGGGGCGCATGGTGGGTTACTACAGGACGGAGTTGGGTGAGCTCAACCAGGTGGTGCATTTGTGGGCTTATACGACTCTGCTGGAGCGCCAGGAGCGCCGTGCGGCACTACTAGATAACAGTCAGTTCAAGTTGTATGTGCAGAAGATGCTGCCGCTGCTTGTACGACAGGAATCGCAGATTTTGACCCCAGCCCCATTCTTTTCCGTAACGTGGCAGCCGCTTTCAACCACTGCCATTACCCATCAGGAACTTCAGGAGAAACAACATGCTTTGTAAAAAACTTCACCACGCAGCTTTCCGTTGCAAGGATGCGCGCGAAACCGTCACTTTCTATACCGAAATGCTGGGCTTGAAGTTCTCTCACGCCATGGGTGAGGACCATGTGCCTTCCACCGGAAAGTACAGCCCGCATGTGCACATCTTCTTTGAGATGGAAGATGGCAGCAATATCGCTTTCTTCGAGTGTCCCAAGGACCCAGGGAATATGAAGGACCTGGAGTCTCCCGACTGGATACAACATTTTGCCTTTGAGGTGGCTGATATTCCGACCCTGTTGGATGCCAAGCTGCAATTGGAGGCCAAGGGCTTGAAGGTGGTTGGTCCTACCAACCACGACGATTTCATTACGTCCATTTACTTCTTTGACCCATCGGGTCATCGTCTGGAACTGACGGCCCGCACCTGTGATAGCAGCCGCTTGAAAAGTTTTGAAGACGAAGCCCCCGCAGTGCTTGCCGCTTGGGAGAAGACGCACGATTGGTCTTTGCGCCAAGAGGTTTTTGGCTCAGCTTCTGGCTACCAACGTTCGGCGACTTAAGTCCCGTATTCCATTTCCTCCAACCGGTATCTCGACATGCGCAGCACCCCTGCCTTTGCATCAACCCCGCACCCAGTATCTGGTTCTGCGGCGAACGCCCCGGTGCTCGTGCACTTCAAGAATGTGTGTAAGGCCTATGGCACGGAAACCGTCGTCAACAATGTCAACGTTGAAATTCGCAAAGGCGAGTTCCTGACGCTGCTGGGGCCATCCGGCTCGGGCAAGACCACTTCCTTGATGATGCTGGCGGGGTTTGAATCCACCAGTTCGGGCAGCATAGAAATGGAGGGGCGCCGCATAGACACGGTACCCGCGCATAAACGGGATATCGGTGTGGTATTCCAGAACTATGCCTTGTTTCCGCATATGACGATTGCGGAAAACCTGGCATTTCCTCTGCAGGTACGCAAGGTACCCAAGGCGGAAATCGCCACACGTGTGGATGCAGCACTGGAGATGGTGCACTTGGGGTCCAAAGGACAACGCCGCCCAGCCCAACTGTCAGGTGGGCAGCAGCAGCGCATCGCGCTGGCCCGGGCCATGATCTTCAAGCCCAGTCTGATCGTGCTGGACGAACCCTTGGGGGCGTTGGACAAGAGTCTGCGCGAGCAGATGCAGTTGGAGCTTAAACGGCTACACCGCGAACTGGGCATCACTATGGTGTTTGTCACGCATGACCAGTCCGAAGCACTCACCATGTCGGACCGGGTCGCAGTATTTGACAAGGGCCGTATTCAGCAAATTGACACTCCCACAATGCTGTACCAAGCACCGAAGACGCGGTTTGTAGCTGGTTTCATCGGTGAAAACAATTTGATCGAGTGCACGGTGGCATCGTGCCAAGACGGAAGGGTGAGACTGCAAACAGCCGGCGGCGGTAATTTGGTGGCGCGTAGCGACCAGGCACTTGCCGTAGGCAGCCGTGTGACGTTTGCGCTTCGACCGGAGCAGATTGAACTGGATGTGTCGCCCTCTACAGCCCAAGACGCGCGACGCCACGTTATGTCTGGCCTAGTCCGTGACGTGATCTTTCTCGGAGATCAGTCCAAGTTGGTGGTGTCTTTCGAGGGTATTGGCGAGGTATTTGTCCGCGTTAGCACACGCTTTGGCATGCATGAAATCAGCGCGGGCACGACCTACACCTTTTCCTACTGGATAGAACTTGCACATGTGTTTCCGAGCACCGAAATCTCTTAGCCAATTACGGCATCAATGTTCGATAACTGAAAGGACGCAATATGAAAAGCTTTGTCAAACTGGCTCTTCCCATGGTGCTAGGAGCTGCTCTGTCAGCACCAGCCTGGGCTCGTGATCTCACTGTCGTGTCATGGGGTGGTGTGTTTCAGGATGCCCAACGGGAGGTGTTTTTCCAACCTTTTACGGCGGCTAGCAAGCTTCCCTTGAAGGAAGACAGCTGGGATGGCGGCGTAGGTGCACTGCGTGCCAAAGTCCAAGCTGGAGACGCGAATAACTGGGACGTGGTCCAGGTAGAAGCTGACGAACTGGCGGTGGGATGTGAAGAAGGTTTGTTTGAAAAAATCAAGCCGGGCACAGTGGGCGGAGCCAGCCGCTACTTTCCGGGCATGCTCAGCGAGTGCGGTGTTCCGGCCAATATCTTCAGCATCGTGGCTGCCTACGATGCGGACAAGTTCAAGACGGCTCCCCAAAGTTGGGCCGATTTCTGGGATGTGAAGAAATTCCCCGGCAAGCGGGCCATGCGTTCGGGCCCGAAGATGAATCTAGAGTTTGCCTTAATGGCCGATGGAGTGGCCCCGGACAAGGTCTACGACACGCTCAAGACACCGGCCGGCGTGGATCGCGCGTTCGCCAAGCTGGAGCAGCTGAAGCCCTACATCGTCTGGTGGACCTCGGGTAACCAGCCCATGCAACTGTTGGGAAGCGGTGAAGTCGCCATGACCACGTCCTACAACGGCCGTATCCCGGCCGCCAATGCCGCCGACAAACGTAACTTCAAGGTGGTCTGGAAAGGGGCCATGCTGAACCATGACAGTTGGGTGGTATTGCGCGGCTCCAAGCAGGCTGCAGATGCAGTCAAGTTTCTGGAGTTTTTTGGCCGTCCTGAGGTGCAATCCAAATGGCCTGCCAAACTGAACTACGGCGTGGGAGTCGTCAAGGCTCAAGAAATGATCCCGGCGGAGGCTGCGAAGAACTTGCCATCGGCACCGGAAAACCTAAAGCAGGCCTTGCCTTTGAGTGCCGACTTCTGGCTGGACAGCATCGACAAACTCCAGCCGCGGTTCGCGACCTGGGCTGCAGCCAAATAGTTGCCTGAGTAATCCGCCGCATAGCACCTTGTCTGGAATCCGCATGAGCACCACCGTACTTTCATCCCATGCCACAGCGCCGCCTGTTCGCACGCTTGGTCTATCCCGAGGCAAGGTCGGTGTGCTGTTATGGGCTCCGCTATTTATCTTCCTCGCATTGGTGTTTTTTGCGCCACTGGCGGGCAT
>NZ_JBDTEM010000509.1:0-4197 GCF_039922535.1 Rhodoferax sp. | reverse complement strand
CTCGGCCGCATCCTGGGCCACGCCGTGGTGCTGGTACAGCAGGCTCACGCCCACGTAGTCGGCCACCACCAGGCCGTCAAAGCCCCATTGCTTGCGCAGTACCTCGGTGAGCAAATGCTGTGAGGCGTGTACCGGCTCGCCGTCGATGTCGTGGTACGCGGGCATCACCGAGCCCGCATCGGCCAGTTTGACGGCCATCTCGAACGGCAGCAAAAAGGTGTCGTTCAACGTGCGCCAGCCCAGGTTCACCGGCGCGTGGTTGCGCGCGCCTTCGCTGAACGAGTGGCCGACAAAATGCTTCAGCGTGGTCAGCACGTCGCGCTGCGGGCCCTGCAGGCCGCGCACATAGCGGGTGGCCAGTACGCCGACCAGGTAGGGGTCTTCGCCCAGGGTTTCTTCGGTGCGGCCCCAGCGCACATCGCGCGACACGTCCAGCACCGGGGCCAGCCCCTGCTGGCAGCCCACGGCGCGGCATTCCAGGCCGATCTGCTCGCCCACCTGCTGGATGAGTGCGGGGTTCCAGGTGGCGCTCATGGCCAGGGCGGAGGGGAACAGCGTGCCGTCGCGGGTCATCATGCCCATCAGGCATTCTTCGTGCGAAATCGCCGGGATGCCGAGCCGGGTTTCAAAGCGCAGGTAGCGCTGCAGGCGGTTCAGCGCGCGTACACCCGTGGCCGCGTCCACGCCGTGGGTGCCCAGCGGGCGGGTGATCTGGCCCAGGCCGTGGGCCAGGCGGCGGCGTACTTCGGCCGGGTCGCTGCGGCCAATGAAGGCTTCGCCGGGCCGCACCTGGTGTTCGCCGTCTTCGGACAGCACCAGCCAAAAGGCGTGCATTTGGGCGGTTTTCTCAGTCAGGGTCATGCGCCCCAGCAGGTCGGCGACGCGCTGCGGGATGGGTTGCCGGGGGTCTTGGTAGAGCGGTGTATTGGACATGTTGGAGATAGAGGTTGGGATAAAAGTTACTGCGCAGCAATGGCAAAGCTGGCATCGTCAAACAGGTGGTAGGCCGGGTCGGGCACGGTGAACGGGGTGCGGTCGCCCGCCAGCGCGCTGCTGCGGCCCGGCACTTTGGCAATCAGCGGTTCGCCCGGCAGGCCTTGCAGGTACACGTAGCTGTACTCGCCGAAATGCTCTACCTGCTGCACCGTGCGCAGCAGGGTGGCGCCGCCCATGTCACCGGGCAGCAAATGCTCGGGCCGGATGCCCAGGGTGACGCGCGCACCGGCGGCCACGCGGCGGCCTTGGCGGGGCAGTTGCAGGCGCTCGCCGCCCGCGCTGGCATCGGTTTGCAGGGTCAGCGTGTGGTCATCTACCGCCTGCACCGTGGCGGGCAAAAAGTTCATGCGTGGCGAGCCCAGAAAGCTGGCCACAAACATGTCGCGCGGGTGGTGGTACAGGTCCAGCGGTGCGCCCACCTGGGCGATGCTGCCGTGCGTCAGCATGCCTTCGCCGGCGCGCAGCAGCACGATCTTGTCGGCCAGGGCCATGGCTTCGGTCTGGTCGTGGGTCACGTAGACCGCGCTGGCGCGCTGGAAGTCGCGGTGCAGCCGGGCGATCTCGGTGCGCATGTGCACGCGCAGCGCAGCATCCAGGTTGGACAGCGGCTCGTCGAACAAAAACACATTCGGGCGGCGCACGATGGCCCGGCCAATCGCCACCCGCTGGCGCTGCCCGCCCGACAGGGCTTTGGGCAGGCGGTCCAGCATGTGGGTGATCTGCAGCACCTCGGCGGCTTCGCTCACGCGGCGGTGGATTTCGGCCTTGTCCACCTTGGCCTGGCGCAGGCCGAAGGCCATGTTCTCGTACAGGCTCATGTGCGGGTAGAGCGCGTAGTTTTGGAACACCATGGCCACCTCGCGCTCGGCGGGCGGCACTTCGTTCATGTGCACGCCGCCGATGTGCAGGTCTCCGGCGGTGATCGACTCGATACCGGCAATCATGCGCAACAGGGTGGACTTGCCGCAGCCCGAGGGGCCAAGGAACACACAGAACTCGCCCGCGGCGATGTCCAGGTCCACATCGCGGATGACTTGCACGCTGCCAGCATAGTTTTTTTGGATGGATTGGAGGGTGATTTGGGTCATGGGAATCTTTGTTTCAGCCTTTGAGGGAACCGGCCATCATTCCTTTGACGATGCGCTCCTGGCCAAAGGCATAGGCCACGATCAGCGGCAGCGAGGTCAGCGTCACCAGCGCCAGCATGGCCGGGATATTCGAGGCGTATTCGCCCTGAAAGTCCCACAGCGCCAGCGGCAAGGTGCGGTTGGACGGTGAGGAGGTGAGCACGTAGGCGAAGATGAATTCGTTCCACAGCCCGATGCCGTTGTAGATGGCCACGGTGGCCAGGCCCGGCCCCGACAGCGGAAAGAACACCTTCCAGAACACGGCGAACGGCCCGCAGCCATCCAGCTTGGCGGCCTCTTCCAGCTCACGCGGAATCTGCCGCATGAACTCAGTCAGGATGAAGATCGACACCGGCAGGCTGGTGGCCACATACGGGCCAATCAGGGCGAACGGCGTGTCGTACAGGCCCAGGCTGCGCGTCAGCAGGTAGATGGGCACCAGCGTGATGTGGATGGGCACGATCATGCAGGCCACGATCAGGCCAAACAGCGTCTTGTTGAAACGAAACTCCAGCCGCGCCAGGGCGTAGGCCGCCATCGAGCTGGCCGCCAGAATCAGCACGATGGACATCCCCACCACCCACACGCTGTTGCGCAGATAGACCAGAATGCCGCCCTGCAGCACCGCTGCGTAGTGGCTCCAGTCGATCTGCCGGGGCAGCGCCCAGACCGGGCTGTCAAAGGTTTCTGCCTGCGATTTCAGGCTGGTAAACACCACGAACAGCAGCGGCAGCAGCGTCACCACCAGCCACACAAGGGCCAGCAGTTTGACCAGGCTGCGCAAACTGATGTCGCGCACTTTGGGGTAGGCCAGAGCGGGTTTTAAAGAGACGGTTGGCATGTCACACCTGGGTTTCAAAGCGCCGTGTCAGGCGCATGCCAAACGCGGCAATCAGGGTCACCACCAAAAACATGGCGGAGGCAATGGTGCTGCCGTAGCCCAGCTGGAACGAGGCAAATACGGTGCGGTACATGTAGGTGGCCATGACTTCCGACGAGCCGTCGGGCCCGCCGCCGGTCATCACGTAGATCAGGTCGAAATAGCGCAGCGAACCAATGACCGACAACATGGCCGCCGTGCGTATCGTGCCCTGCAGATGCGGCAGTTTGATGCGCCAGAAGATGGTGGACGGCTTGGCCCGGTCCAGCGTGGCGGCCTCGGTCAGCTCCGGCGGAAAAGACGCCAGCCCGGCCAGAAACAAGATCATGTAGAAGGGCACGTTTTGCCAGCAGATGACGGCAATCACGCTGCCCAGGGCAAAGCGTTTGTCGCCCAGCCAGTCTTGCGCCAGCGCGTCCAGACCCATGGCGTGCAACCCGGCATTGATGGGGCCGAAGTTCGGGTCCAGGATGTTCTTGAACACCACCCCCACCGCCACGCTGGAGAACAGCAGCGGCAGAAAGTACAGGATCTTCAAAATACGCGAGCCGCGGCTGGCTTTGTCCAGCATCAGCGCCAGCGCCATGGCGATGGGCAACTGCACCAGCACCGACAGTAAGCCCAGCAGCAGGTTGTTGCCCAGTGCGTGCCAAAACACCGTGTCGTGCAGCAGCGCCACCCAGTTGTCGGCACCGGTAAAAATGCCATTCGCGCCCAGGCCGTTCCATTTCAGCATCGACAAATGAAAGCTCTGCAGCAGCGGGTAGAGCAAGAACAGCAGCAGCAGCACGACCGACGGTGCCAAAAAGAACACCGGGGCCCACTGGGCCGCCAGTTTCTTGCGCCGCCGGGCCAGCGGCGGTGCCAGGGAGATGGTGGAAGCGGTCAAGACAGACTCCTGGGCGGCACAGGGGTCAGTGCAGTTCGGCCTTGGCCGCGGCTTCCATCTTCTGGGCCGCTTCCTCGGGGGTGATGGACAGCGCGAACAGCGACTGCACCAGGTCCTTGTGCAACTCGCCCAGCTTGGGCGGCAGGTCCTGGTCGTACCAGAGCTGCACGCTCTTGGAGTCGGCCAGCATGGCCATCAGGCGCTGCTGGTTGGGCTCGGTCACCTTCAGGCCCTTGATCGGCACGATGCGGTTGTCCGCCAGGCGGGCCTGCACCGAGGTGTCATCGACCATCGCCTTGATCAGG
>NZ_JBDTEM010000508.1:0-1741 GCF_039922535.1 Rhodoferax sp. | reverse complement strand
CAGCCTGATCGTGGCGCTGAACAGCGATGCCTCGGCCCGCCGCCTGGGCAAGGGCCCCGACCGCCCGTTAAACCCCGAAAACGACCGCGCCGTGTTGATGGCCGCGCTGGAATCGGTCAGCCTGGTCACCTGGTTTATTGAGGACACGCCGCTGGAACTCATCACCGAGCTGCGCCCCGACATCTTAGTCAAGGGCGGCGACTACGACATGCAAAAGCTGGCCGAAACGGCCGTGGTGCAGGCCTACGGCGGCACGGCGCAGGCAATTCCGTTTGTCGATGGCTACTCCACCACCGCGCTGGTACGCAAAATCCAGAAGCCGCTCGGTGGCTGAGCCGCTGCTGCAGCGCGCCTGGCAGGCGCTGCGCAAAGACACTTTTCTGCAAATTCTGCTGCTGGGGCTGGTGGCCCTCAGCTTCGCCACCCATACCCCGCTGCCCGCCTACCCCGGCCTGGTGGACTGGCCCACCATCGCCGCCCTCACCGGTTTGCTGGCCCTGACCAAGGCCGTGGAGACCAGCGGCGCGCTGCACCGCCTGGGCCACTGGCTGGTGGCTTACATGACCAGCGAACGCGCCGCCGCCCTGTGCCTGGTCAGCGCCGCCGCCGTGCTGTCCACCGTGCTGACCAACGATGTGGCGCTGTTCGTCATCGTGCCGCTCACCCTGGGCATCTGCCGCATCACCCCGCTGCCTACCACCCGGCTGGTGGTGTTTGAGGCGCTGGCGGTGAATGCGGGCTCGGCGCTCACGCCCATCGGCAATCCGCAAAACCTGTTCCTGTGGCAACTGTCGGGCAGCTCGTTTGGCGGCTTTGTGTGGCACATGCTGCCGCTGGTGGCGGTGGTGACGCTGCTGCTGCTGGCGGTGACAGCCCTGGCGTTTTCAAGCCGCGCCCTGGAGGCCACCGACCCCGACACGCAGCACCCGCTGGACCGGCGGCTGCTGGGCGCGTCGTTGCTGCTGTACCCGGTGTTCCTGGTGCTGACCGACCTGCACTACGCGCCCTGGGCCCTGGTAGCCGTGCTGCTGTGCCTGGGAGTCTTGCATTGGCGGGTGCTGGCGCAGATCGACTGGGGGCTGCTGCTGGTGTTTGTGCTGATGTTCATCGACCTGCGCCTGCTGGTCGGTCTGGATACCGTGCAGCACGCCCTGGCCGGTTGGGCGCTGGCCCAGCCGCTGCACCTGTTCTGGGCAGGCATTGCCACCTCGCAAATCGTCAGCAACGTGCCCGCCGCGATTGCGCTGGCCGAGTTCTCCAAAGACTGGAAAGTGCTGGCCTACGCCGTCAACATCGGCGGCTTCGGCCTGATGGTCGGCTCGCTGGCGAACCTGATCGCTCTGCGCATGGCCCCGGACAAACGCGCCTGGATCAGTTTCCACATCTGGTCGCCGCCGTTTCTGGCGGCCAGCGCGGCGGTGGGGTGGCTGCTGCTGTTTGCTATGTAAAAAATAGCTGTCTACGCAGGTGCTACCTGCGCCAAAGGCCTAAAAAGCTTAAATCTGACGTTAGGCCTCGCTGGCGGGCACACCGCGTATGCCCCAGCTCTCCATGGGCGGCTCGGTCAGCACCACCATCACATCGGTGGCGGCAATGCCCAGCGCGCCAAAGCGCTGCACGATGCCGCTGTACAGCAGCCGTTTGGCCTCCAGCGAGCGGCCGGGGAACATCAAAATATCCACCAGGGTGTAGTTCTCGGTCTTGCCGGGTGCGACCCAAAAGTGCTCGGGGCGGTGTTCGA
>NZ_JBDTEM010000507.1:0-17042 GCF_039922535.1 Rhodoferax sp. | reverse complement strand
CGTATGTAGGGCAGGGCCTGGGCCAGGATGTCGGCCTTGTCGCGGGGGGCTATAGCAACTGAAGGGGTGGTCATAGGGTTCCTAAGAGGCGTTAAAGAGGACGCGAAATTAGTGGTGGTGGCCGTGTTCGCCGTGGACATGTTGGTGAGTCACTTCTTCGTCCGATGCTGCGCGCACGGCGGTGACGGTGACGGTGAACTTCAGCGCCTTGCCCGCCAGGGCGTGGTTGCCGTCCAGCAGCACCTGGTCGCCCTTGATCTTGACGACGTTGTAGATCTGCTCAGCACCAACATCGTTGATGCCCTTGAGCTGGCCGCCGACCTTCACACCGGGCGGAAATTCGCTCTTGGGGATGCTGCGCGCCAGGCTTTCGTCGCGCAGGCCGAACGCGTCTTCGGGCTGCAGGTCCAGTGTGACCGAGTAGCCCGCCATGCGGCCTTCCAGCGCTGCTTCGATCTTGGGCAGGGTGTTGTTGTAGCCGCCGTGCAGGTAGACCATCGGGTCTTTGGGCGCTTCGATCACCAGGCCTTTGGCATCCGCCACCTTGTAGCGCAGGGTGACAGCGGTGTTTTTTTCGATTTTCATAAGGGAGTCGGTCGGTACGTTGGAGGGTGTGTAGGGCGTATTTTCGCGCACCGGCGTGACCCACTTGAAATTTAAGCCAAATCAGCCTCTGGCGCACGTCCTACCTGCGCAAGCAGCTATTAAAACGATTGCAAATCTGCGGGCGCCAGCCGCTGGCCAAAACCGCCTTGGCCGCTCACGGTGACCACCAGGCGGTGCGTGGCCCGGGTGGCGGCCACGTAAAACAGCCGGGCCTCGGAGCGTTCGTCGGCGCTGCGCATGGGCATCTGGCCGATGCCGGGCAGGGCCACCACGGCAAATTCCAGCCCCTTGCTGGCGTGCATGGTCATCAGCTTGATGCTGTCGGCCCGCGGGTTGAAGTTGCCCGTCCCGGTGCCGCGGCGCACCTGGTAGGGCAGCTGGCGCATTTTGAGCGGGCGGGCCAGTTCGTCCAGCATCCAGTGGTGGCGGCAAAACACCGCCATGTCGCCCCAGGCGTGGCCCTCTTGGTGGGCGGCGCTGAGCTGGTCGGCAATGGCCGAGGCCTCGTCGCGCAGGCTGGGCAGGCGGATGATCTGCGGCGCGGGGCCTTCGCGGCCACAGCTGACCGGGCGCACCAGCGGGATGCCGTCGTCGTCCATGTCCTGGGCTGACAGCAGCTCGGCGGCGATCAGGCTGGCGGTCTGCAGAATCTGCTGGGTGTTGCGGTAGTTGATCTTCAGCACCGTGGTGCGACCCTGCGCCTGGATGCCCACGCTTTTGAAGCTGAATTGCTTGCGGTCATCGCGTGAAGTTGCACGTTCGTAGATGTTTTGCGCATCGTCGTACAGCACCAGCAGGCTGTTGGTCAGCGGGTCCACCATCTGGGTGACCAGCTTGAACCACGCTGGCTTGAAGTCGTGGCCCTCGTCGATCAGGATGGCGCGGTACTGGCCGGCGGGAATCTGCTTGCGGTCTACCGCGCGGATCAGCTTGTCCACCAGCTCGTCCGAGAAGCCGGTGCCATCTTGCGGCAGGCTTTGGCCATAGGCCAGCAACTGGTCGCGGCACCATTTGTGGAAGTGGCGGGCGTGTACCCGGTCGGCAATGCCCTTGGCCTCCATGGCGGCGGCCAGCTTGCCTGCCAGCGGCTCGTTGTAGCACAACACCAGCACCGGTTTGCCTTCAGTAGCCGCGCGCGCCAGGTACTCTGCGCGGTAGCCCAGAATCATGGTTTTGCCCGAGCCCGCCACGCCGTGGATCACCCGGTGGCCGTCGCCCAGGCTGCGGGCCAACTGCTCTTGCTGGATGTCCATCACCCGCATGATGCCGGGCAGGTCGGCATCGTCGTCGGCCGTATTTTCGGTATCGAACAGCCCGGCCTGGGTCGGCACGCGCACCTCGGGGAACAGAATCCAGCGCACCCGGTCGATCTGCGGCAGCGACAGCACGCCGCCCAGCATGTCGTACGGAAACATGTCCCACAGGCGGCTTTGGAATTCTTCCGGGTCCACGCCTTCGGTCATCTCGTCGGAGCACACCACCCGGTGCGGGGCGATGGCCTGGTCCAGCCCGGCATCGGTGAATTGCTTGCGCGTGATGTGGCTAAGCACCACGCCATGGCTCCACGGAAAGCGCAGCTTGCCCTGGTGGCGGCCATCGGCGTGGACCAGTTGTGGGTCGCGCTTGAGGGCGTCCACCACCTGCAGCGCGTAGTGGCGGGCCTGCTCGGCGGGGTTGTCTACGGTTTTGGGTTCGCCGCCGGGCAGGATGTCCCAGGTGGACTTGTCGGCCCGAGCGATGGTGGCCAGCCGCCAGTCCTTCACCTCCAGTACCAGCAGCCCTCGCCGGGGGTGCAGCACCACGAAGTCCGGGTGGCTTTGCCGCGGCCCTACGGGCACATCAAACCACAGCAGGTAGTCGGCATCCAGCTTGGCCTCTAGCCGCTCGGCCAGCCGCCGCTCCCCCGAAGTCATGCGGGCCACGCAGGCACTGAGCGCGGGAATGAGTGTGGCCATGGCGTGGGTGCAATCAAAGTGGATCCTCTTTGATTATGGGTGACGCACCCCGCCGGAACTCACACCAGGGGCGCTGCCAGTACCTTTTCGCCATCTAGCATCTGCGTAAACCGCGCTGGGTCTTTGCCGTGCACCGGTGCGGCATCGCCCCAGGGCCAGCCGCCGAACTGGGTGCGGCGGTAGTCGGCCATGGCCTGCTCGATCTCGGCGCGGGTGTTCATCACAAACGGACCGTACTGGGCTACCTGTTCGCCCAGCGGGCGGCCTTGCAGCAGCAGAAATTCACTGGCCACCGGGCCATTGACCAGTTCGACTGCCGCGCTAGCATCCAGGCTGATGGCCGCGTGGCTGGACACCGGCTGCCCGGCGACCTGCACCGACTGGCCTTTGAAGAAATACAGCTGCCGCTGCGTGTCGGCACCCAGGGCCGCAGGCAGGGTCCAGCGGGCCCCGGGGGCCATGGTGATGATCCAGATGGCGACATCGGCTTCGGGCTGGGCGGCCCAGGAGTCGGGTGGCGGGGCGGGGGGCGAGGCATCGGCTAACCGACCTGCGGTGACGAGCACCTCGGTGGCCAAACCTGCCGCGTCGGTAAAAGTGGTGCGTGGCACCTCGTGCTGCCAAAACATGGTGAAGTGCGGCTCCACCATCTTGTTGCGCGCAGGCAGGTTCAGCCAGATCTGGAACAGCTCCAGCGGGTTGGGCTGGGTGGGGTCAAGCAGGGGAAACATCTCGGCGTGCACGATGCCGCGCCCGGTGGTCAGCCACTGCACGTCGCCTGCGCCGTAGCGGGCGCTGGCACCCAGCGAGTCGGCGTGGTCTACCAGCCCTTTGCGGACGATGGTGACGGTCTCAAACCCCCGGTGCGGGTGCGGCGGAAAGCCCGGCACCACATCACCGTGGTACATGCTCCAGCCGTCCTTGCGGCTGAAGTCCTGGCCGATGGAGCGGCCCGCCAGCGAGGTGGCCGGGCCCATTTGCGCGTTGGCCTGCGGGTAGGCATCGTCGTGGTAAACGCAGAACAAAAATGGGTCGATGGTGGCCCACGGGAAACCCAGGGGCTGGACTTGCAAAACGGGGTGGCTGGCGGACATGGCAGGCTTCTTTCAAAAGAGTCATATGCGGTCGCTGGGCTAGACTTCAACCGGCCCTGGGCGGGCGGGGTAGCGCGAGGCCGGACGCAACGATACACTGCCCCGGCAACCAGGAATCGCCCTATGTTTGTCTCTGTTTTGGCCTTGCGAATCGGTGTGGTGGCGGGGGCAATGGCCCCCGGTTGGGTGCGCCTGTGAGTACCGCTTTTGATGCCCTCATCGTCGGTGCGGGCCAGGCCGGACCGGCGCTGGCGGGGCGTTTGACCGGCGCGGGCATGCGCGTGGCCCTGGTAGAGCGCAAGCTGTTTGGGGGCACCTGCGTCAACACCGGCTGCATGCCCACCAAGACCTTGATCGCCAGCGCCCGTGCCGCCTACGGGGTGCGCCGCGCCGCCGATTTTGGTGTGCAGATCCACGGGCCGGTGGGCATGGACATGCAGGTGGTCAAGGCGCGCAAAGACAAGGTCACGCTGGATGCCCGCCATGGCGTGGAATCCTGGCTCAAGGGCATGTCCGGTTGCAGCGTGTTCGAAGCCCATGCGCGCTTTGTATCGGCCCGAAGTGTGTTGGTGGGCGATACGCTGCTAGAGGCCGAGCGCATCTTTTTGAACGTCGGTGGGCGCGCCGCGATTCCCGACCTGCCGGGCATTCAGGATGTGCCCTATCTAACCAATGTCTCGATGATGGCTTTGGACGTATTGCCACGCCACCTGGTCATCGTGGGTGGCAGCTACATCGGGCTGGAATTCGCCCAGATGTACCGTCGCTTCGGCAGTGAGGTGACGGTGATTGAACGCGGCCCGCGCCTGATTTCTCGCGAAGACCCCGAGGTGTCCACTGCCGTGCAGGCAATTCTGGCGCGTGAAGGCATTGCCTTCCACCTGAACGCCGACAGCATCCGCTTCGCGCAGCGCGGCAGCGACATCGCCGTGGGGGCGACGGTGGGCCACGAGGTGCTGGGTTCGCACGTGCTGGTGGCCGTGGGCCGCCGCCCGAATACCGACGACCTGCAGCTCGACGCAGCGGGCGTGGCCATGGATGCGCGCGGCTACATCACGGTGGACGAACAATTGCGCACCAATGTGCCCGGTATTTGGGCGCTGGGCGATTGCAATGGCCGCGGCGCGTTCACCCACACGGCCTACAACGATTTCGAGATTGTGGCGGCCAATCTGCTCGACGGCGCCAACCGCCAGGTTAGCGACCGTATCGACACCTACGCCTTGTACATCGACCCGCCGCTGGCCCGGGTGGGCCTGGGCGAGGCCCAGGCGCGCCAGGCCGGGTACGACGTGCGGGTCGGCATGCGGCCCATGTCCCGCGTGGGCCGGGCGGTGGAGAAGGGCGAGACCGATGGCTTCATGCAGATCGTGGTCGATGCCGCGTCGCAAAAAATCCTGGGTGCCACCATCCTGGGCGTGGGCGGTGACGAAGCCATCCACAGCATCCTCGACACCATGGCCGCCCACGCGCCGTACCCGGTGCTGCAGCAGGCCATGCACATCCATCCCACGGTGGCGGAGCTGATTCCCACGCTGCTGGGCGAACTCAAGCCCTAGCCGGGTCTGCGCAGACCGGCCCCGTAAAATCGGGTCCATGACCTTTTTAGACATGCTCCACACCGCCGGGCAGCGCAACGCCTCCATGCTCTGCGTTGGGCTCGACCCCGATCCGGCCCGTTTCCCTGGCGCATGGCGCGGCGATGCCAGCAAAATTGCCGACTTTTGCGCCAGCATCGTCGAAGCCACGGCGGACTTGGCCATCGCTTTCAAGCCGCAGATTGCCTACTTCGCCGCCCACCGGGCCGAGGACCAACTGGAACGCGTGGTCGCCCACATCCGCCGCGTCGCGCCGCACGTGCCCATCATTCTGGATGCCAAGCGCGGCGATATCGGCTCTACCGCCGAGCAATACGCCATCGAGGCCTTCGAGCGCTACCAGGCCGATGCCGTCACCCTGTCGCCCTTCATGGGTTTTGACTCGGTGCAGCCCTACCTCAAGTACCCCGGCAAAGGGGCATTTTTGCTATGCCGCACCTCCAACCCTGGCGGCGACGATCTGCAACCCCAGCGCCTGGCCGATGTACCCGGCCAACCCCGGCTGTATGAGCACGTTGCCCAACTGGCCCAGGGCCCGTGGAACCTGAACGGCCAGCTCGGCCTGGTGGTGGGTGCCACCTACCCGGAGGAGATCGCCCGGGTCCGCGCCCTGGCCCCCACGGTGCCGCTGCTGGTGCCCGGCGTGGGCGCGCAGGGCGGCGATGCCCGCGCCACGGTGCAAGCCGGTTGGACGGCCAATGGCCCACTGATTGTCAACTCGTCGCGTGCGATTTTGTATGCGTCCAGCGGCGACGACTTTGCCGACGCGGCACGCCGCGTGGCATTGGAAACACGCGATACCCTGCAGGCCGCACGTTTGCTATAAGTTGCATAGCTGTGTGCGCAGATTGAATATGCGCCAGAGCTTGTTTTTACACAAAAAATCGGTGCACTACCGTGCTTTTTACACGCAGATTTATCGTCTAAATTAAGGATATTTAGGGGGAAATCTTCTTTACTTGCTTACTTTTCGAAACAAACTGATCCAGCCATTCGCGGTTGACGAAGTAGTTTTTAAATTTGAAAGGTAGGCAATGAACCTGAAAAATAGGACCGTCAAAGGTCAACTCACTTTCGCCTTTGGTGCATTGGTAGCCTTGGTACTGGTGGTGGCCTTGGTGGCGATCCACGCACTGGACGACGCCCACGATAAATTTACGAACTACAACGAGGTTGTCGTCAAGCAAAACAAACTCGTGGACGAGGTCCGTGCCGCCATCAGCGCCCGGGCCATTGCCGCGCGCAATCTGGTGCTGGCCACCGAGCCGGCAGACCGTGAGCTGGAACGCCTGGAGATTGTGAAATCCCACCAGGCCACCCAGGACTCGATGGCCAGGCTCAACGAGGCGATCAAATCCAACCCCCATGCCGATCCTGCCGACGTTCGCATGGTGGCCGAGATGACCCGCATCGAGACCTTGTACGGGCCCATAGCGCTCGATATCACCCGGTTGGCGGTAGAGGGTAAAAATGAAGAGGCCATTGCCGAGATCAATGCCAAGTGCCGACCCCTGTTGGCGCAGCTGGTGAAGGTCAGCGGTACGGCCAGCAAAGGTGGGTTGGATGAAGGCGGCGGCTACATCCAGGCGCGGCGGCTTCTGATGTTGGCCAGTGCGCTGGCCATTGCCGCAGCGCTGGGCATGGGCTGGCTGATCACCCGCAGCCTGGTCGGTGCCTTGGGCGGGGAGCCCCGGGTCGCCGCAGAGGTGGCGCGGTCGGTGGCGCAGGGGGATCTGAGCATGCCGATTGCGCTGGCGACGGGCGACAGCACCAGTCTGATGGCGCAACTCAAGCGGATGCAGGGCAGCTTGGTTGCGGTGGTGACCACGGTGCGCGAGGGCTCAGAGAGTGTTGCCACCGCCAGTGCCGAAATCTCACAAGGCAACCATGACCTGAGCAGCCGCACGGAAAGCCAGGCCAGTGCACTGGAGCAAACTGCGGCATCGATGGAGCAGTTGAGTTCTACCGTACAGCAAAACGCCGACAACGCCCGCCAAGCCAGCCAGTTGGCCAACAGTGCCAGCACCGTGGCAGTGCAGGGCGGTGAGGTGAGGTAGTAGCTGAGGTGGTGGCCACCATGAAGGACATCAACGAAAGTTCGAAGAAGATTTCCGACATCATTGGCGTGATTGACGGTATTGCGTTCCAGACCAATATCCTGGCGCTTAACGCCGCAGTGGAGGCCGCGCGCGCAGGTGAGCAGGGACGGGGTTTTGCGGTTGTGGCCAGCGAAGTACGCAACTTGGCCGGTCGCAGCGCCCATGCCGCCAAAGAGATCAAGGGGCTAATAGCGACCAGCGTAGAGCGGGTTGAAAAAGGCACTGCCCTGGTGGATAAGGCGGGCGCCACGATGACCGAAGTGGTCCATTCCATCCGCCGCGTCACCGACATCGTGGCCGAGATCAGTGCGGCCAGCAGCGAACAAAGTGCGGGTGTGTCCCAGATCGGGCAGGCCGTGGTCCAGATGGACCACGCCACCCAGCAAAATGCCGCCTTGGTCGAACAGATGGCTGCCGCCGCCAGCAGCATGAAAATCCAGGCGCAAGAGTTGGTGGGCGCGGTTGCGGTGTTTCACCTGGAGCCAGGGCTGACGCATTCGGCCGTGCGGGCCAGCACAGCCGTGCCTGCACCCCGCAAGCTGTCTACCCAATCTGCGCAACCCACACTGCGCCATGCCTGAATGAAAAGAGCTACGGCGGCCCTTCAAAGCTGATGTTGTTCACCAGCATCAGCCACATGATCAGCGCTGGAATCACAACGGGCAACGCAAGTGCGCAAAACATCAAGGCCGTTTGGACGAACGTAGAGATGTCGTTCCACCAGAGCAGCAGCAGTGCGCCCAGGTCTACTTCCCAAAACCGTTCCGGCTGTTGTTTCTTCATGGTGCGCCTCTTGTAACAAACAGTGTAGTGGCGGGTCACCTTATTTTCTAGCGGAGAGGGTTTTCATACCAATGGTGGGCGAAATCACACTAGCTACTGAGTGGATGGTCAATTTACAATTATTTACGCATTCAGCCCCAGTGGGTTGCTGGCGAAATCGCCCGATCTACACGCGATCGAAGGAGTACCCATCCATGTCGTTGCTTGAAAGTACCCGGGTCAGTACCCGCTTGCTGGCATTTGCCATTCTCAGTGCCGTGCTTGTGCTGGCCATGGGCTTGTTTGGTTTGGGTCGGACCTCCCAGGTGAACGACATGCTCAATACCCTGTACGACAACAACTTGGTGCCCGTTGCGGATATTGGTAGCGCCAATATGCAGGCCATCCACCACAACCGCACGCTCTACCACTTTGTGATTGAGTCTGAAAAAGCCCGGATGGACACCATGGCTGGCGAGTTGAAAAACTACGATGCCAAGTTGAAAGCGCAACTCGACAAGTACCGCAGGACGGTGCTGACTCCAAAAGAGACGGCTCTGCTGGGCAAGTTCGATGCTGCGTGGCCCCTGTATCTGGCCAGCGCCGACAAAGTGATGAAGGCGGGCTATGAGGACAAGGATAGCGATGCCATGCAGCTCATGGACGGCGAAGTCGAGCCCCGTTTCAAGTTGGCTGACGGTTTGTTGTCTGAGTTGCTGGATATGAACGTGGCGCTGGGAGACGCGACCCACGACGACAGCGAGGCCTTGGTAGCGCATAGCCGCAATGTCACCGTGGGGGTGACGCTGCTGGCCGTGTGCCTGTCGTTGGTGCTGGGCAGCCTGATCGCCCGCAGCATTACCGGCCCCTTGGGGGGCGAGCCTTCCGCCTTGGCTGCGGATGCCACTGCCATCGCAGAGGGTGATTTGTCTCGTCAGATCAATGTCAAGGTGGGAGATCTCACCAGCGTGGTGGCGCGCATGCAGATGATGCAGGCCAGTCTGGCCAAACTGGTGTCCCACGTGCGCCAAAGCTCCGAGAGCGTGGCCAGCGCCAGCCACCAGATATCCCAGGGCAACCACGACCTGAGCAGCCGTACCGAGCAGCAGGCCAGCGCGCTGGAAGAAACGGCGGCCAGCATGGAAGAGGTCAGCGCCACCGTGCGCCAAAACGCCGACAACGCCCGCCAGGCCAACCAGTTGGCGCTGAGTGCCAGCAGCGTGGCGGTACAGGGGGGCGACGTAGTGGCCGAGGTGGTGGATACCATGAAGGGCATCAACGACAGCTCACGGCGTATTTCCGACATCATTGGCGTGATCGATGGCATCGCCTTCCAGACCAATATCCTGGCGTTGAATGCCGCCGTAGAAGCCGCCCGCGCGGGTGAACAGGGGCGGGGGTTTGCCGTGGTGGCCAGCGAAGTGCGTAGCCTGGCCGGGCGCAGTGCCGATGCCGCCAAGGAAATCAAAAACCTGATTTCCACCAGTGTGGAGCGCGTGGAGCGCGGCACCGCCTTGGTCGATAAGGCCGGTCTCACCATGGGCGAGGTGGTCAGTTCCATCCGCCGGGTCACCGACATCGTGGGCGAGATCAGTGCCGCCAGCAACGAGCAAAGTGCCGGTGTGGCGCAAATTGGCGAGGCGATTGGCCAGATCGACCAGGCCACCCAGCAAAACGCGGCGCTGGTGGAAGAAATGGCCGCTGCCGCCAGCAGCATGAAAACCCAGGCGGACAACCTGGTGGGCGCGGTGTCGGTGTTCAAGTTGAAGCCCGGCGCGGTAGGCCTGGTTGCCGCCGTACGGCCCGCGGCTGCCGCGACCCGGCCTGTGGCTGCGCCCGCCCACAAGTCGGTTGGAAGCAAAACCCCGGCACCGCCCCTGGTCCGAAAGCCATCGGCCCCCGCAGCCTCCCGCAATCTGCTCGCGGTGTCTGTCGTGGCGAGTGGGGCCAAAGATGAAGACTGGACCGCGTTTTAAGCCGATGGTTTTTCGAGGTTCTAAAGTGTTTCTAAATGTCAACATCGTGAGGGCTGCAGTGAAAATGGCCAACCCAATCTGCTAACCTTTATCCCGTCCCCCTTCAACCCTTAACCGAAAGACGCACATGTCCAAAGCCATCCAAGCCGCCATCGACACCCAAGAACAATTGGTCAGCGACATCAAGTCCGTGATTTCCGAGGCCGAAGAGATGCTGAACGACACCGCCGACCAGTCTGGCGACAAAATCAGCCAGCTGCGTGCCCGCGTCAAGGCCCGCCTGAGCGATGCCCGCGAACGCCTGGTGGATGCCGAAGCCGCACTGCGCCACCACACCAAGAAGGCCGCCCGTGCCACCGACGACTACGTGCACGAATCCCCCTGGACGGCGGTAGGCGTGGCGGCGTGCGTAGGCCTGCTGGTCGGCCTGATCATCGGTCGCCGCTAAGCCGATAAACGAACCCCCACGGGTTCTGTATGCGTAGCGCATCGGGCGGCGGAGCTTTCGCCGCCTTAAAAAACATACCCACTACGTTGTTGGCCATGGCGCACACGCGCCTGCAACTGCTGGGTAACGAGATACTGACCGAGAAGCACCGCGCCCTGCGCGAACTGACCCTGGTGCTGGCCATGGTGGCCTGTGCCGGTATGGGCATGCTGCTGGTGGTGGGCTTGGCCATCATCTTGCTGTGGGACCAGCGGGTGTGGCTGCTGTCCGGCCTGATCGTGCTGTTCCTGGGGGCTGCGCTGACCTGCTTTGCCAATCTGCGCCGTTCTACCCGGTCGTTTGACGGTATTTTTGCGGGCAGCCTGGCCGAGCTGCAAGAAGACATGCGCCAACTCAAAGCCGCAAGCGACCATGGCAAAGACCCGCGCTGAACTGGACCAGGAGCGCGCCCGCCTGACCGAGCGCATCCAGGCCCAGCGTGCCAACCTGGCCCGCGAGCTGGCCCCCCTGCAGCGCATCACCCGCGCTGGAAACATACTGTCGGCACTGGTGGACGAGGCCGTTGCCTATGTCCGCCAACGCCCCCTGGCCATGTCGGTGCTGGCGGGCGGCCTGTTGTTGGTCAAACCCAAAGGCGTGTGGCGCTGGGCCAAGCGCGGCTTCTTCATCTGGCGCGGCTGGCGTGCCGTGCAGCAGTGGCAGCCGGGTACCGTGATGGATGTGGTCCGCCAGGTACTGGCTGTCAAAAACTATTTTGCTCGTAAATAGATAGCTGCCTGCGCAGATGGAATATGCGCTGGCGGCCTATTTCTTATATTTTTTGGGGGCCCGGGTTTTCTTCCTTGGTCACCAGCCAAATGCCGCCGCACACCAGCAGCAGGGCCAGGGCGTTCTTCCACTCCAGAAACTGCTCGTCCAGGAATAGCGCGGACAGCAGGGTGCCGTACACCGGCACCATAAAGGCGAACACCGTGACCATGCTGACCCGGTTGTATTTCAGCAAAATCGTCCACAGCGAGAACGCTACCGACGACAGGGCCCCCAGGTAGAACAGCAGCGCAGTGGCCTTCCAGGTGAATCCCTCCAGCGTGCCGCCGCAGGCAAAGCCAAGGGCCAGCAGCGCTAGTCCGCCAATGCCCAGCTGGTAGCCAGTCAGCACCACAGAGTCCACCTGCTGCGACAGCTTTTTGCCGTAAATACTGGCCACCGACAAGACCAAGGCCGCCAGCACCACACTGCCTTCGCCCTTCAGGCTGAAATCGAAGCTCAGCCCGCCAGGGCGGAAGTTCACCACCATCACGCCAAAGAACCCGACCAGGCAGCCCAGCACCTTGTTGAAGCTGAGACGGTCGTTTTGGTAGATGAAGTGCGCCAGCAGCACGCTGAAGAAGGTGCCGGTGGCGTTCATGATGGAGCTTTTGATTCCCGTGGCATAGGCCAGGCCGATGTAGAAGAACACGTATTGCAGGCTGGTCTGGGTCAGGCCCAGCAGGGTCATCTGGCCGAGTGTGCGCAGCGTGATGGCGAACACCGGCTTCTTGCTGAGCGCCGCAAACACCAGCAGCACCAGCCCGGCGAACGCAAAGCGGTAACCCGCAAACACCAGCTTGGTCGGGATGTCATTGGCGGCGATATGGAACAGCGCATAGCCATTTTTGATCGCCGGGAACGAGCTGCCCCACAGCAGGCAGCACAGCGAAGCCAGCAGGAACACCACTTTGCGGTGGGTGAACACCGAGGCGCTAAGGGGCAAGGTGTGCTGTGCCCGGAAGCAGCCGCGCCAGGTATTTGCCGGTGTGGCTGGCCGGGTTGGCGGCAATTTCTTCCGGCGTGCCCACGCCCACCACGGTGCCGCCACCCGCACCGCCTTCGGGGCCCATGTCGATCAGCCAGTCGGCGGTTTTGATCACGTCCAGGTTGTGCTCGATCACCACGATGGTGTTGCCCGCGCTGCGCAGCTGGTGCAGCACCTTGAGCAGCAGGGCGATGTCGGCAAAGTGCAGGCCGGTGGTCGGTTCGTCCAGGATGTAGAGCGTGCGGCCGGTGTCGCGCTTGCTCAGCTCCAAAGCCAGCTTGACGCGCTGGGCTTCGCCGCCCGACAGTGTGGTGGCCGACTGGCCCAGCTTGATGTAGCTCAGGCCTACGTCGAGCAGGGTGTGCAGCTTGCGGGCGATGGTGGGTACGGCCTGCAGGAAGGTGTAGGCGGCCTCGACCGTCAGCTCCAGGATCTGGGCGATGTTTTTGCCCTTGTACAGCACCTCCAGCGTCTCGCGGTTGTAGCGCTGGCCTTTGCAGACGTCGCAGGGCACGTACACGTCGGGCAGAAAGTGCATCTCCACCTTGACCATGCCGTCGCCCTGGCAGGCCTCGCAGCGGCCGCCGGCCACGTTGAAGCTGAAGCGGCCCGGGCCGTAGCCACGTTCGCGCGCCATCGGCACCTCGGCCATCAGCTCGCGGATGGGGGTGAAGAGCCCGGTGTAAGTGGCCGGGTTGCTGCGCGGAGTGCGGCCAATCGGGCTCTGGTCTACGTTGATGACCTTGTCGAACTGCTCGATGCCAAGGATCTCGCTGTGCTCGGCCGGCTCGTCGTGGGCGCGGTAGAGCTGGCGCGCCACGGCGGTGTACAGCGTGTCGTTGACCAGGGTGGACTTGCCGGATCCCGACACGCCGGTCACGCAGGTAAACAGGCCGACGGGGAACTGGGCATCGACGCTTTTCAGGTTGTGGCCGGTGGCGCCGACGATGCTGAGCCAGCCGTCACCCGGTTTGTGGCGCTCGGCAGGTACTTCGATTTTCAGCGTGCCTGCCAGGTACTGGCCGGTGAGCGAGTCGGGCTTGGCCTTGACCTCGTCAAACGTGCCCTGCGCCATCACCCGCCCGCCGTGCACGCCCGCGCCGGGGCCCAGGTCGATCACATGGTCGGCGGCGCGCATCATGTCTTCGTCGTGCTCCACCACCAGCACGCTGTTGCCAATGTCGCGCAGGTGCTGCAGGGTGGCAATCAGGCGGTCGTTGTCGCGCTGGTGCAGGCCGATGCTGGGCTCGTCCAGCACGTACATCACCCCGGTCAGGCCGGAGCCAATTTGCGATGCCAGGCGGATGCGCTGGGATTCACCACCGCTGAGGGTTTCGGCGCTGCGGTCCAGGCTTAAATAGTTCAGGCCCACGTCGTTCAGGAACTTGAGGCGCAGGCCGATTTCACGCACGATCTTTTGGGCAATTTCGCCCTTGGCACCGCCCATTTTCAGGGTGCTGAAGTAGGTAAAACAGTCGCGCAACGTGGTGTGGCTGATCTCAAAAATGGCGCGGGCTTGGGTGCCTTCGCCCACCTTCACGTGCCGGGCCTCGCGTTTGAGCCGGGAGCCGCCGCAGGTCACGCAGGGCTGGGTGGTGCGGTAGCGGGCCAGGTCTTCGCGGACCAGGTTGGAGTCGGTCTCGCGGTAGCGCCGCTGCATATTGGGGATGATGCCTTCGAAGGGATGCTTCTTGCGCTGCTTTTTGCCCGCCGTGGGGCCGGTGTCCATCAGGTAATGGAAGGCAATGTCTTCTTCGCCCGAGCCCTGCAGAATAGCCTGCTGCACCTCGGGTGGCAGGGTTTCAAAAGCCTGCTCGATATCGAATTTGTAGTGCTTGGCCAGACTTTCCAGCAAGGCAAAGTAGTAGGCATTGCGCCGGTCCCAGCCCTTGATGGCCCCGCTGGCCAGGCTGAGCGATGGGAAGGCGACTACCCGGTTCGGGTCGAACAGCTCCTGCATGCCCAGGCCGTCGCAGGCCGGGCAGGCCCCCACGGGCGAGTTGAAGGAGAACAGGCGCGGCTCCAGCTCGCTGATCGAATAACTGCAGATGGGGCAGGCGAACTTGGCGTTGAACAGGTGCTCCTGGCCCGAAGCCATCTCCACCACAATCGCCTTGCCCTCGGCCAGCCGCAGCGAGGCCTCAAAGCTTTCTGCCAGGCGCTGGCGCTGGGCGGCCATGGCCTGCGGCTCCGTGTCGCCATGCACCTTCACGCGGTCAATCACCACGTCGATGTTGTGCTTTTCGGTCTTTTTCAGCTTGGGCAGGGCATCGAACTCGAAGGTTTCGCCATCCACCCGAAAGCGCACATAGCCCTGGGCCTGCATGTCGGCAAACACGTCGGCGTATTCGCCCTTGCGCTCGCGGGCGATGGGGGCCACCACCATCAGGCGGGTGTCGACCGGCAGGGCCAGCACGGCATCCACCATCTGGCTCACGGTTTGGGCTTGCAGGGGCAGGTCGTGGTCGGGGCAGTAGGGCGTACCGGCGCGGGCGAACAGCAAACGCAGGTAGTCGTGGATTTCGGTCACCGTGCCTACGGTGGAGCGCGGGTTGTGGCTGGTGGCCTTTTGCTCGATGGAGATGGCCGGGCTGAGCCCTTCGATCAGGTCCACGTCGGGCTTGTCCATCAGCTGCAAAAACTGCCGGGCGTAGGTGCTCAGGCTTTCAACATAGCGGCGCTGGCCTTCGGCGTACAAGGTGTCAAACGCCAAACTGGACTTGCCCGAACCGCTTAAACCGGTGATCACCACCAATTGGTTGCGGGGGATGTCCAGGTCGATGTTCTTCAGGTTGTGGGTGCGCGCGCCACGGATGCTGATGCGCTGCAACTGCAAGGCATTGCGCAGGTACATGCCGTCGGAAGCGGTGTCGGGGAGGGCAGAGTTCAAGGTGGAGCCAAACTAGGGGTAACCCGTGATGATAGACAATCGCAGCCTGTTTGCTTGCCAACGGTCTATGGTGCCCCGCGTGTCCTCACCTTCTGTCTCGATTCCCCCCACTTCTTCTCCTGTGCCTGCGTCTGTCGCCATGACACCGCCCGAGCGGCACGCCAGCCTGTCGCTGGCTCTCATTTTTGCGCTGCGCATGCTGGGTCTGTTCCTAGTGCTGCCGGTGTTTGCGCTGGAAGCCGCCAAGTTCCCCGGCGGCGATGACCCGGCCCGCGTCGGCTTGGCCATGGGCATCTACGGGCTGACGCAGGGCCTGTTGCAACTGCCCTTTGGCATGGCATCGGACCGCTTGGGCCGCAAGCGCGTGATCGTGCTGGGTTTGCTGCTATTCGCAGTGGGCAGCTTTTTGGCGGCCATGGCCAATAGCCTGAATGGCCTGTTGCTGGGCCGCGCGGTGCAGGGCGCAGGGGCCATCTCGGCCGCCGTGACCGCGCTGCTGGCCGACCAGACCCGCGAGGCCGTGCGCACCAAGGCCATGGCCCTGGTGGGTGGCAGCATCGCTTTGGTGTTTGCCTTGTCGCTGGTGCTGGCTCCCGCCTTGGCTGCACATATCGGGCTGGCGGGGCTGTTTGCGCTGACCGGCGGTCTGGCGCTGGTCGGGGTGGTGGTGGTGCTGTGGGTGGTGCCGCCCGAGCCGTTGCTGCACCAGAACCAGCCCCGCGGCAAGCTGAGCGAGGTGCTGTCGCACGCGGGCCTGTTGCGGCTGAATTTTGGGGTGTTTGTGCTGCATGCCGTGCAACTGGCGATGTGGATGGCCGTACCTGCGCTGCTGCTGCAGGCCGGGCTGGACAAGGCCCACCACTGGTGGGTATACCTGCCCGCGGTGCTGGGCTCGTTCGCGGTGATGGGCGGCAGCCTGTTTCCACTGGAGCGGCGCGGTTATCTGCGCGGGGTGTTTTTGGCTGCGATTGGACTGATTGTGCTGGTGCAAGGCGGGCTTTTGTGGGTGGTCGATGCGCCACAGCTCAGCACGATGGCGACACTGCTGTTTTTGTTTTTTTGCGGTTTCAATGTGTTGGAGGCCAGCCAGCCCAGCTTGGCCTCGCGCATGGCCCCGGCCCACGTGCGCGGCAGCGCACTGGGTGTTTACAACACGCTGCAGTCGCTGGGCTATTTTGTCGGTGGTCTGGCGGGTGGTGCGCTGCTGAAATGGGGTGGCACGCACAGCCTTTTCATGGCGTGCGGGTTGGCCATGCTGGCGTGGCTGGTGGTTGCATGGCCCATGCAGACTCCCGCCAAAGTAAAAGCATAATCTATCCCCTTAAGAGGAATTCACCATGGCATCCGTCAACAAAGTCATCATCGTCGGCAACCTGGGCCGCGACCCTGAGGTGCGCACCTTCCCCAGCGGCGACCGGGTGGCCAACGTCACCATCGCCACCACCGAAACCTGGAAAGACAAGCAAACCGGCGAACGCCGCGAAGCCACCGAATGGCACCGTGTGGTGTTTCGGGGTGGTTTGGCGGGCATCGTCGAGCAGTACCTGCGCAAGGGCTCGCAGGTCTATGTAGAAGGCTCCATCCGCAGCCGCAAGTACAACGATGCCACCGGTATTGAGAAGTCCATCACCGAGATCGTCGCCACCGAAATGACCATGCTGGGCAGCCGCCAGGGCATGGGTGGCCCGCAGGGCGGTGGTAATGACGGTGGTTACGACGACGGCGGTGGCTACGACAATAGCCCGGCACCCGCGCCGGCCCGCCGCCCCATGGCCCCGGCACCCGCCAGCCGCCCACCCATGGCCGCCCCCGCACCCCG
>NZ_JBDTEM010000506.1:0-6604 GCF_039922535.1 Rhodoferax sp. | reverse complement strand
CAGCGTGGTATCGCCCGTGCTGCGTAAATAGTGGGCGCAGGCGTGCGGGAGCCACAGCAGGTCGTCTGAAAAGTGCGTGCGGACCCCCGCGCCGGTGGGGGCATGCCACCAGTGCTGCACATCCCCTTCGGGGAATTGGCGCGCCGCGCATACGGTGATTTGCTCGCGCAGCATGCCAGGTGCGGCCCAGGCCAGCGACATGGCATCTTGCAACTGGTCGCGGAAACCTGTAGCCCCACCGGCCTGGTAAAAGCCCGACTTGGCCCATAGGCGGCAGGCCACGGTTTGGTACAGCAGCCAGTGGTTCACCATGGCATCGAATAGTGGGTCGGGTGTGGCTACCTCGGTGGCCCCCAGCAGGGTGTCCCAGTGCGCGCGCGCCGATGCCAGGCGCTGGGTGGCGTTGACCGCGGCGGCCTGCAGCACTACTTCGCGGGCCAGTAGCGGGTTGGCGGCAAAGCCCAGCAAAAATACCCGGTCGGCGGTGTCACCAGCCGCCAGTTGCAGCGTGGTAGAGAGGGCGGCGCAGGGGTCCAGCCCGGCACCGGTGGCGTGGCCAAAATGGTCAGGCAGCACCAAGCGGCCGCGTGCGTCAAAACATTCTCTGCGGTCGCTGGTCCAGTCGTCTACCGCATGGTTCTCGTCGCCCGTCAGGGCCAAGAATGCAGTGCCTTCGCCAAAACCCGCGCTGCGTTCGCGTTGGGTGCACAGCAGCGCCGTGGTAGCACCCTGCTGGAACATGCCCGTGTGTACGGTGCTGCGGTCGCTGCGGTTGGCCCCCATCAGCCATTCGGCCATGCCGATGATGCGCAGTTGCAGGCTGCGGTGGCCCCGGTTGATGGTGTGGATCCGCACGTGCTTGACGGCAGTTTTGGGGTCCACGCACCAGGTGGCGGCCACGTCGATATCCCCCCGGCGGTGGCGGATGGTGGTGCTACCCTGGCCGTGCGCCACGTGGTATACCGCCTGCGGGTCGGCCCAGGCGTTGGGGGCGATGCTCCATACCTCCAGTGTCTTGCGGTCTTGCAGCAAAAACCATTCCGAGGGTGTGTCGCCCACCGGGTCGTTGGACCAGGTGGTGAGCTGGTTCAGTCGGCTATTCATGCCCCAGCTGTAGCCACCACCGGCTTCGGTGATGTGCGCACCAAAGGCCGGATTTGCCAGCACATTGGTCCAAGGCCGCACGGTGCGCAGCGTGGGGCTCACATCAAAGCGGAATTCGCCCTCGGCGGTAAAAACCCCGGCTGGGGCCGGTACGGATTCGTGGCGCAGGGGCACCAGGGGTACGGCCAGGGTCGAGATGGTGTGGCGGTTCTCCAGTGCCTGCTCGTGTAGAGCCGTCCAGGCCTGCACATGGTGCAGCAGGGGGCGGCCATCGGCCAGCAGGCGCACGCGGGCCTGGGCGTGCAGGGTGCTGAACTCGTCTGGGGTCAACTCATCGGCCCGCAGTAGGACCATGGTGGTGGGTGCGGATTCGCCGCCCCGGTCGGCTGCATGGCGGTCGCGCAGGATGCCAATTTCGCGGTGCAGCTCCATGAGGTAGGACGCGGGTTCGGCATTCACCACTACCAGGTCGCAGCCCAAGCCGCCCCAAGACCACAGGCGCAGCGCCTGGGCCAGGGCGCGCAATAGGCCCAGGCCTTCCATGGCACTGGCGGACACCAGCAAAATGGGCCGGTCACCCGAGATGCCAAAACGCCACAGCAGCCGCCGATCGCTCACCGGGGCCATGCCGTCGGACGCGGTGCGCACATTCGGGCGGGTCAGGCTCAGCGTCAGCGCGCTGGTCAGGGTCTGAATGGCTACCAGGCTGTCGGGGGCCAAACCCCAGGTGCGCAGGCGTATGCCTGCTAACGTGGCCGACATCAACGACGAACGCTTCACATTGCTGTGCTGGCGGTACTTGTCGATCACGGCCTGCAGAGTGTCAGCGTTGTCGCTGGCGGTGGTGGCAAAGGTCAGCCGGGCCTTGCCATGCGCGGCAATCCGCAGCTTGACGGCCATGGCGCAGACCGGGTCCAGTCCGGTATCCAGCGCGCCAGAAACAGGCAGCGCGGCAAACGTGGCTTGCGGCTGGCTGGCATCGTGGTTACGGCCCAGCCAGTGCTGGCGGTCGGTCTGGATACGCACGTCCAGCACCTGTGGATCGGTATCGACCATGAAGTGGGCGGCTTGCAAGGCCTGCTCGGTGGGCAGGCGGGGGGTACGCTCGAACACCAGGGCCTGGTCTTCGGCCTGCCACTGCGCCCGCACAAACAGGTTGGTAAAGGCCGGGTGCGCCTCGTCGGCCCGCGCATCGGACAGGGTGACTTCAAAGGCCGAAATCAGCTCGATCTCCAATGGCTGGTCGCCCAGGTTACGCAGCTCCACTTGGCGGAACTCGATGTCGTCCTCGGGGCTGACCCACACCGTGGTGTGGGCTTGCACGCCGGGCCATTCGGCATCGAAACAGACCCGGTCTGCGTGGTAGGTGCTGTGGTAGTCGGCAGCCGGGTCGGGTGCCGGGTGCTGGGTGATGGACACCAGCGGCTGGTCAGCGCTCCAGCGCAGGTAAAAGAAGCTGCCATAGGCATCGCGCAGCGCATCGTCGCGCCAACGGGTGATGCCCGTGCCGCCGCGGCGGCTCCAGCCCGCGCCATTGGCCCGCAGCGCCACGTGGTAGCGCCCGTTGGACAGCAGGTGCGTGGGTTCCAGAGCAGTGCCGCCGGGCACCACCTCGCGCAGCAGGCCGGGGGCGCGCGGCTGCATTTGCTGGGTCGGTAGCCCCGCCGGGGGGGCGTTCAGCAGCGACACTTCGCGTGGCGCACGTTCGTGCAGCAGCGAGGTCACCGCCTCGATGGAGGGGTTGGCCATACCCCAGCGCTGGGCCGGACCGTCCAGCAGCACATTGGCCAGGGCCACCAGGGTCATACCCTGGTGGTGCGCCATGAAGGTGCTGACCGGGGTGAAGGCCTCGCCGTCGGCCTGGCGTGCCGGGGTGAAGTCCAGCGCCTCGATAAAGCCATAGCGTCCATGCGCGCCCAAATTCTCCAGTGCTACAAAATTCGCAGCTGCCAGCGCAGGCGCTACCTGCATTGCAAGCCCGGTAGCATAGGGAGCGATAACTAACTCGTCGATCGGGGTGCGGCGCAACGCCAGCCGGGGCACGCCTTGCGGCGCGTACTGGTAGGCCAGGGTGTGGTCCTGCCCGGCATAGGCGGATTCAGAAATACCCCAGGGCACTTTGCGCCCATGGGCGTAGGCCATTTGCTCTTGCAGGGCGGCCTGGCAGGCCTCTTGCAGCACGCTGCCGGGGGGCTCGACCAGCACCAGCGTGGGCATTAAATATTCGAACATCGAACCCGACCACGAGCGCAGGCCCGCGTTGGCACCGGTGGCATAAAACGGCCGCCCCAGCGATGCCCAGTGGCGCACCGGCACATCGCCCTTGGCAATCGCCAGCAGGCTAGTCAGGCGCGACTCGGAGGCCAGCAAGTCGTAAAACCCCGCGTCCAGTTGCTGCTCGGCCACCCGGTAGCCAATGTGCAGCAAGTGCCGTTTGCGGTGGTACAGAAAGCGGTAGTCGGCCGCCCAGGCCATGTCTTCCATGGTGTGTGCCAGAGCCAGCAGGCGCTGGGCATCGGCGCTAGCGTTGCTCCCCAGGTCTTTCTCGGCAGACTGGCGGGTGGCACGGTGGTCGGCCAGCAGCCAGTGCAGTTGTTCGCGCTGGGCCGGTGTCAGGTGCTTGCGGTTGGCCAGCAGCGGGGCGATGCGGTCACGGGATGCCTGCAGGGCGCGGTGGGCCGCCTGGCTGTTGTGCGGCGCAGCGGCCATCTCCCGGCAGGCCTGGGCCACGGCTAGCAAATGCCCGCTGAGGTTGCCGCTGTCCACGGTGGACACATACAGCGGCAGCAGGGGGGCGCATGTTTGCGTGTCGTACCAGTTGTAGAAGTGGCCGCGGTGGCGTTGCATGCAGCCCAGCGTGGCCAGGGTGGCATCCAGGCGCGCCAGCAAGTCTTGCGTGCCTATCCAGCCAAACTGGCGGGCGCAGGCCACGCTCAGCAGATACAGACCGATATTGGTCGGCGAGGTGCGGTGGGCCAGCATGTCTACCGGCAGGGTTTGCAGATTGTCGGGTGGCAGGAAGTTGTCTTCGGGGCCGATGCAGCGCTCAAACCAGCGCCAGGTGTCGCGGGCGATGCCGTGCAGCCGTGCCAGGTCGGCGGCGGGCAGTCGGGCATCTTCGGGGCTGGCACGGGGGCGACTGGTCCACCATATCCATACCGGCGACGCGGCCCACATCAGGCACAGCACCGTGGCCAGTACCGGATGCGGTGTGTTCACGGTCAGCAGCCCGGCCAGCAACAGCAGGGCCACGACTGGCAGGCTCCAGTGCGCTCGCACCAGGGCTGGTAAATGGGTTCTGGCCTGGGCCTGTGCCGCGGCGGCGGTGGTCCATTGCAGCAGATGCCGGTGACTGACGAACATGCGGTACAGCGCCCGTGCAATTGCGTCCACCGCCAGCAGCGCATGCATCAGCAACTGGGCCACGTGCCACAGCCCGCCCCATACCGTGCGGGCCAAGTCCGATCCGGCCTGGCGGTAAAAGTGGCGCTTGGCCAGGTCGTCGCGGCTGGGCGAAAACCCCGCCACCGCGCCCATCATCGGTCCGGCAGAGAAAGCCGCCGCCACCAGGGCCAGTGCGGACCAGGGCGACAGCGCGGGGGTGCACAGCGCCAGCAGCAACAAGAGCAGCGAGGCCGGGGCCACCAGAGAGCGGCGCAGGTTGTCAAACATCTTCCAGACGTTGATGCCCCGCAGCGGGTAGCGCCCAGAGTTCAGCAGAATCGCCAGCAGTTGCCAGTCACCGCGCGTCCAGCGGTGCACCCGGGAGGCGGCCACGTCGGCGTGGAAGGGTGCATCCTCGATCATGCTGACATCGGTCACCGCGGCGCAGCGCGCCAGCGAACCTTCCAGCAGGTCGTGGCTGAGCACCTGGCCTTCAGGCAGTCGGCCCGACAACACGGCGTGCAGGGCCTGCACATGCAACAAGCCCTTGCCGGTGAAGCTGCCTTCGCCAAACACGTCCTGGTAGACCTCGGAGGTGGCGGCACTGTAAGGATCGATACCGCACTGCCCGGCAAATAGCCAGTGGTACAGCGTGAAGTCTTTGCGCGCAGGCAGCGGTGTGGCTACGCGCGGCTGCAGGATGCCGTAGCCCTGCACTACGCTGCGCCCGCTGGCATCCAGCTGGGGCTGGTTGTGCGGGTGCGCGGCCACACCCACCAGCTCGCGCAGGCGGCCTGGCGGCAACTGGGTGTCGCTGTCCAGGGTGACGATGTAAGGTGTATGCGAGGCGATGCGTGAGATGTTGCCCAGGTACATGAAGGCGGCGCTGGAGTCGGTCGCCAGGGCTTCCACCAGTTGTTCCAACTTGCCGCGTTTGCGCTCCCAGCCGATCCAGCGCTGCTCGGTGGTGCTGAAGGTGCGCTCGCGGTGCAGCAAGATGAAGCGCGGGGCGGCACCGTTCAGGCTGGGATAGCGCTGGTTAAGCGCACTGATGGCCTGGGTGGCGGCAGACAGCAGATCGGCATCGGCCGGGGTGCGCTCGGTATCGGCATCCACCCAATCGGACAGCAGGCCGAACTGGGCGCAGGGTTCGGGGTTGGCAATGTAGTGCAGGTGCAGCCGGTGCACCAGTTCACGGGTCGATGCCGCACCGCCCAGCATGGCGGGAATCACCACCAGCACCCGGTGCTCAGCCGGTATGCCGTCCAGCAGACCCAGGCGCGGCAGGTGCTGCGGGCGCACCGATTCGCTGATCAACCGGTTGATGATGGCCACGATGGCCTCGGATGCCGGAAACAACATCAGCACGGCGGTCAACAGCAGCAAGCCCAGGCCGCTGGTGTGGTGGTGCAGCATCCACGCTACCAAGCCTACGCTGCCCACGCCCAAAGCGCCCAGGTAGGCGGGCAGGGCGGCACGGCGGGTAGTGGTGCGCCACAGTACGGCCGCGTTTTCATGCAGACCCAGGCTTTTGACCAGTACCGGGCGGCCCGCCCCTTCCAGCCAGTAGCTGGGCACGCCGGTGGCCGCATCGAACGGGTTGCCGGTTTGCATCAGTCCCAGCAGAGTCTGGGCGACCGAAGCTTCGCTGTGGCCACTGCGTTTGGCCAGCCGCTCGATGGCGTGCAGGGTGGCATCACGGGTACTGGGGTGTTCGGATTCAAAGATAGGTGAGGCCAGCATGCGCTGCATCAACAGGCTGGTGCGCGACACGATGTCGGGCCAGTCGGCATCGCCAATTGCGCGCAGCGATTTCACCGCGTTGCTCACACTCAGGTTGTCGGCGGCCTGGTCTACGTTGTGCTGGGTTTGGGCAGCGGCAAAGTCGGGCAGGGCGGTTTGCAGCCAGTCGTTGAAGCGGGCCTCTGCCTGAGCATTGGCATTGGTGCGGCTGTCCTGCAGGCGCAGCCCCATTTGGGTGAGGAACATCCGGCCCACGCCGCGCTCGTTCAGCAGCGCCAGCAGTTCGTCCAAGGCGGGAACGGTGGTGGTGTCCAGGTGGTCGCAGCACAGGTTGGCCACCTCGCGGGCCGCCTTGTTGGTGGCCACACGCTCG
>NZ_JBDTEM010000505.1:0-2054 GCF_039922535.1 Rhodoferax sp. | reverse complement strand
GCACAGGCCGTGCCTAGTACCCAGTGGCCCAGGGGCAAGATAAAACCGGTTTGCTCGGCCACGGGAATGAATTCCGCCGGGGACACCATGCCGTTGATCGGGTGGTTCCAGCGTACCAGTGCTTCTGCACCCGCGATGCGGCCCAACTCGTCCGTCTGGGGCTGGTAGTACAGCGCAAACTGGTTGCCTGACAGGCCTTTACGCAGCTCGGCAGCCATGGCTTTGTAGGCAGTCATTTCCGACTGCATGACGTGCAACAAGGCGTAGAGCACCAGCAAAGCGAGCGTGTTGTTGAACCAGGTGCCGGGGATCCGTACCGCATCGGGCAAAACATAGGGTGTGTCGAAGCCCCATTGGGTACTGGCAAACACAAAAAATGTGGCGAAACACAGCACTGAAATTCCATGCCGCAGCCAAGCACGTTCCCCCTTAAAGATCAAAAAAGTGCCCATGCCCATGACCAAAAAGAAGTGGTGCGCAGAACGGGGAGCTTGGGCGTTCGGGATATCTTGCACCAGGCAAAGCAAGCACAGCCCGACGTACAGGCTGCCCGCCATCAGCAAAGTCGCGCTCCGGGTGCGGCCCCGCAGCGTGAGCACGGCACTAACGGCAGCGATGGCGGCCAGCAAGATATTGCAGACCGCGATGGACCAGGTCCCGTGCCAACCGAAATACACGCCCCAACACAGCATGCCCAGCGCCATAACCGCGCTCCAGACCAGCAAGGCGCGCTGCATGCGCAAACCGTGCTTGCTTTCTGGGTCTGGCGGATGAACCCACACTTTGTAATCGAACCCGTGCAGGCGGATCACCTAGACCATGAATCCCATGCCCCGGGCCTCGCGCACCTCGGGCTTGATGCGGTGCTCGGCCTCTAGCTGGTCCATGAATTCATCGGGGCTGAGGGCGGTGTCCAGAATCTCCACCTGGCGCTTTACCGCCGCAAAGTCGCCAGAGCAGAGCTGGTCGAGCTTGGCCAGACGGCTGTGGAGCGCGTCGGTCCACAGCGCCGCATCCCCGCCCAGGGCTTCGACCACAAACATGGTCTCGCGCTGGGTGCGCAGCAAGGGCTTGAACTGGATTTTGAAGGTGAAGCGGCGCAGCGCGGCCTGGTCGATGCGGTCCAGCAGGTTGGTGGTACACACAAAAATGCCCCGGTAGCGCTCCATACCTTGCAGCATTTCGTTCACCTCGGTGACCTCGTAGGTGCGCTGGGCCCCGCGCCGGTCTTGCAAAAAGCTGTCGGCCTCGTCCAGCAGCAGCACGGCTTTTTCGGCCTCGGCCTCTTTGAACATGGCGGCCATTTTTTGCTCGGTTTCGCCCACATATTTGCTCATCAAGTCGCTGGCCTGCTTGACGATCAGCGGTTTGTCGAGGGCCTTGGCGATGTGCTCGGCCAGCGCGGTTTTGCCGGTGCCGGGCGCGCCGTAAAAGCACAGCGTGCCGTGGCCGCGCGCCTGCAGGGCCTGCACGATGCGGGGGATTTCAAAGCGGCTTTCCACGTTCAGCATGTCCAGGCTGTAGGTGGTGGCGCTGGGGCGCTGGGCGTGGTCGCTGGCGCTGTTACCCAGGGCCATGTCGGCGTTTTTGAGCTGGCGGTCGATCAGGTTTTCAAACGGAATGTCCAGGGCTGGGGTCACCAACCCGGCGAAGCGCACCGCCGTGCGGATCTGCGCCGGCGTCAGGCCTTTGCGCTCGGTGAGCTTGGCCACAAACGCGTCGCTCACGGCCACGCCTTCCAGCGTTTTGCGCACCAGGCCTTCGCGCGCGCCCGGCGGGGGCGACTTCAGCTCCAGGTGGTAAGCAAAGCGGCGGCGGAAGGCCGGGTCTATCTGCTCGATGCGGTTGGTGACCCACAGCGTGGGCACGTTGTTGGATTCCAGAATCTGGTTCACCCAGGCCTTGCCGCTGACGCTGCCGGTGAGCGCCGCGCCGTCACCGGTGTCCATGCGCGCCATCAGCTGCGCCGCGTCGGTCGAGATCGGCGGAAACACGTCCTCGACCTCGTCGAACAGCAACGCCACGTTGCTGCTGCCCTTCAGGAATACCTGGCT
>NZ_JBDTEM010000504.1:0-16739 GCF_039922535.1 Rhodoferax sp. | reverse complement strand
TGGCAGTTACAAGAAAACGTGCCGGGGGAATTCCCGTACACTGCGGGCGTGTTCCCGCTCAAGCGCGAAGGCGAAGATCCCACCCGCATGTTTGCCGGTGAAGGCCTGGCCCTGGCGCAGTGCATGGGGCTGGACGTGCTGTTTCTGCTGCGCCGCGCTGGCAGCCTGGTGGAGCTGGGGTTGGGCCGGTTTGGCGCGTCCGCCGCGCTACCGGACAGCTTCTCAAGCGACATTTCTGGCAGGGGCGTACATCGCAGTACGCCGATGGTCCAGGTGAGATAAGGCTCGGCCAGGAGCCCCCGTGCGCGGCCAATTACCTCCAACAGCGATTTGGTGCCCGACAACTGGCTGAAAAACGCCGTAGACCGCCCGAGTCCGTGCTGTTACAGACCGCAGGGAGTTATGCAGAGCACCCCCACGTCACAAACACGTTTTTACTGCCAGAGCAGCGACACCGGCCCCGCGTGCAGCTTCTCGTCAAACGGCGTGATCCGGTCGTGGTCGTGCAGCACCAGGCCCTGAATGAACTTGTCACCCACGGCCTCTTGCAGTTGGCGCAGGCCGCGCAGGTCTTGCGGGCGCACGGTGGCCGAGGCCTTGACCTCGATGCCGATGACGCGCCCGCGCCGGTCTTCGATGACCAAATCCACCTCGTCTTGCTCCTTGGTGCGAAAGTGCGAGATGCGCAGCCGCCGGTCCGACCAGGTGGTGAGCTTGAGCACCTCGGACACCACGAAGTTCTCCAGCAGTGGGCCATAGCCTGTGCGGTCCTTTTGCAACTGCGCCGCGTTGGTGTCGCGCAGAGCGGCCAATAACCCGGTGTCTAAAAAATGCAGCTTGGGGGTCTTGGTCAGGCGACTGACCGCGTTGTGAGACCAGGGTGGCACCAGCCGCGTCAGAAACAAGCGCTCCAGAATGCCCGCGTATTTTTGTGCCGTGGGCGCGGTCAGGCCCAGCGCGGCGCCAAAACTGCTGTGGTTGACCAGTTGCCCGGCGTGGGCGGCCAGCACCTCCAGCAGGCGCGGCATGCGGTCGAGCTGGTCGATGTTGGCAACGTCGCGCACATCGCGGGCGAGGATGAGCGCCACGTAATCCTGCAGCCAGGCCTGGCGGCGGCTGGCCTGCGTGCGCCGCAGCGCTTCGGGGTAGCCGCCCTTGAGCACGCGGTCCATCAATGCGTTGCCCACGGCGGGGCTGTCCACGCCAGGCAGCCCATTGCCGTCGAACAGCCGCTCCAGCATATCCCCCTTGGTTCCAGCCAGTTCGGACTGGGCGAACGGGAGCAGGGTGATGACTTCAAGTCGGCCTGCCAACGAGTCGGCCACGGTGGGCAAGGCCATGAGGTTCGTGGATCCGGTCAATAGAAAGCGGCCGGGTGCCTGGTCTTTGTCCACGCTTTCCTTGATGGCCAACAGCAGATCGGATGCGCGCGTGCCGCCGCCAGCGTGGCCGGGTCGTCCAGTGTGAGGTAGGGTCGGCCGCTGTTGGCATACAGCCGGGCCAGCGTCGTCTTACCCGCCTGCCTGGGTCCGACCACCAGCACCACCCGGGTGTCTTGCAGGGCCGTGGCAATTCTGCGTTGCACATGGCGGGCGATGGCGGGGGTAGAGGGGATTGGAATTTCAGTGTTCACGCACAAAGCCAAACGTCAAAAAGATCTGGCCAATTAAAACCAAAATTCTGACCAATTGAAAATAAAAACTTGACTGATTGAAAATCAAACAACCCCCGCCTGCGCAAACCGCACGGCCACCCGCGTACCCGGCGGCGAAACACCAGGATGGGCATCTTCCAAAGTGACTTCGGCGCTGTGCTGGCGGGCGATTTCCTGGACGATGGACAGGCCCAGGCCGGAGCCGTCGGCTTCGGTGCCCAGGGCGCGGTAGAAGGGCTGGAAGACCATCACACGCTCGGCTTCGGGGATGCCGGGGCCGCTGTCTTCCACCTGCAGCAGCACGCTGGGGGTGGCGCGGCCGATGGGGCTGATGGGGCCGATGGGGGTGTCCGTATCGGCCAGCACGCGGGCGGTGATGATGCCGCCCGCAGGCGTGTAGTTGATGGCGTTGTCCACCAGGTTGCGCACCAGTTCCTTGATCAGCGTGGGGTTGACGTTAATTTGCACGCCGGGGCTGCCGGGCTCGGCTCCGTCGTAGCCTAGGTCGATGCGCTTTTCCAGCGCGTGGGGCACCGAGTCGCGCACCACGTCCATGGTCAGGCGTGCCATGTCGCAGAGCTGCAGGCTCAGGCTGACGCTGCCGTTTTCGGCCCGGGCCAGGGCCAGTAGCTGGTTGACGGTGTGGGTGGCGCGCACGCTGGAGCGGCCAATTTGCTGCAAGGAGCGTTTGAGCTCTGCGGTGCTGGTGCCTTCGCGCTGCGCCAGATCGGCCTGCATACGCAAACCGGCCAGCGGGGTTTTGAGCTGGTGCGCGGCATCGGCCAGGAAGCGTTTTTGGGTGGCGATGGAGTCCGTAAGTCGGTCTAGTAGGTCGTTGACGGACGAGACCAGCGGCGCGACTTCCAGTGGCACGGCTTTTTCGTCCAGCGGGCTCAGGTCGTCCGAGGTGCGGGCGCGTATGCGATCTGCCAGGTTAGTCAGAGGCTGGATGCCGCGCGCCAACGCCAGCCAGACCAGCAGCACGGCCAGCGGCAGGATGACGAACTGCGGCAGCATCACGCCTTTGATAATTTCGGCCGCCAGCACCGAGCGCTTTTCGCGCGTCTCTGCCACCTGCACCAGGGCCAATGGGTTGCCTGGTAGGTCCAGGCTGACCCACAGATAGGCCACGCGCACGTCCAGCCCGCGCATCTCGTCGTCGCGCAGATGCACCGGGCCTTCGGCGGGCTTTTCGTCGGGCGGTGGCAAAGGCAGGTCGGTATCGCCGCTGAGCAATTCACCACGTACACCGCGCACCTGGTAGTAGACCTGGTCGGAGTCGTCGGCACGCATGAAGTCGCGGGCGGGCAGGGGTAAGTTGAAGTGCGCCTGGTGCGGCTGGGACACCACCAGCAGCTGCGACAAGGCCTGCACGTTGTACTCCAGCGCCCGGTCAAACGGCTTGCCCGCAATGCCCTGGGCCACCAGCCAGGTCAGCGCCAGGCTCACCGGCCACAGCAGCAGCAGGGGCGTGAGCATCCAGTCCAGGATTTCGCCGAACAGGGAACGTTGCTCGCGCTGGAAGATTTTCACGGCTGTGGCTGGACGTAATACGGCATCCAGCCATCTTAGTGCGTGTTGATGGTCTGTTAGGGGTGCCTAATAAGACCATCAAAACATCCTGGAACCTGGGGTCATCCTTTCAGGTCTAGGCTGATCTGGCGCCGTATTTCGTCGGCCAGCGGGTGCAGCACCTCGGCACGTTTGGTGCCCACAACGCCGTAGCCCAAGCCCTGGTCAGCCCAGGCGTAGCCCGTGAATTTCCCCTGAATGTGCTTCATCATGGGCGTGTCTTTGTCCACCGCCATAGGCCGTACCAACAGTGATAAACGAACACCTTGCGGATCGTCGTACATGAACAGGCCTGCAGGCCCGTGTTCGGTGGCCACAAGCCGGCCACCAATGAAACGGTAACCGGCAGGAGCGAGATCGGGAATGGCGACCTTGCGCCCCAGCCGCGAGGACACCCATTCCACCAGCTCGGCGCGCTGGCTCGCCCCCATTTCCACCGGTCGCAGGGTGTCTGCTGCATAAACTTGGTAGCTGCTGCTGGCTTCGCGTGCCAACGCGGCAATGCCCGCATCTGTGCCATAGGGCACACCATCCCGCAAGGACCAACCGGTCGTACCACCGATACCCAGTGCCAGTACCACGGCAGCGGCCATACCCCAGGGCCAGGGCCAGCGCGGGCGCGTCTGGTGCAGGTCCAGCATGCGTGCTAGGTTCAGCGAAGATGGCAATGGCTCTTTCACAATCGGTGACAGCATGTCGCGCAAGGCTTGGCGGTGCGCGCTAAAAGCCGCGACTTCGGCTGCGGCCTCGGGGTGCAGGGCCAGATAAGCTTCGACCTCGCTGCGGTGTGCGGGCTCCAGCGCGTTGTCCACGTAGGCATGCAGTTCTTCTTCCAGTACCGGACGCATATCTACAGGTTGTTCGCTCATTTCAGCCTCCGCAAGGTCGTGCGTTTCGCTGGGTGGGTATCCGTAGGGGATGGCATATCGATCTCTCCATCCATCATGGCGCGAATGCGTTGGCGTGCACGGGCCAGCCGAGACATCACGGTGCCGATGGGAATCTCTAGTGTGGCAGCCGCCTCGGCATAGGACATGTCTTCCACCGACACCAGCAGTAGCACGCTGCGCTGATCTTCAGGCAACTGGTCCAGTGCCCGCATCAGCTCCTGGTGCCTTACGCGGTGTTCTTGGGGTGCGGGGGTGCTCATGTCGGCTTCGTCCATTTCTTCCAGCGCCAGATGCAGGCCACGCCGTGACTGTTGGCGCAATCCGCGCATGGCCAAATTGTGGAGGATCGCAAACACCCATTGCCGGGTGTCTTTCGCGTCGCGCCGCTGCATCCAGTGGCTGATCACACGCTCCAGGCAGTCTTGCACCAGGTCGTCCGCAACGGCGCGGTCGTGCAGCAGCGCCCGTGCGTAGCGGCGCAACGCGGGAATCATCGGCTCCACCAGCTGGACCAGGTCTTTCATCGCTTGGCTCAGATGCAGCGGCACCGCCTGTGGTGGTGCCGCCGGGTCACTATCAGAGAGCTTGCACCTGCACCGGAGCGCCGGGCTTGCCGTCCACCCGAGGTGCAATTACCAGGTAGCGTCGTGGGTCGTTAGCGCCGCCCGCCCCTTCCACCTGCTGGCGAATGGGCCCAATTGCGTTCACCACGGCAGCCCCCGCCGGATTGCTCATAAAGTTGGCCAAAGGCTGCAGCATACCGCTGCCATCCGGTTTTTCAGCCAGCGCCAGCACATACGGGCGGCGCGGCTCCAAGCCCGATGCAGATGCCTGCACCACCTGCAGCAGCCCCTGGTCAAACAAAGACACGTTGGTCGGCGCGTTTACCGCCACCACCGGCTTGCCGCCCTGCAGGTGCACCAAGGTCAAGTGCGCCACCTGGCTGGCCAGGCCCAGCGGCTCCAGAGCTTGCGTGCCATCACCGGCGTCGGCTGGCACCGCGTTTGGCACATAGGCAATCGCTTGCGGTGCTTGGCCTACCGGCACATTGGCCACCACGGTGTTGCTGGCGGTGTCAATCACGGCCAGTGCGTCGGCGTTCTCTAGCCCCACGTACATGCGTGTGCCGTCACCGGACGGCCAGATTCCGTGCGGGAGCTTGCCCACAGGGATGGTCGCCACCTGGGAAAAATCGTCGGTGCGGAACACTTTCACCACATTCAAGCTGCCGATGGTGACATAGGCAAAACTGCCTTTGGTGTTGTTTATAAAGTTAACGTGATTTGTTAATGGACCGGTGTCAAAAGACTTGATCACGGCAAACGGCGGCTTGGCATCAAGCACCATGGTGCGGCCTATATCCTTCAAAGTCATCCAGACCTGCTTTCCATCGGGCGACGCCGCGATGTTGGGGCAGAAAGGGCTGTCTTGTTTGACCCGGCCCACGATCTGGTGCGTGGCGACCGACACCACTACCGTTTCGGGGTTGAACGAAGAGCAGATGTAGCCGTACTGGCCATCGGGCGAAAAAATCTGCATGCCTGGGCCGGACGGGGTGGTTATGCGGGTCTTCTCGGCATAGGTGGCGGTGTCAATCACCGACACATAGTTTTCCCCGCGCACCGTCACCCACACCTCCTTGCCATCCGGCGTAAAAAACGCCTCGTGGGGTGAGCGTCCAAGGTAGGTGGTCTTCTTTACCGCATTGGTTGCGGTGTCAATGAAGGTGACTGCATTGGACCCGACCGGCACCACCGCCAATGTGCGGTGGTCGGGCGAGAAGCCCATGCCATGCACCAGCACCTGGCCACGGTACAAAGGGCTCAAATTGCTGGGCGCGGGGTCGCCCAGGCGTATCACGCCCAATAGCTTGTTGTCCATCGGATCGGTCACCGAAACGGTGTTGGAAAACTGTTCGGCTGCGTAGATCCGGTCGCGGTGGCTGATAGGGATGTTGGCATCCGATGCCGCGCCAGGCGCCTGGCCGGCGCATGCCATTGCGCCAGCCATTGAAAGTGCACTGAACAGTAGCATTTTGGGGAGTTGGTTTGGCTTCATATTCGTTACAGAGTAAGAGTGGAACAAGTTGCAAATCACCGAGCTTGCAAGCCGGTGCAGACATGCCGGATGGCGTGAATAAGGTGTGCCGCCGCGTTTGTTAGTTGCGCGCAGTTTGGGTTGGTGCAGGCGCCGATGGCGGCAGCGGTTCGTCCAGCGCGAGCCGCATCGCTGCAATCTCCTGCAGCTGTTCCACAATGATTTCTTGGGCAATGCGGCGCAGTTGTTCGTTGCTGCCATAGCGCAGCATCGCCTGCGCCATGTCGATGGCGCCCTGGTGGTGTGGAATCATCATCGCGGCGAAGTCGCGGTCCACGCTGCCCGAGGGCGCCACACTCATGTCGGTCATCATCTTGTTCATCGCCGTATCGTTCTCGGCGGCAAAACCGGCCTGGTCGCCGCTGCCGGTGGAGCAGATCGACATGAATACATAGCGTGCGGCTTTGCGCACCGAGTCGGGCTGTGTACCGAGTGCGGCAAAGGCAGCAGCGCAGCCCGCCACAGCGAGGACAGAAATGGCCGGCACGCTGTAGCGGCGCCAGTGGCTGAGAATTTTGATCACGTGGATGGCCCTAAAAAGCGGATACGGCCCTATGCCGTTATGGGGGTAGACCCCCCAGCCGACGCTTTATTCCAACCACATTGAAAATTTCTTGAATTGTGCCCAGTCGGCTTGCGGATCACCTCTACCCTAGCGGGCCTATCAGCTGTTGGCGCGGTGTTTCAGCCAACGCATCAGCCCGCCCACCACCGGCAGCTTTTCGTACAGCTCTTCCGCCGCGTCCCAATAGTCGCGGTGCAGGGTGATGCGGCCCTCCGCGTCCAGTTGCAAATGGCTGCCGCCGTGGATGGTCTGGTCGGTGCCGGTGGCGAAGTTCTTGAAGCGGAAGTGGAAGTCCCAGGTCAAAAAGCACTGCGGGCCGCTGGCGATGCGCCCCACCACCACAAAGCGCGGGGCTTGCAGGGCGGTGAACATGTGGGTGTAGATGCCTTGGATGGCGGGCAGGCCTTGCACGTCTTTGAACGGGTCTTTGAAGCGGGCGTTGGCCGCATAAAAGTCGCCGCAGCGGGCCACGGACTGCGGGGTCAGCGACTCGAAAAACTGGACGATGCCGTCGATGGAGGGGTTGCGTGGGTCGCTCATAGCCCGGTCATCCGGCGGATGGCGGGGAAGTAGATGCGGTAGGGCAGCATCGCCAAAAACTTCATCCAGTAAGTGAAGCGCTTGGGGAAGTGGATTTCAAACTGGCCCTGCGCCCAGCCGCGCAGGATGGCGCTGGCGGCCTGCGCGGGGGTGATAAGGGCGGGCATTTGGAACTCGTTTTGCGCGGTGAGCGGGGTTTGCACAAAGCCGGGGCAAATCAGGCTTACGCCAATGCCGCTGTCATGCAAATCCAGGTACAGGGTTTCGGCCAGATTGATGAGCGCGGCCTTGGTAGGGCCGTAGGCCAGGCTTTGCGGCAGGCCGCTGTAGCCGGCCACGCTGGCCACCAGGCTGATGTGGCCGTAGCCCTGGCGCCGCAGGATGGGCAGCACGGCATCCAGCATGTGCAGCGCGCCCACGTAGTTGACCTGCAGGTGCTGCTGCATCTCGGCCAGGCTGAACTCTGTGGCGCGCTGGGGGCGGTAGTAGCCTGCGCAGTACACCACGGCGTCCAGCCGGTCCAAAGAATCTGCGGCGGCCCGCACGGCAGCCGGGTCGGCAGCGTCCAGCGGCATAGCTTGCGCGCCGGGGTGCTCGGCCACAAAGGCATCCAGTGCGGCAGCCTGGCGGGCCGACACCACCACCTGCGCGCCCTGGCCGTGCAGCAGCTCTGCGGTGGCGCGGCCAATGCCGCTGGACGCGCCTATCAACCATACGGTTTTGCCGCGCCAGTCGCTGAGGGGGGGATTGAGTGCCATGCTTATTGCTCTATTTTTAATAGTTGCCAGCGCACGTGCTATCTGCGCCAGAGGCCGATTTGGCTTAACGTTTGGTGAAAGACAAGGTGACATCACCCAGGTGCACGCCAAACTTGGCCATGGCGGTTTTGTTGATCAGGATCTTGTCGGTCACGAGGTACATCCAGTCGTCCATCTGCACGTTGTAGACCGAGCCGTCCACCGGCAGGGCCAGGGTGTACTTCCAGTGGAAGGCGTTGCCGCTTTCCTCGCCCAGGGCCGGGCCGACCACGTCGTCGGCCCGGCCGCTGTAATGGCCATCGGCCTCGCGGTGCAGGCGCCAGATGCGCTTTTGGGTGGTGCCGTCGGAGTAGGTGAATGACTCGTCGAGCACGCCGTCGTCACCGGTCCAGCTGCAGACCATCAGCACGGTGAAGCGCTTCACAACCTTGCCCGAGCGGTCGGTGAACACACCGTACGCGTCCAGCGTGCCGTTGAAGTAGCTGCGCAGGTCCAGCTTGGGGGTTTGGCCCGCGTAGTCGGCCACCTGGGGGCCTGCGCAGCCAGAGAGAGCGGCCACAGCGGCACCAGTGGCGAGTAGGAGTAGGCGGCGTTTCATAGAGAGTCCTTGGGGCGAATGATGAGCAGGTAGAGGGCTGCTGCCGCCGCCAGCTTCAGGACGCAGGGCAGCAGGCAGTAGGTGGCCGTGAGGGCGTTGAGCGCAGCGGCATCCTGCGCGCCGGGCGTGTAGCCAAAGGTGGCCAGCATCGGCAGGGCCAGCCCGGCGGCCAGGGCCAGGTTCAGCTTGGTGGCAAAGTTCCACCAGCCAAAGTACAAACCCGCGCCGCCTTGTTTTTGGGCGATGCCTGCCAGCAGCGCGCTGGGCAGGGCCAGGTCGGTACCCAGGGCGATACCCGAGGCAGCGCAGACGACCAAAAACGCCGTGCTGTCGCCCGCGCCCAGCAGGGACGCACCCACAAAGGCCGCCACCGCCACCGCCATGCCCACCAACCAGGTGCGCGCCAGCCCCAGCCGGGGCACCAGGCGCAGCCACAGCGGAATCGACAGTGCAGCGCACAAAAAATACGTGGCCAAAAACAGCGGTTGCAGCGCCTGGGCGGCCTGCAGCCGGTCTTGCACAAAGAACAGCACCAATGTGGCAGGCACGGCGCTGGCAATGCCGTTCAACATGAACACGCCCAGCAGGCGGCGAAACGCGGGGTTATGCAGCGGCAGCCACAGCGCGGCGCGGGTCTGGGGCGGGCTTTGCGGCACGGGTGCGATGGCGCGGGTCCAGGCCAGCCAGCCCAGGGCCAAGGTGCCAGCCAACAGCGCCACCGTGGTGGGCAGACCCAGCAGCACCGGGGCCACGCTGGCCGTCACCACGCCGACCAGGCCCAGACCTTCGCGCCAGGCAACGATGTGGCTGCGCTGGGCCTCGGTGCCGCCCAGCAGCCCGGCCCAGGACTGGTGCAGCACGCCCAGGGTGCTGTAGGCGGTGTAAGTGACCACCAAGAGGGCGGAAACCCAGAGCAGCAGATGGTCTTGGGTGGCGGGGAAGAACAGGCCCCAAAAGCCCAGCGCCATCACCACCGCCGCGACCGCCGCGACGCCCAACACGGCACGGGGCGAGCGGGCAAACAAGGTGTCGCCCCAGCGGCCCAGCAGTGGATCGATGATGCCGTCTAACAGGCGCGCGCCCAGCAAAATCTGCCCCAACACGGCCAGCGGCACGCCCAGCGTGGTGGCGTAGTGGTTGGGCAGCACGACATACAGCGGCAGCGCCACAAAAGCCATCGGCAGGCCCATCAGGCCATACGCCAGGCCGTTGCGGGCGGTGAAGGCCGCGGCAGCGTTCATGGATTGCCCGCCAGCAAGGCCTTGCGCATGGCGGGCTCGGAGGTTTGGGGCGACAGCCAGATGCCAAAGAACAATTTGGCAAAGTCGCCGTCGCTGACCTCGCCGCTGGGCTGGCCGTTGAAAAGGAAACGGGCAGTGCGGGTTTGCGGCAGGTAGATGCCCAGGATGCGGTCGCCTTTTTTGACATCGGGAATGGCGGCTTCCAGCTTTTGCTGCCAGGCCTTGGCCTGCGCGTCCGAAATGGGTGCGCTGCGGCGCATCTCGTCCAGCGAGCGGCGGGCGATGTCGGTGCGGCTGAAATCGCGCAGGTAGGTCAGCTCCAGCGCCAGGGCGGAATCGGCATAGCGCGTGGCCTGGAAGCCGGGGGCGGTCCAGAGCTGGGCGTCGTAGATGTCAAAGCCCCAGACCTTCAGCCGGGTGCTGCCCACCAGCGTGGCCTGCGGCACGGCAGCGGCTACGTCGGTGGGTACATCGGCCGCCCACAGATTTAAACAAAATAGGCCGCTGGCGCAGATTACACCTGCGCGGGCAGCTATTTTTTTAATAGCGTCGGCTTGGCCAAGGTGTATTGCACGAGATTGATGTTGCCCTTGTCGAAGGCAGCTTCGCAGTAGGCCAGGTAGAACTCCCATAAACGCATGAACCTTTCGTCGAAACCGAGTTGCAGCACCTGGGTGCGGGCGGCCAAAAACTTGTCGCGCCAGCGGCGCAGGGTTTCGGCGTAGTCGGGGCCGAAGGCGAATTCGTCCACCACTTCCAGCCCGGCAGCGGCGGCCTCGCGCTTGAATTCACGCGGACACGGCAGGCAACCACCGGGGAAGATGTACTGCTGGATGAAGTCGGTGCTGGTGATGTAGCGCTCGAACAGGCTGTCGGCGATGACGATGCTCTGGATGCAGGCGCGGCCACCGGGCTTGAGCAAACGGGCCACGGTTTGGAAGTAGGTGGGCCAGTATTCGCGGCCCACGGCTTCGACCATTTCGACCGAGCAAATCGCGTCAAACGGTGCGTCCTGGATGTCCCGGTAGTCTTGCAGGCGCAGGTCGGCGCGGCTGTCCACCCCCAGGCGCTGCATGCGGGTGTTGGCAAAGGCGAGTTGTTCGGTGCTCAGGGTCACGCCGGTCACGCTGGCATCGAATTCGGTGGTGCCCATCTCGGCCAGCGCGCCCCAGCCGCAGCCTATCTCCAGTACCCGGTCGCCGGGCTTGACTTGCGCCATGGCCAAGGCGCGGCGGACCTTGGCGTTTTGCGCCTCGCGCAGCGGCTTGTCCAGGTCGCCCTCGAACCAGGCCGACGAGTAGTTCATGCTGCCGTCCAGCCACAGGCTGTAGAAGGCGTTGCCCAGGTCGTAGTGGGCGTGGATGTTCTTCTGGCTGTTGGCCTTGGTGTTGCGGTTGAGCAAATGCTTCATGCGGTACCACAGGCGACCGACCCAGTTGCCGTAGATCACGTCTTCGATCTCTTGCCGGTTGCAGATGAAGACGGTGAGCAGGTCGGTCAGGTTGGGCGTGGTCCAGTCGCCGTCGATATAGGTTTCGGCCACGCCAATGTCGCCGGATTTGAGGGCCGCCGAGCAGACATTCCAGTTCTTCAGCGTCATGGCCGCCGTGGGGGCATCGCCGTGCTGCTGGTGGTTGCCAAACACGTGCAGGCTGCCGTCGGGCAACTGCATGGTGATGCTGCCGTGGCGCAGGCGCTGCAGCAGCTTCAAAGCGGTGCGCACGGCGGCCGGGGCATCGCTGGGCACGGAAAAACGGGGGGCAGTGGTGCTGTTCATGGCGTGTCTCTATCTCGTCACAAAGTCTTTGGGCGGCAGGGGTTTGCGGAAAAAATGCACACGCTTGCGCCACAGGCGAAAGGCCTGCCAGTGGATGCGCGCCACCACGCCCAGCGTCATGGCCGGGTAGCGCCACAGCGCGTGGCGGATGCTGGCGGGGGTGATGGGCTGTAGCGTGCCGCTGACGCTGGTTTCAATCAGCGCGCCCTGCTGGTCGTCATAGTCCACGCGGGCCACGGTGCGGTCACCGGTGCGCATGAAGCGGAAGCGGTAGCCGCCTTCGACCGGGCAAAACGGGGAGACGTGGAATACCTTGGCCGCCGTCAGCTCGATGCCATAGCGGGGCTGGTCCAGCACGTAGCAGTGGCGCTCGCCAAAGGTGTTGTTAACCTCCACCACGATGGCCCGCAGGCTGCCATCCAGGCGGTGGCAGTACCAAAAGCTGACGGGTTTGAAGGTGTGGCCGAAGACGCGCGGGTAGCAATGCAGCCAGATTTCGCCCTCGGCGTCGGTGATGCCTTCGCGCTGCAGCAGGGCTTCCATCCAGGCCAATGCGCTGCCTTGGCCGTCGCCGTGGTCCGCATCATAAAAGCTGAGGGCCGCGCGGCGGTTGATCGCCAGTGGGGTGCTGCCCAGGTTGCGCATAGGTAGCATCAAAAAATAGGTGGGGTAGGCAAAGGCGTGGCGCACCGGGCGCAGCCGGGTGTGGCGGACCTGGCCGAAACCTATTTGGGCCGTGTTCATGCCCCGGCCTTCAGCAATTCGGCCACCGCCAAACCGGCTTTCAGGCCGTCTTCATGGAAACCGTAGCCCATCCACGCGCCGCAGAAATAGGTGTTCTGCTGGCCTTGCAACGCGGGCATGCGCTGCTGCGCGGCGATGGCGGCGAGGTCGAGGACCGGGTGTGCGTAGTCAAAAGTGCCCATGACATGGGTACGCGGGATCTCGCGGGTTGGATTCAGCGACACCACCACCGGCTGCGCCCAGGGCAGGGGCTGCAGCTTGTTGAGCCAGTAGTGCAGGCACACGCGGGCGGATTCGGTGGCAGTGGCGGGCGCGCGCTCGTAGTTCCAAGCGGCCCAGGCGCTGGGGTTGCGCGGCAGCACCGAGGCGTCGGTGTGCAGCACGGCGCGGTTGGCGTGGTAGTGGATCGCGCCCAGCGTGGCCTGTTCGGCTTCGGTGGGGGCGGCCATTAGCGCCAGGGCCTGGTCGGAATGGGTGGCCAGCACCACTTTGTCGAAGCGCTCGGTGCGGGCAAAGCCGTGGTGCTGGCTGGTAATAAACACGCCGTCTGGCTTGCGCTCGATGCGCTGCACGGGGCTGCTCAGGCGCTTGTCGGCAATGTGGGCGGTGATCTTGTCCACGTAGTGCCGTGCGCCGCCAGTCACCGTCCACCACTGGGGTCGGTTCAGCACCTGCAGCAGGCCGTGGTTATGGCAAAAGCGCACCATGGTGGCCACCGGGAAAAGCAGCATCTGGGCGGTGGGGCAGCTCCAGATGCAGCCCATCATGGGCAAAAAGTACCAGTCGCGGAAGGCCGTGCCGAAGCGGTGCTGCTCCAGGAACTCGCCCAGCGGCTGGGCCAGGGCGGCATCGTTTCCTTCTAGTGCCAGTTGGGTAGTGATCTTGTTGAACCGCAGCAGGTCGCGCAACATGCCCCAAAAGCGCGGGCTCCACAGGTTGCTGCGCTGGGCGAACACACTGGCCAGGGTGCTGCCGCTCCACTCCACATAGCGTTCGCCGGGAATTTGGGCGGAAAACGACATGTCGGTCTTGGAGGTAGCCACATCTAGCTGGGCCAGCAGGGCGATCAGCTGCGGATAGGTACGCTCATTGAAGACCAGAAAGCCCGTGTCGACGCCATGGGTAACCGGGCCGTCGGGCGTGGGCAGGGTGATGTCTACGGTGTGGGTGTGGCCGCCGAAGTAGCTGCCTGCCTCGAACAGCGTGACATCGGCTTGGCCTTGCAGGCTGTGCGCCACCGCCAAGCCGGAGATGCCGGAGCCGACGATGGCCAGCTTCATGCGGCTGGACATACCGCGGAAAGGAAAGTGGCGGCGAAGCACCCCGATGCGAACGAGGGAGTGAGGGAGGAGGAGAACCGCCCCGGGGTTGTGTGCCTGCACGCAGTGTGCGGACGGCTTCGCTGCCAGAAAAAAGTGTGCGTCCCATCGGTCGCTATGCTGGTACAGACAGGCCTTGACCGCCATAAGTTCCCAGCCCGCGCCGCAAGACGGGGGTAAAGGAATGTGAAGTACGGGATAGATGGAAAGCACATATGGCGATAATATACCAATCAGTCACTTTGTGACCAACAAGTTTTATTTACTCTACCGATGTGCCAGACTGCCACCCTTCTGTCATAAAGAATCGGAATGACCGCCTAAAATGAAACATTGCGACTTGCACAGCGCCTGGCGGGAAGGGCTTGAATCCGCACGGGACGGTGCTGCGTATAGTCTTAGGTGTTACGAAGGATTGCCATGCTCTACCCTGAACTTTTCAAACAACTAGAAGCGGTGCGCTGGAACATGGACAAAGATGTTCCATGGGACGCGTTTGACCCGGCTCTGCTCTCGGACGAGCAGGCGCAAACCATCAAGATGAACGCCATCACCGAGTGGGCGGCCCTGCCCGCCACCGAGATGTTTTTGCGCGACAACCAGGACGACAGCGACTTCTCCGCCTTCATGTCGATCTGGTTTTTTGAAGAGCAAAAGCATTCGCTGGTGCTGATGGAGTACCTGCGCCGCTTCCGCCCCGAGCTGGTGCCTACCGAGCAAGAGTTGCACGACGTGCGTTTCGAGTTCGACCCGGCCCCGCCCATGGAAACGCTGATGCTGCACTTTTGCGGCGAGATCCGGCTGAACCACTGGTACCGCCGCGCCAGCGAATGGCATTCGGAGCCGGTGATCAAGAACATCTACACCAAGCTCAGCCAGGACGAAGCCCGCCACGGCGGTGCCTACCTGCGCTACATGAAGCGCGCCATTGCCAACACCGGCAACGATGCCCGCAGCGCCTTCACCAAGGTCGGCGTGCTGATGGCCAGCGCCCGCCGCACCGCCCAGGCGCTGCACCCCACCAATTTGCACGTGAACGAGAGTCTGTTCCCGCGCGACACCGTCCAGAGCCGCCTGCCCGACCCTGCGTGGCTGGAGCACTGGCTGGACACGCAAATCAAGTTTGATGCGGTATGGGAGGGTAAGGTGGTCGATCGCATCTTGCACAACCTGAGCCTGCTGATGGACCGCAGCTTCAAGACCGTGCAGGAGCTGAACCGCTACCGCAAGGAAGTCAGCAAAGAGCTGGCAGCAGAACTGGACTCCACAGTTCCCGCCGCCACCTGAGCTAGATCAGCGCCAACAGCTTTTCAAGCTGCACCTGCACCTTCACCTCCCGGTGCGGCACGTGAGCGATGATCTTGGTGGTGGGCATATTGGTTTCGCGCACGATCATCTCGCCCCGGGGAGAGCCGTCGCGGTTGACGATCACCGCCACACGCGGGGCCGTCGTGTTGGCGCCGCGGCGTATCACCACTGCCACCTCGCCATTCGCCAGCCGCACATACACTCCCGGTGAATACACGCCCACGGCCTTGATCAGGGCCGCGCCCGCCTGGTCCACATGCTGTTTTTCGTCGAAATAGCAGGCCTGCATGGCGGCATTGGGCGGCATGGACAAGCGGCCCACCCGCGGGGACAGGCGGGCGATAAAGGTGTCCGCCCGCTGCAGCAGCCGGGCTAACCGCATGGCCACGGTTTTGGTCTCCAGCGGGCCGGGCGCGCGGTCATGGTGGTGGCGCACCGCCAGCAACCAGTCTTCGTTGTCCACGCCCATGGCCGCCAGCATATTGAAAGCACGCTGCGCATGCTGCTCCACCTGGTCGATTTGCTTGGCGGTCAAGCCCTGGTTTTGCACCGTCAACTCGTCTTGCAACGCCGTCATGGCGATGTTCATGGTCAGCGCAGCCATGCCCAGTGTGGCATCCTGGTCGGACGGCCAGTTCAGCACCTCGCGCGCGGCCAGACTGCACACCACATAGACCAGCATGGCGTGGGTGGCGCTGTACATCTGTACTTCGGTAGCCGACAAATGCATCAGCGCGCACAGCGTGGCATCGGGGTGGTGCTCCACCAGGGTGCGCAGCTCGGCGTAGAGCTTTTCCAGCCGCGGCAGAAACTGCTCGCCCTGCGGGTCGCGCAGCAGGCCATTGGCGCGGATCTGCAACGCGGTCCAGTCGGGGATGCCGGTGCCCTCGGTCGCCACCGTCTTGTCCAGGTCGGAAGCCGCCAGCTGCATGTCGGCAATGTCGCCCAGCGGCACCTCGGAGCGCACCATGTCGTACAGCTTGCCGACGTAGGCACGGTGGTTGTCGGCGGCATCCACATCCACGCACAGTGTCATACCGCGCGAGGTCCAGTAGGTGATTTCTTCGCGCTCGGAAATGATGTAGCCCTTGTGCGCCAACAGCACACCCTGTTCATTGCGCAAAGCAAACGGCAACGGTTGCCCGAGGCGCAGCGTAGAAATGTTGACGGCAATGAGGTTCATGTATCTAAGAGTATCCATTTAAACATCGGCAAAGCAACGGGCTTTTTAAGGGCTGCTAGCATTTGTGCATGACCGACACCTTAGCCCCTCCCGCATTTTTGGCCAAAATCTGCAGCCGTGCCGACGCACCGGCCCGGCTCGCCCACCTGCCCCGCCCCTGGGTGTTTACCAACGGCGTGTTCGACATCCTGCACCGCGGCCACGCCACCTACCTAGCCCAGGCCCGGTCACTGGGCGGCAGCCTGATCGTGGCGCTGAACAGCGATGCCTCGGCCCGCCGCCTGGGCAAGGGCCCAGACCGCCCGTTAAACCCCGAAAACGACCGCGCCGTGCTGATGGCCGCGCTGGAGTCGGTGAGCCTGGTCACCTGGTTCGACGAGGACACGCCGCTGGAACTCATCACCGAGCTGCACCCCGACACCTTAGTCAAGGGCGGTGACTACGACATGCAAAAGCTGGCCGAAACGGCCGTGGTGCAGGCCTACGGCGGCAC
>NZ_JBDTEM010000503.1:0-7334 GCF_039922535.1 Rhodoferax sp. | reverse complement strand
GCCCTTGCTGCAAAAGGGCCTGGGAGGTGCCATGGGACCCTGGCATGGCGCGGGTTGAGCCAAGTCTAATTCTGGTGCAGCTTTAGCTCCTGTGGTTTTAGCGCGCAATGCGCACACCATTGCGGACCGTCTGTAGCCGCCAAGCTTAGGTCAACGTAGCCAAGACCACACTTAGCAGCGCCACGCCAAATGCCAATAGTTGCATGGCACCCAGCGACTCTCCCAGCACCAGCACGCCGGTCAGTGCGGTTGCAATGGGCAGCAGAACGCTGTAGACGCCGGCTTGGGCGGCAGGCACCACGCGCAGGCCGGTCATCCACAGCCACACCGTGCCGATGCTGGCGGCCATGGCGTAGAAGACCAGCAGCAGCCAAATGCCGGGGTGCACGCTGGCAAACGGGAACGACAGCGCCAGGTACAAGCCCATGGGCGTCATCAGCACCAGCCCCCAGAGGTTGATCAGCGCGCTGATGCGTTTGGGCCCCAGGCTGCCGGTGAGCTTTTTGCCAATCACCGCGTAGGCCGCCTCGCATAGCACCGCGCCAAACACCAGCAGATTGCCCCACAGCTGGTGCTTTGATGCCAAATCGGCCTCTGGCGCAGGTATTGCGTGCGCAAGGTGCTCTGATTTCGATAGTGCCAGCAAAGCGATGCCCAACACGCCAAAGGCGATGGCGGCCCAGATCCGCAGCGTGATGCGTTCGCGCAGCAGCAACCAACTGAACAGCGCCACCGTGGCCGGAATCGCCGCCAGAATCACGCCCGCGGAGACGGCGGTGGTCATGCTCACGCCGTACAGCATGCAGATCGAAAACAAGAAGTTGCCCAAAAAGGACTCCAGAAACACCAGCCAGCGGGTGTGGGCGGATAAGGGGCCTTCGGAGAGTGGTTTTTTCAGCCAGGGCAGCATGGCGATAGCCGCAATGCCAAAACGCAGCCAGGCCAGCAAAAACACCGGCAGCGCCACCACCAGCGGCTTGCTCAGTGCCACATACACGCCGACCAGGGCCATGCCAGCGGCCAGACACAGGCGGGCGACGAGAGGAGAAGGGTGGAACATGGTGTTATGGTTTTAATAGCTGCTAGCGCAGGTGCTACCTGCGCCAGTGGCCTAAAAAGCTTGAAATTTCAGACCGCCAGAAATGCGCCAAACCCGTCCAGCGGGCGCTGCACATCTGCCTGCGTGGTGGCGGGCGACACCAGTAGCATGGTGTGGAACGGGGTCAGCAGTACACCCCGGTTCAGCATGAACAGGTGCAGTAGGGCATCCAGCGCGGGCTGGCTGCTGGCGTGGACTTCGGCAGCGTTGCGCGGCGGCTGGGCGGTGAATTGCAGCTCCATGCGGGCACCCAGCTGGGTGACTGTCCAGCCCAGGCCGTGGGCCGCAATCAGGGTACGCAAACCGACCGCCAGCCTGGTCGCGTAGGTGGCGAAGCGCTTGAGCAGTGCGGCCTGGGGTAAGGCAGGGGGGGTCGTCATGTCCCATATTGTTGCAGCGCTCAGCAACGTGGGACCTGGCGTAAAGCGTGCTTGTGTTACGTTTGGATGCAATTCAACCCTGATGACTGGAGTTCTCCCGATGCGAAAGCGAATATTTGGTGGTGTGGGTGCCTGGGTCGGCCTGGCGTGTGCTCTGCTGCTGCAAGGCTGCGACAGCCCACCGGCGACGATCAAGATCGGTGTGGCCCAGCCGCTGACCGGTAACCTGGCCCCGCTGGGGCAGGATCTGCTCAACGGGGTCACGCTGGCGGTGGAAGAAATCAACAAAGAGGGCTTCAAGGTCAATGGTCATGCGGTCACCCTGGAGATCGTGGCGGTAGACGACCGGGCCAATGTCGAGACCGGCAAAGAAGTCGCCCACCAACTGGTAGACGCGGGTGTGGTGGCGGTGATTGGCGATCTGAATTCAGGCGTGAGCATTGCCTCTGCCCCTATCTATGCTGCCAAAAGCATTGCGCAGATGGCGATTTCGACCAACCCCAAGTTCACTGCGCTGGGTCTGCCCACGACGTTCCGGCTGGTAGCCAACGACACCATGCAGGCCAAGGCCATGGGTAGCTATTCCGCGGCGCAGTTCAAAGGCAGCAAATACGCCGTGCTGGACGACGGCACACCCTACGGCAAAGACTTGGCGGCAGGTGCGGCGGCCCAACTGTTGGCCGCCAAGAAAGAGATTGTGCTGACCCAGTCGTTTGACGACAAAACCACCGCCTTTGACGACCTGGCCGACAAGCTCAAAGCCGCCGGTACCGAAATCGTGGTGTCCACGCTCAGCGACTTCCAGATGCTGGCGCTGTTGGAGTCGCTGAAGAAAATCAACTACACCCAGATCGCCTTGCTGGGCGGCGACACCAGCAAGACCACGCTGATGCTCAAGGGCGGTGGGGCGGGCGCGGAGCAGGGCCTGTTCACCACTTCGCCGATCCAGGAAGCGCGCGAGTTCTCGGCGGGGCCAGCATTTTTGGACAAGTACCGGGCCAAGTTCAAAATTGAACCGGCCTACGCGGGGCACTACACCTACGACGCTACCTACGTGCTGGCGGCGGCCATCCGCCGCACCAAGTCGGGCAAACCGGCCGATATCGTGGAACAGCTGCGCAAGATCGACGGCTACGCCCCGGTCACCGGCTCCATGAAATGGTATGCCAAAGGCGAGCTGCGCTACGGAGTCATTGGTATCTACCGGGCGCGCGGCGGAGCCTGGGAACTGCAGATGCGCTCGGATGTTTGGTAAGTTTTCAACCTAGGGTTTTTCCCCCAAATGGGGGATGACCAAGGTGTAGAGACCCCAGGTAGCGTCTACCGTACGTTGATACTCATTTCAGAGCAACGCCAGGAGATGCCATGCCCCTATACCGAAACCACTGTGTCTGCGATGCCCCCGCAGCGGGTAGCGTGCGCGCCCAGTGGCGTGATTTTTGCGCCGTCGCTCCCAGCCCCGAACTCAAGGCCAGGCTCAAAGCCGAGCTGGCCCAGGCCCGCAGCACCGTCAGCCCCGAGCTGGCCAGCGCCCTGACCCTGGCGCGCAGCCCCATGCGGCTGGGCTTTAACGATGGTGTGATCTTCCCGCCCGACCAGTTTCCCGAAGGTACGCCCAAATCGGCCATCCGCGGCGCGGCGGCCGACCGTGCGCCCTTGCGCGGCCCGTTGCGGGTCATCGTGGTGCTGGCGCAGTTCAGCGACAAGGCCATGGCGCAAACGGCGGAGCATTACCGGGATCTGTTTTTCTCGACCGGCGTGGTGCCCCATGGCAGCGTGAAAGAGTATTACCAGGAAGTGACGGGTGGGCTGGTAGACATCGTGGGCGAGGTGGTGGGCCCCTACACCCTGCCGCAAACCCTGGCCTGGTATGCCAATAACAACTTCGGCATCGCCCGGGGCGGCGGCGCTTTCCGGGCCAACATCATGGCCAAGGATGCGGCGGTGGCGGCCAACCGGGTGGTCAACTTTGGCCTGTATGACAACGATGGCAACGGCTTTGTGGATGCTTTCATCGTGGTGCACGCCGGGCGCGGCGGCGAGCAGACCGGCCATGCGGGCGACATCTGGTCGCACAAGCACGTGCTGCCCGCAGCCATGCCCGCCGACGGCAAGCAAATCTACGCCTACCTCACCGTGCCCGAAGATGCCAAACTGGGCGTGTGCGCGCACGAACTGGGGCATTTGCTGTTTGGTTTTCCCGATTTGTACGACACCGACGGCAGCTCCGAGGGCATTGGCGACTGGTGCCTGATGTCGGGCGGCTCGTGGAACGGGGGCGGCGACATTCCCGCCCACCCCTCGGCCTGGTGCAAGGTCAACCAGGGCTGGGTCGGCACCAGCAATGTCACCACCAGCGGCACGGTGTCGCTGCCCGATGTCAAGACCAGCCACACCGTGCACCGCCTGTGGAAGAACGGCGCGGGCGGCAGCGAGTATTTCTTGCTGGAGAACCGGCAGCGCAGCGGCTTTGACGCCCAACTGCCCGGCGCGGGCCTGCTGGTCTGGCACATCGATGAAACCCAAGCTGGCAACAGCGACGAGAGCCACTACAAGGTGGCACTGGTGCAGGCCGACGGCTTGCGCGAGCTGGATGCCACCCACGCTGTGGGCACGTTTGGCGACCAGGGCGACAGCGGCGACCCCTTCCCCGGTGGCGCGGCCAAGACCGCTTTCAGCGCCACCACCACACCCAACTCCAAGTCGTACGCGGGGGTGAATACCTGCGTGTCGGTCACCGCCATTTCTGCCTCCGGCCCCACCATGACGGCCACGCTGGGTGTGCGTTGCAGCGTCAAGTCGTTGGTGAAGGAGCGCAAAGACCAGCGCAAAGAAGGTAAGGAACTGACCAAGGAAGCCACCAAAGAGGTCAAGGAAATCCAAAAAGAAGTTGCCAAAGAACTTCGCAAAGAAACCGCCAAGGAAACTGCCAAAGAAGTGGCCAAGGAAATCGTCAAAGACCGCAAAGACATGCTGGAGCACCGCATCGTACGCGCCGCTCCGGTGGCCGACCCCGGCCATCTGGACACCGTGCTGTCCGACCTGGAAGCCCGCCTGCAAATGCTGGAGGCCACGGTTGGTGCCCGGGCATTTGCCGGTGTCGGCAACACTGGCGAAGGTGCGGCAGCCCGGGGCACGGCCCAGCCCTTTATCGATGCCAGTCTGCGCCCCGACCTGGATGGCGGCCCGGTCTACGACGACAGCACCGACCTGCAGCAGCGCATGGAAGGCGGTGACCGCGAGGCCAAGCGGGCGTTTGATGCGCCTCTGCCCCGATAAATATCCCGATGAATACCCCGATGACAATAACGATGAATATCCCGATGACGGTGCACTCTGAGCACCCCGGCGCAGGGTTCGCACCCGGCGTGGTCTTGGTGCTGGCCCATGCCAGCGATGCCGGTGCCGCCTCGGTGACCGCCTCGGTGCGCACTCTGCTCAGTGGTTCAGCGATCGAGGTCTGGGCCGTGCGCCCCGAAAGCCTGAGCCTGGCCACCTGGTCACACACCGTAGACGAACATGGCTGCGCCCACACCCGGCTGGTGCTGCCGGGCCGCCCGGCGCTACACAGCGCCCAGATCCGCGCCGTGTTCAACCGTATCCAGCACCTGCCCGTGCCGCAGTTCAGCCAGGCCCACGCCAAAGACCGCGACTACGCCGCCATGGAGCTGCAGGCCCTGGTGCTGAGTTGGCTGGCTGCCTGTGGCGACTGCGTGGTCCAGCCGCTGCGCAGCCAGCCTTGGTTGGTACCCCAACTACCGCTGTTGCATTGGGCCAGCGCCGCTGCCCGCTGCGGCCTGCCGGTGGCACCGCGGCATGCCGACACCGTGGCCGAACCCTGGGATGCCACCGTGCTGGTGGCGGGCACGCTGACCACTGGCATCCTGGCCGGACGGCTGGGCGTGGCCTGTGTGGCCACGGCGCAAAACCTGGGCTTCACCCTGCTGGAGTTTCGGTTCCACCGTGGTGCTGGGGGCACCGTATTGGTCGACGTGAGCCCCCACCCGGCGCTGAGCGACCTGGAAGACATTGACGCGGTGGCCCGTTGCCTGGCCGATCTGGCCGAGCGCATGCTGCTGGAAGAGCCCGCATGATCCTCGTCTACGGCCACGGCGATGACCCTCCCATCGAACGCCTGTTGGCCGCATTGCACACCGCGGGCGCGCAGGTCCAGTTCCTCGATATTGCTGCGCTGGCCCAGGCCACGCTGCAGCTGCAGGTAGGCCCGCAGGGCATGGCGGGCGAGCTGGTGGTGGCGGGTGCCTGCACCGCGCTGGCCGACATCCGCGCCGTCTACGCCCGCCCGCTGGAGCCCGCCGTGGCCGACCAGCCCGAGCCCGCCCAAAAGCACGCCCTGGCCCTGCACCGGCAACTGGTGGAGTGGCTGGATGTGGCCCCGGCGCGGGTCGTCAGCCGCCCGGCGGCCATGCAGGCCAATGCATCCAAGCCGCTGCAGGCGCAATGGATTGGCGAGGCCGGGTTTTTGGTGCCCCCCACCCTGGTCACTTCCGACGAGGCCGAAGTCCGCGCTTTTCGCCGCACCCATGGCCGGGTGGTGTTCAAGTCGATCAGCGGCATCCGCTCCATCGTCACCGAGCTGGACGACACCTGGCTGTCGCGTATGCACCGCCTGGCCCAGCTGCCGACGCAGTTCCAGGCCCATGTGCCGGGCGTGGATGTGCGCGTGCACGTGGTGGGCCAGCAGGTCTTGGCGGCCGAAATTACCTGCACCGCCACCGACTACCGCTATGCCCACCGCAGCGGTGCCGCCCCCCAGGTGGTCGCCACCACACTGCCCCCCGCCGTGGCCGCCCAATGCGTCGCCATGTCCCAGGCCATGGGCCTGCCGCTGAGCGGTATTGACTTGCGCTTGCGCCCCGACGGCCAGTACGTGTGCTTCGAGGTGAACCCCATGCCCGCGTTCAGTTACTTTGAGGCGGAGAGCGGGCTGCCGATTGCGGCGGCGCTGGCGGCGTTGCTGATGGATTCGGCATAAAAAGTGGTTTTCGCGCAGGTGCTAACTGCACAAGCAGCTATTTAAAGCATAGCGAGTGCCGCGATAGCGCACCGTGATGGCACCGACGCACCACGGGCGTGCCCCTAGCCGCGCAGCGACGGTGCGTGGAAGACCCAGTGTCCTAATGGCGAGGGCCTATTTCTCCAGAGAAAACCCACTTTTTTAAGAGTCTGGCATTGAATTTGCATGTAGCTCTAGCGCGGGGGCAGCCACACTGGATTGCTTCTACAAATGACCGCTAGGGTTCCGGCTGCTTGATTTTCAGGCGGTGTCTGGTCCGAGAGCAGTCGGCCAGCAGCGGCCCATACCACTGCAGGCTCCACGGCGGGACAAAAGCCCGGGAGGCCCACTTCGTGATCGAGGTGCTCTCCCGCATTTGTCTTTCAACCTGGAGTCTCGCTATGTCTTCCTCTTCTTTCCTTTTGATTTCCCGTGCTGTCATCAGCAAGGTGGCATGCAACGATCGTCCAATCTCAAATGCGCGCCCTCGATTCCCTTCTGCGTGGGCTTCCCGCAGCAACACAACCGTAGCAGCAACCGCATCCAAGTCCGCCTGACATTCGAGAAGCTTCTATGGCAAGTTCGGAGCGGATCGCCTGAGCCTGACATAGCGCCCGTATGTCAACGAACGAGGTTCGAAGATTGCCCGCTGTACGCCGAAATGCAAGCGACGCAATAGCTCGTCACCACTGTCGCCGATGGGCAGACTCGTATTCAAGATCTTCCAAACGGCGCTGGTCAGGATGTCGCCGGACTTGGGGGCCACTTGATGACCCGCAAGCACCGTATCTGGTCCAGGCAGATGGGCTTTGTTCCACAAATCGAAATTAGTCCGGCA
>NZ_JBDTEM010000502.1:0-6178 GCF_039922535.1 Rhodoferax sp. | reverse complement strand
GCTCGCGTTTCACCTTGGCCAAAATCTCCAGCCCTCTATCGATCCCGGGGCCGCGGAAGGTGTTGCCACTGCTGCGGTTGGCCTTGTCGAAACTGCTTTTAAAGATGAACGGAATGCCTAGCGCGGTGGTGATTTCCTTGAGCGTACCGGCGGTGTCCATCTGCAGCTGCTCGGACTCGATCACGCAGGGGCCTGCGATCAGGAAGAAGGGCTGGTCCAGGCCAATGTCAAATCCACACAATTTCATTTTTTGGCTCCTTGGTGCTGCTTCACCGCAGCCTTCACAAATGCATTGAACAGCGGATGCCCATCCCACGGCGTGGACTTAAATTCGGGGTGGAACTGCACGCCCACAAACCAGGGGTGCTGGCTTTGCGGCAGTTCGACCATTTCGGTCAGTTGCTCGCGCTGCGTCAAAGCCGAAATCACCAGCCCGGCATCGCGCAGGCGGTCCAGGTAGTGCACATTGGCCTCGTAGCGGTGGCGGTGGCGCTCGGTGACCACGTCGCCGTAGATGCTGTGCGCCACGGTGCCGGGGGCCACGTCGGAGCTTTGCGCGCCCAGGCGCATGGTGCCGCCCAGGTCGGAGTTCTCGTTGCGGGTTTTGATGGTGCCGTCGGTATCTTTCCACTCGGTGATCAGCGCGATCACCGGGTGCGGCGTGGCGGGTTCGAATTCGGTGCTGTTGGCATCGGCCAAGCCCGCCACGTGGCGCGCAAATTCGATGGTGGCCACCTGCATGCCCAGGCAGATGCCCAGGTAGGGCACTTTGTGCTCACGGGCAAACTGGGCTGCGCAGATCTTGCCCTCAATGCCGCGTTTGCCAAAGCCGCCGGGCACCAGAATGGCATCAAATGCCGCCAGGCTGTCCACGGTGTCGGGGACGATGGTTTCGGAATCGATGTAGCTGATCTTCACCCGCACATGGTTCTTCATGCCGGCGTGGCGCAGGGCTTCGTTCAGCGATTTGTAGCTGTCGCTCAGGTCCACATATTTGCCGACCATGGCGATGTTCACGTCGCCGCGCGGGTTGGCGGTTTCAAACACCAGATCGTCCCAGCGCTTGAGGTTGGCGGGCGGGGTGTTCAGGCGCAGCTTGTCGCAGATCAGGCCGTCCAGGCCTTGCTCGTGCAGCATGCGCGGCACTTTGTAGATGGTGTCCACGTCCCACATGGAGATCACGCCCCACTCGGGCACGTTGGAAAACAGCGAGATCTTGGAGCGCTCTTCTTGCGGAATCGGGCGGTCGGCGCGGCACAGCAGCACGTCGGCCTGGATGCCGATTTCGCGCAATTGCTTGGCGGTGTGCTGGGTGGGCTTGGTTTTGAGCTCGCCTGCAGCGGCAATCCAGGGCACGTAGCTCAGGTGCACGAAGGCAGTGTTGTTCGGGCCCATCTTCAGGCTCATCTGGCGCACGGCTTCCAGGAAGGGCAGGGATTCGATGTCGCCCACGGTGCCGCCCACTTCGACCAGCGCCACGTCTACCGCGTCGGCTTCGCCAAAACGCGCCCCGCGCTTGATGAATTCCTGGATTTCGTTGGTCACGTGCGGAATCACCTGCACGGTTTTGCCCAGGTAGTCGCCACGGCGCTCTTTGTCGAGCACGCTCTTGTAGATTTGGCCGGTGGTGAAGTTGTTGGACTTGCGCATGCGCGTCTCAACAAAGCGCTCGTAGTGGCCCAGATCCAGGTCGGTTTCTGCGCCGTCGTCGGTGACGAAAACTTCACCGTGTTGCAGCGGCGACATGGTGCCAGGATCTACGTTGAGGTAGGGGTCCAGCTTGATCAGGGTGACTTTGAGCCCCCGCGATTCGAGGAGTGCTGCGAGAGAGGCGGCGGCGATTCCCTTGCCCAGGGAAGACACGACACCACCGGTGATGAAGACAAATTTGGTCATCTCGAAGTCGGGCCTGAAGCCCGAGGAGGTGGAAATAGTGATTATAGGCGCGTGGATTGGGCCGTCTTGACTTACGCAGCACCCCACTGAAGGGCCTCTGGCCCGCCAGTGGGGTGCTGCGTAAGTCAAGGTAGTTTTGCTCTGCTACATTGCGGCGCATGAACCCCAATACACCTCTCTTGGCGGGCGGCGACCTCGTAGGCAAGCACATTGTGCTGGGCCTGACCGGCGGTATTGCTTGCTACAAATCGGCTGAGCTGTGCCGCCTGCTGACCAAGGCCGGGGCCACGGTGCAGGTGGTGATGACCGAGGCGGCTACGCAGTTCATCACCCCGGTAACGATGCAGGCGCTGAGCAACCGCCCTGTCTATGGCTCTCAATGGGATGCGCGCGAGCCCAACAACATGCCCCACATCAATCTGAGCCGCGAGGCGGATTTGATTTTGATCGCCCCGTGCAGCGCCGACTTCATCGCCCGGCTGGTGCAGGGCCGCACCGACGAGCTGCTGAGTCTGCTGTGCCTGGCGCGGCCCATGGCCACGGTGCCGCTGCTGGTCGCGCCCGCCATGAACCGCGAAATGTGGGTGCACCCCGCCACCCAGCGCAACATGGCGCAGCTGCAGGCCGACGGCGCGGTGATGCTGGGCGTGGGCAAGGGCGAACAGGCCTGTGGTGAAACGGGCGATGGCCGCATGCTGGAGCCCGCCGAGTTGCTGGAGGACGTGATTGCCTTCTTCCAGCCCAAAACCCTGGCCGGGCAGCGCCTGCTGGTCACTGCAGGGCCCACCTACGAGGCGATGGACCCGGTGCGTGGCATCACCAACCTGAGCAGCGGCAAGATGGGTTTCGCCATCGCCCGCGCCGCCCGCGAGGCCGGGGCCGAGGTGACTTTGGTGGCCGGGCCGGTGGCCTTGGCGACCCCACGCGGCGTTTCCCGGGTGGATGTGAAATCTGCACAAAATATGCTCTCAGCGGTGGTTCCGCTTGCGCAAGCAGCTACGATATTCGTAGCAACTGCCGCCGTGGCCGACTGGCGGCCTGCCGTGGCGGCAGACCACAAAATCAAGAAAGACGGCTCGGGTGCCACGCCCCAGCTGCAGTTTGTCGAAAACACCGACATCCTGGCCACCGTAGCCCAATCGGCCCGGGCGCTCAGTGGCGCGCTGTTTTGCGTAGGTTTTGCGGCCGAGAGCCAGGACCTGCTGGCCAACGCCCAGGCCAAGCGCGCCCGCAAAGGCGTACCGCTGCTGGTAGGTAACATCGGCCCGGCCACCTTTGGTAAAGACGACAACGCACTGCTGCTGGTCGATGCGCACCGTGCCATCGAACTGCCCCATGCCTCCAAACTGACCCTCGCGCGCCAACTCGTCGCCGAGATCGCCCAACGCATTCCCCGTACTCCTCACATTTCCCAATGATCATCGACCTCAGAATCATCGACCCGCGCATGGCGGACCAATTACCCGCCTACGCCACGCCCGGCAGCGCGGGTCTGGACCTGCGCGCCTGCCTGGACGACCCTCTGGTGCTGGCCGCCAATGCCTGGAAACTGGTACCCACCGGCATCGCCATCCACCTGGCCGACCCCGGCTTTGCCGCCATGATCCTGCCGCGCTCCGGCCTGGGCCACAAGCACGGCATCGTGCTGGGCAACCTGGTGGGCTTGATCGACAGCGACTACCAGGGCCAGCTGATGGTCAGCGCCTGGAACCGCAGCAGCGTGCCGTTCACCATCGAACCCATGGAACGCCTGGCCCAACTGGTCATCGTGCCGGTGGTGCAGGCGCAGTTCAACGTGGTCACCGAATTCCCTGCCTCTGTGCGCGGCGAGGGCGGGTACGGGTCTACCGGTAAGGTTTGAGGATTTGCTACTGTTTGTGTAGCTTCTAGCGTAGGCACTACCTGCGCTGGAGCCACTTTTTGTTAAAAAATGAAATCAGGCCGCCTGCAATGCCCACTCTGCCGCGCTGATGGCGTGGATGGCAGTGGTGTCAAACAACGGTACGGTGGCATCGGTCGCATCCACCAACAGTGAGATTTCAGTACAGCCCAGGATGATGGCCTGCGCGCCTTGGGCCACCAGCTGGGCCATGATTGCGCGGTAGGCTGCGCGGGAGGCGGGCAGGATCTGCCCCTGGCACAGCTCATCGTAAATGGTGCGGTGCACAGTGTCGCGGTCGGGTGCGTCGGGCACCCGCACTGTGAGGCCGTGGCGGGTTTCCAGCCGGGCGCGGTAGAAATCCTGTTCCATGGTGAACCGCGTGCCCAGCAGGCCAACGGTGCTGAATCCCGCCGCCTGGATGGCCGTGGCGGTGGGGTCGGCGATGTGCAGCAGCGGGATGCTGACGGCGGACTCGATGGCGGCGGCGACCTTGTGCATGGTGTTGGTGCACAGCACCACGCAGTCGGCCCCGGCCCGGGCCAGGGCGCGGGCCGCTTCGGCCATTACAGCCCCGGCGGCATCCCAGTCGCCCGCGTGCTGCAGGCGCTCGATCTCAAAGAAGTCAACGCTGAACAGAATGACTTTGGCCGAATGCAGGCCGCCGAGCCGCTGTTTGACGGTTTCGTTGATCTGGCGGTAGTAAGGAATGGTCGATTCCCAGCTCATACCGCCGATGAGGCCGATGGTTTTCATGCTTTGCCGAGGTGGACGTCGGCGGGTCAGCGGTTTGCGGTCTGCCAAAAGTTGCGCAACAACTGCATGCCCGGTGGCGCATCCGCCGAAGCGCTGGTGTCTACGCCCATGTGCTTCCAACGGGCGTTGGACAGCGCCAGCAGCATGGAGACGGTGGGCTGTGCAAAACCCATGGCCCAAGTGCTGAAGACGCGCTCGTTGATGGGCTCCAGCAGCAGCTCGACGAGGTTGCCGTGCAACGGATCGACGCAGATGCGTTGGTAGGTCTGCCGAACTGACGTGTCCGGCCCCTCCAGATATTGCATGAAGTTGCCGTCGCTATAGAGCAGCACGCCGGTCACTGCATTTTGCTGGTTGCGCTCGCGGCACAGGCTGAGCAGGTGCTCCAGCTCGGTTTCGCGCAGGCGGCTGCGGGCGGTGCTGACATAGACCAGGCTAAGAAGAGGAGGCATGGGCTGAATAGATGGTAAAAAACGAGACAGGCGATTTATACCGCGTGAATCAGGGCGGTACAGACCCGGTTGCGGCCGGTGGCCTTGGCGCGGTAGAGGGCGGTGTCGGCCCGGTCGATCAGCAGGTCGATGCTTTGGCGGGGCAACATGCTGGCACAGCCGATGCTCAAGCGCAGCGACAGCTGGCTACGGCCTGCGTCGATGGTGCGCGTGGCGATGTTGTGGCGCAGGCGTTCGGCCAGGTCGGCGGCATGGTGGATGGGAGTGGCGGGTAGGATGATGAGGAATTCTTCCCCGCCCCAGCGGCTCACGCAGTCCATCTTGCGGCAGGTTTGGGCGAGTTGTTGCGCCACCGCGCGCAGTGCCGTGTCGCCTGCCGGGTGGCCGAGCTGGTCGTTGACGTTTTTGAAGTGGTCAATGTCACACAGCAGCACCGAAAACTCCGATTCGATGCGCTGGTAGCGGCTCCATTCCTGTTCCAGCCGCTCCTGGGCTTCGCGCCGATTGGGCAGGCCGGTGAGAGTGTCGGTACGCGACAGGCGGTTGTTTTCTTCCAGTGCGTGGCACAGCTCGTGCACATCGCGAAAGGCCACCATGTAGTAGTCTGGCCAGAGCGGTGAGGCGAGTTCCACGGTGACGATAAACCAGCGCTTGTGCCCGTTTTTGCACTGCACCAGGGCCTGCAATTCGGCCGTGGGAAGGCCTTTTTCTAGGCTTTCGGTGATTTTGGCTTGCCAGTTAGCTATGACGCTGGCCCGGTACTCTAGATCGGGATAAGCCTTTTCGAACCAGGTATTGGAGTTGGGAATGTCGGCCAGGGTGTAGCCCAATTGGGCTGTAAATGCTTTGTTCAGAAAGAACTGCTGTCGCGGACTGCCAGCCGCCTGGCCGGCCGACTTGGCGACCTTGGAGATGAGCAAGGGCACTGGCGTGAAATCCATGCCACGGCACAGCGTTTGGAGGGACTCGTCAGTGTCCTGCATAGGTTCGGCTAGTCGCATAGGCCTGCGTGTGGGTTGTGCAAGGGAAGCCGCCACGGCTACTGTGTTGTGCCCGTGGTCTGCGCGATGCTACCGCAAGGGCCTCCAGGGTGGGAGGCCCGGCCCCGGTTTTTTTAAACCGTCCGCGCTTAGCGCAGTTGCGGGGTCCGCTGGCCTGCAAACGCCACCGCTATCGCCAGGCTTCTGCGGCCCGG
>NZ_JBDTEM010000501.1:0-2711 GCF_039922535.1 Rhodoferax sp. | reverse complement strand
GGCCAGCTGGATCGGCAAGGTGCCGCGCGAACGGCCCACGCCAAAATCGCGGTAATGCGCCGCGCCACGCGCCAGGATGATGGGCACAGAAGCCAAGGTAATCACGTTGTTGATCACCGTGGGCTTGCCAAACAGGCCGCTGAGCGCGGGCAGCGGCGGCTTGGCACGCACGATGCCGCGTTTGCCCTCCAGGCTCTCCAGCATGGCGGTTTCCTCGCCACACACATAGGCCCCGGCGGCCATGCGCACGTGCAGGTGAAAGCCGTGGGCACTGCCCAAAATGCGCTCGCCCAAAAAGCCCGCAGCGGTAGCCAGTTCAATCGCGCTGCGCATGGTGGCCACGGCGTGTGGGTACTCAGAACGGATGTAGATATAGCCTTGTGTCGCCCCGGTGGCGATGGCGGCAATCGCCATGCCCTCGATAAGCATAAAAGGGTCGCCCTCCATGGTCATGCGGTCCGAATAGGTGCCCGAATCGCCCTCGTCGGCGTTACAGACCACGTACTTTTGCGCGGCCTGCGCGGCGGCCACGGTCTTCCATTTGATGCCTGCCGGAAAGGCCGCGCCACCCCGGCCCCGCAGGCCTGAATCGAGCACCTGCTGCACCACTTCGGTCGGCGCGAGTTGCAGGGCTTGGCGCAAACCGGCAAAGCCTTCATGCGCCTCGTAGTCCACCAGTGATAAAGGACGGGTGATGCCCATGCGGGCGAAGGTCAGGCGCTCCTGCTTTTGCAGGTAGGGCATGTCTTCCGGGTGGCCCAGATGCAGCGGGTGGCTGGCAGTCCAGTTGGAATCAAACAGGCTGGCCACATCCTCCTCGGCCACCGGGCCAAAGGCGATGCGACCTGCAGGGGTGATGACTTCGACCAGCGGCTCCAGCCAAAACAGGCCACGCGAACTGTTGCGGCGCAGCTCGATCGCCACGCCGCGCCGGTCGGCCTCGGCCTGAATTGCCAGCGCCACTTCGTCGGCACCCACGGCCAGCGAGGCGGAATCACAGGGGATGTAGATGATCATGCTGCGCTCCGGGCCTGGGCGACCAAGCGGTCAAATTTGGGAATGCTCATGCGCGCATGCAGCTTGGCATCCACCACCATCGCCGGGGACGAGGAACACAGGCCCAGGCAGTACACCGGCTCCAGCGTCACCGCGCCGTCTGCCGTGGTGCCGGGGTGGTCGCCACTCAAGCCCAGGCGCACGCAGGCATGGGCCCAGAGCTGCTCAGCCCCCATGGACTGGCAGGCCTCGGCCCGGCAGATTTGCACCACGTGCTGGCCCGCAGGCTGCGAGCGGAAGTGGTGGTAGTAAGTCACCACGCCATGCACCTCGGCGGTGGACAGGTTCAGCGCTTTGGCGATGCTGGGCACCGCAGTGGCCGGGATGTAGCCCAGTGCGTCCTGCACCGCGTGCAGGATGGGCATCAGTGCGCCGGGCAGGTGCCGGTGGGCAGCCACCACTGTCGCAACGGTTTCAAGGGTGTTTTCGGTTGTCATGGTGGGGCTGTCCGGTGGTGGCGCTAGGCGCTCTTTTTTAAGACGATATCAGTGGAAAAATTTGGCTACGCTGAGCAGCGTGCGGTAGATGCCCCAGACCAAGGGCAAGCCCACCGCCAGCCACGCCAACACCACGAAAGCGGGGTTAACCGGGTTAGTGGCAGTCTGCCCGCCTGTGCCACTGGCGTGCAGCTCGGCACCGGCGGCTTTTTCATGCGCCAGGCGTTTTTCAACAGCCAGTTCGGCATCGGTCATAAAGTACTTGTCGGCCACCGGGCGGATCAGCAGGTTGCACACCAGGCCCACCGCCAGCATGCCCACCAGGATGTACATGGTCTGGTTATAAACCTGTTCGCGCGGGAGTCCAAGGCCCAGCTGGTATTCCCGCATGTAATTCACCACCACCGGCCCCAGCACACCGGCGGTGGCCCAGGCGGTCAGCAGGCGGCCATGGATGGCCCCCACCATTTGCGTTCCAAACAGGTCGGCCAGGTAGGCGGGCACGGTAGAAAAACCGCCGCCGTACATGCTCAAAATGACGCAAAGTGCGCCAACAAACAAGACGATGCTGCCCGCAGCGGCACTGCCGGGCACGCTGAAGTACATGGCCCCGCCCAGCACAAAGAACACCACGTAGGTCATCTTGCGGCCCAGCTTGTCGGACAGACTGGCCCAAAAGAAGCGGCCACCGATGTTGAACAGGCTCAGCAGCGCGGTAAAGCCCGCCGCCACGCCAGCAATCGCCGCCAACTGGGTTTTGTCGAGCTCGCCGTATTTCTGCGTTAGGCCAATCAACGATCCGCCAAACACCTCTTGCAGCATGGGCGAGGCCATGCCGATCACGCCGATACCGGCGCTGACGTTCATGCACAGCACCATCCACACCAGCCAGAACTGGGGAATGCCCCACACCTTGCTGACGTGCACGTGGCGCTGGGTGATCATGCTATTGCTGGCGTTGGCTGCGGGCGGAGTCCAGCCGGCGGGTTTCCAGCCGGTTTCGGGCACGCGGTAGCCCAGGGCACCGGCCATCATGAAGACAAAATACACCAGCGCCATCACGACGAAGGTCTGCATCACGCCCACGTCGGTGGCGCTGGCGAAATGCTTCATCAAGTCGGCGGCCAGCGGGCTGCCGATCATCGCGCCGCCGCCAAAGCCCATGATGGCCATGCCGGTAGCCATGCCACGGCGGTCAGGGAACCACTTGATCAGCGT
>NZ_JBDTEM010000500.1:0-4447 GCF_039922535.1 Rhodoferax sp. | reverse complement strand
GAAAGTTCAAACCGACCAGGCTAAATGTCGAGTCGATGTTCTTATTGGGGGACACCGCTGCTTCGATTTGCTTGACCATCTGGTTGGTGCGGTCCAGCGAAGAACCTTCGGGCAGGATGGCCGCGGCAATGTAGTAGCCCTGGTCTTCATCGGGCACCAGGCCACCGGGAACAATCTTGAACAGCAGCCCGGTCAAACCGGCCATGCAGATAAACAAAATCACGCCCATGAAGCCGCGCTTCAGGAAGAACGCCACGCCACGGGTGTAGCGATGGGTCAACTTTTCAAAACTGCGGTTGAACCAGTTGAAAAACGCGTTCTTGCGTTCGGCACCGGGCTTGAGCAGCACCGCGCACAGGGCCGGGGTCAGCGTCAACGCGACCACACCGGACAGGCACACGGCGATGGTGATGGTGACCGAAAACTGGCGGTACAACTCACCCGCCAAGCCGCCCAAAAAGGCCACCGGGATGAACGCGGCGCACAGCACCAGCACAATCGCGATCACCGGGCCGGTCACTTCGCGCATGGCTTCGATTGAGGCTTCACGCGGGCTCATGCCCTCTTCGTGCATCAGACGTTCGACGTTTTCCAGCACCACAATCGCATCGTCCACCACGATACCAATGGCCAGCACCATACCGAACAGCGTGAGCGTATTGATGCTGTAGCCCAGCAGGTGCAGGCCTGCCATGGTGCCGATCAGCGACACCGGCACGGCCAGCGTGGGGATGATGGTGGCGCGCCAGCTTTGCAGGAACAAATACACCACCACAAACACCAGCACCATGGCCTCGGCCAAGGTTTTCAGCACTTCGTGGATGGACTCGGTGACAAAAGGTGTGGTGTCGTAAGGTGTGGAATAGGTCAGGCCCTCGGGGAACTTGGTCTTCAACTCGATCAGGGTCTTTTCCAGCGCTTCACGGGTGTCCAGTGCATTGGCACCGGTCTGCAGGAATACGCCCACCGGCACGGTCGGGTGGCCATTGATGCGGCCATAGAAGTTGTAGTCTTTGGAGCCCAGCTCGACGCGGGCCACATCCTTCAACCGCACGATGGCACCCTTGTCGCCGGTACGCACCACGATGTTGGCGAAGTCTGCCGGTTCGAGCAGGCGGCCTTTGGCGGTGACGGTCAGGGTCAACTCTTCGGTATTGCCGGGTGGCGAACCGATCTTGCCGGCCGCGTACTGGGCGTTTTGCTCGGTCACGGCGCTGGAGATGTCGCCCACGGTAATGCCCATGGCCGCCATGCGGTCCGGGCGCAACCAGATGCGCATGGCGTAGTCTTTGGCACCAAAGATCTGCACATTGGTGGTGCCGGGCACGCGCTTGATGGCATCCAGTACGTTTTGTGTCACGTAGTTGGAGATAAACAGCGCGTCATAGCGGTCATCGGGCGAGTAGATCGCCGCCACGGTCATGAAGCTGGCCGAGCTTTTGGCTACGGTCACGCCCTGGCGCTGCACTTCTTGCGGCAGCTTGTTCAACACCTGGTTGACGCGGTTGTTGACGTTCACCGCCGCGATATCCAGGTCGGTACCCACGTCAAACGTGACGCTGATGCTGACGGCACCGTCGCCGGACGAGGTGGAGCTCATGTAGAGCATTTTTTCCACGCCGTTGATCGACTGCTCGATGGGTGCCGCCACCGTGGTTTCCAGCACTTCGGCCGAAGCACCAGGGTAGACCGCGCTAACGCTCACCACGGGTGGCGAAATTTCCGGGTAGCGCGCAATCGGCAGCACGCGCATAGCGGCCAGCCCGGCGAGCACCAGGAACAGAGACAACACCGTCGCGAAGATCGGACGGTCGATAAAAAACTTGGAGAACATGGGCGGGTTGCTCCTTATTTCGCAGCAGAAGCAGGCGCACTGGCGGGCGCCACAGCTGGCTTCTCAGCAGCGGGAGCGCCACCAGGGGCAGTTGGAGCCGCACCGGGCGCGGTGGCCACGTAGGGCACGGGCTTGACGGTCATGCCGGGCTCATGCGCCTTGATAAAACCTTCGACCAGCACGCGGTCGCCGCTTTGCACACCCTTGGTAACGATCCATTCGCCCTTGGTCCAACCGTCCAACTCCACCGGACGCGGGGCCAGCTTGTCGTCAGGGGTGACCAGAAACACGATCTTGCCCATGGGGCTGTCGATCACCGCACGCTGCGGCACGCTGATGGAATTGGGACGGCTGGCACCGCCCAGCAGCACACGCACAAACTGACCGGGGCGCAAGACGCCATCGGGGTTGGGGATTTCGGCCCGGGCATCAAAGCTGCCGGTCGTGGGGTTCACTTTTTCGCCCGTGAAATTGAGCTTACCTGCACGCGGGTAGGTGCTGCCGTCGGCCAGCTTCACGTTGACGCTGAAGCCCAGACTGCCATTGGCCGACTTCTTGCCGGGCACGGCCACCTGGCCCGAGCCCACTTGCTTGGTGATGCGCAGCAGATCGGCTTCCGAGACGCTGAAGTTCACGTACATCGGGTTGGTTTGCACGATGGTGGTCAGCAGGCTGTCGGTAGCCGACACCAGGTTGCCGTCGGACTTGGCAGCAATGCCGGTGGTGCCGCTGATCGGGGCCACTACGGTGGTGTAGCCAAGGTTCAGGCGGGCTTCGTTGGCCTGAGCCTGGGCCTGCTTGAGCGAGGCGGCGGCGGATTCGGCGGCCGACTTGGCATCGTCAAATTCTTTCTGGCTGATGGCTTTCTCGGCCACCAGCGGGGCCAGCCGGGCCTGGTCGCGCTGGGTCTGGTTGACCTTGGCCTGGGCCACGGCCACGGCGGCTTCGGCGGAGGCGGCCTGGGTTTGGAAGTTGGCCGGGTCGATCTGGAACATTGGCGTACCCGCCTTGACCGTCGCACCTTCTTCAAACAAACGCTTGTTCAAGATACCGGCCACCCGGGCCCGTACTTCGGTTTCGCGCGAACCCGCGGTTTGGCCCACGTATTCCAGCTCGATCGGATGGTCTTGCGCCGTCACGGTCACCACCGAGACTTCGGGCGGCGGCATCGCGCCGCCAGGGCCACCGGCCTGGTCTGCTGGCTTACCGCAAGCCACCAAGGCCAAAGGCAAGGCAGCCAACAAGAAGGGCGACATCCACCGCTGGCGCAAAGAACGCGCCGCTGGTGCGGGATGGGGATGGTCGATCGAGGGAGCGCGAGACGGTGCGATGGACATAAACATAGTAAGGTTTAATTAGGTTGATGTAGTATCACATACATTCGTGTATGTTTACTTTAAGATAAGTAGTAACCCGTTAGCAAATTTCCCGCCATGGCCAGAAAAACAAAAGAAGACGCAGAGCATACCTATTCGGCCTTGTTAGAGGCTGCGGAACAAATGTTTTTCGACAAAGGTGTTGCCCACACCACCTTGGCCGATATTGCCAGCGCAGCAGGCATGACGCGCGGTGCCATCTACTGGCATTTCAAAGACAAAGGCGCGCTGCTCCAGGCCCTGTTTGCGCAAGCCACGCTGCCCATGGAAAACATGCTGGCCGAGGCCACCGCCTACACCGCGACCGACCCGCTGGGTGCCCTGCGCAATATATGTGTGCAGGCTCTGACCACGCTGGCAGGCTCCCCCCGGCAGCAGCGCGTGTTCAACATTCTGTTCCACAAATGTGAAAACGTGGGCGAAGTGGCCAACGTGCTGCAGCACGAAATCGCCTGCCGCGACGAGTGCCAGGCCAAGTTTGAAACCATCTTGCTAGAGGCCATTGCCCAGGGCCAATTGCCCGCCGACACCGACGTGTTTCTCAGCCGGCAAGCCGTGCACAACTTCACCGTCGGCACCATGCGCGAATGGCTGCTGGAGCCGCAAAGCTACCCGCTGGCCAGTGCCGCACCGGCCATGGTGGACATGCTGATTGCCGGGCTGCGCACCTGCCCTCCCCGCGTCCCACCTGGATAAACCTGGTTAAGCGCCGGGTTACAGTGCAGACCATGCAAGGCCTGCACCTCACCGCCGATCTCCACCACTGCGATTGCGACAGCGCCTGGCTGCTGGACGCACGGCTGCTGGGCGTGGCCTGCCGCGATGCCGTTCAGGCCGCCGGTTTGCAGGCCGTGGGCGAACTATTCCATGCTTTTCCGGCCACCGCACACGGCCCGGGTGGGGTCACAGCGACTATTTTGCTAGCGGAGTCGCACCTCTGCGTGCACACCTGGCCCGAGCTGCGCGCGGTGACGTTGGACGTGTACGTGTGCAATTTTGGTGCCGACCACTCGGCCAAGGCGCACGCTTTGTTGGATGGGCTCATCGCCCTGTTTGCGCCCACCCAGGTGGACCGCCAGAGCTTGCAGCGCGGCGTGCTGGCCACCCCGCTCTAATTTCAAGTAATTGAGCCTTCTAGCGCACGGCCAATCTGCGCTAACAGCTATTATTCAGATAGCATGCAAGCGCCTTTGCGGAAGGTGCCAAGCCGCCCGAGCCGGGTCGGATACCATGCTAG
>NZ_JBDTEM010000499.1:0-22125 GCF_039922535.1 Rhodoferax sp. | reverse complement strand
CTGCAGACCGCCCGGCGCACCGCATCGCCATCAACGAGGCGGGCATCTTCTGGCGCCTGCTGTACCTGAACAACAACTTCCACGTGGTGCACCACGAAACGCCTACCATGCCCTGGTACCGGTTGCGCAGCACCTACCTGGCCGACCGCGCCGGGTATCTGCGGCGCAACGGCGGCTTTCTGGTGCCCGGCTACGGCCATCTGGTGCGGCGGTTTGCGCTGTCCCCCATCGATTCGCCGATATTGCCCGAAGAGCTGGTGTTGCACCCCAAGAGCCACACACCGCACTGACACCGATGCACAGCTCCTTCCCTATGTATGCGGCCGGGTCGGCGGCCAATGCGGCACTCTGGCAGTGCGTGGCCGACCAGTTAAACCGCACCGGCGTACCCGCCACGCTCACGCAGCCCACCGACCTGGTGGCGCATTGGCTGGACCCGGAGCTGCTGCTGAGCCAAACCTGCGGCTTCCCCCTGACCCACGCGCTGGCCGGGCGGGTGCAATTGGTCGGCGCTTTTCGCTACACCGCCCCCGGCTGCGACGGCCTGCGCTACCGCAGCCAGCTGGTCTGCCGCAGCGCCGATGCCGGGCTGCCGCTGGCCGGCTTCCGGGGCCGCACCGTGGCCTACAACGCGGAAGACTCGCAGTCGGGCCACAACAGCCTGCGGGCGCTGGTGGCCCCGTTGGCACGCAATGGCGTATTTTTCGGCAAGGCCGTGGTGACGGGCTCGCACCGCGCCTCGGTGGAGAGCGTGCGCAGCGGCCAGGCCGATCTGGCAGCCATTGACTGCGTGACCTGGGCGCTAGTGCAGCGCGACCACCCCGAGCGGGTGCGCGGCCTGCAGGTCTGCGGCCACACCGCACCGGCACCGGGCTTGCCGCTGATCACCTCTTTGCAAACCTCGCCTGAGATGCTCTTCGCCCTGCGCCAGGCCTTGCGCCACGCGGTGCACACCGCGGCACTGGCCGAAGCCCGCACGGCGCTGCTGATCGAAGATTTCGCAGAGCTGCCGCTGGACGACTATGGTGCGATACCACAGATGGAAGCGCGCGCAAATCGGGCAGGTTACAGGCTATAATCCAAGGCTTTGCTGGCAAACCCCTGCTGCCTGATCAATTTAATAGCAGGGGAACACCGCAGATTCTTTGTCCAACGGCCTGATCTTCCTTTCGACAAGACCTGCACCTAAATCGGAACCCTTTTTTGTCATGACAACCATCCGTGTAAAAGAAAACGAACCCTTTGACGTCGCTCTGCGTCGTTTCAAGCGCACCATTGAAAAGCTCGGCCTGCTGACCGACTTGCGTGCGCGTGAGTTCTACGAAAAGCCCACCACCGAGCGCAAGCGCAAGAAGTCGGCCGCTGTCAAGCGCCACTACAAGCGCGTGCGTTCCATGCAGCTGCCTAAAAAGCTGTACTAAGCGCTTTTTCAAACTGCCCGCAGTTTGACAAGCCCGCCCAGGGACGCCAGGGCGGGCTTTTTCTATTCCGCCTTCATTTCAACCCGATATGTCGTTACTTCGCCTGGTCGTAGCAAAGTACTGCCTGCGGCTTCGCGCCTAATCTCGGATTGAAATGAAAACGGAATAGCCTCCTCAATTTCACAGGAAAAATCATGACACTCAAAGAACAAATCACCGAAGACATGAAAACCGCCATGCGTGCCAAAGACAGCGTCCGGCTGGGCACGGTGCGCCTGCTGCTGGCCGCCCTCAAGCAAAAAGAGGTGGACGAGCGCGTGGTGCTGGACGACGCAGCGGTGGTCGCCATCGTCGACAAACTCATTAAGCAGCGCAAAGACTCCATTGATGCCTTCACCAAGGCCGAGCGTACCGACCTGGCCGACATTGAAAAAGCCGAGCTGACGGTGCTGTCCGCCTACCTGCCCCAACGCCTGGATGCCGACCAAGTGGCCGCCGAGGTGCGTACGCTGGCTGCGGCCATGGTGGCCGAGCTGGGGCGCGCACTGGCACCAAGTGACATGGGCAAGCTGATGGGTGCCGCCAAGGCGCAATTGGCAGGCAAAGCCGAGATGGGCCAGGTGTCGGCCGCCGTCAAGGCCGCACTGGCTGGGTAAACCCCAGGCCAACCAAGGAGGCAGCTGGCGCGTTATAAGGGAGAAGCCACTCCGACCCACGCCATGTCCGCCTCCTTTTTACACAAAACCGCCCACCTGCTGGGCGCGTTGCTCATAGTGCTTACCGCCAGCCACGCACTGGCGCAGGCCGACCCGCCGGGCCGGGTCGCGCGCCTGAGCCTGATAGAAGGCGCGGTCAGTTTCGCCCCGGCCGGTAGCGAAGATTGGAGCCCGGCCGAATTCAACCGCCCCCTGACCAGCGGCGACCGGCTGCAAACCGCGCCCGGCGCGCGGGCCGAACTGCACAGCGGCTCCACCGCCTTGCGCATCAACGGCCAAACCGCGCTGGAGATCAGCGAACTCGATGACAACAGCACCCGCCTCACCCTGACCCAGGGCAGCCTGGCCCTGCGCGTGCGCAACCTCTACCCCGGCGAAACGCTGGAGGTCAACACCCCCAACCTGGCCTTCACCGCCAGCCAGCCCGGCGAGTACCGGCTGGATGTAGACCCCCGCTACGGCACCACCGGCGTGACCGTGCGCAGTGGCAGCGCCGTGGTGTATGGCGAAAACGGGGCTTCCCGTACCCTGGGCAGCCAGCAGCAGCTGCGTTTTGCCGACCGGCAACTGGCCCAGGAAGTGGCGCAAAACAACCCGCCCCGCGACAACTTCGACCTCTGGTCCTACGCCCGCGACCAGGCCGAAGACCAATCCCAAAGCGCCCGCTACGTGTCGCGCGACACCATCGGCTACCAGCAACTCGACGGCTACGGCGACTGGCGCACCGACAACGCCTACGGCGCAGTGTGGTTTCCACGGGTCACCGTAGGCCAATGGGCACCCTACCAAAACGGCCAATGGCGCTGGATTGCCCCCTGGGGCTGGACCTGGGTCGACAACGCTCCCTGGGGCTTTGCGCCCTTCCACTACGGCCGCTGGGCGCAGATTGGCGCGCAATGGGCCTGGGTGCCCGGGCCTATGAACCACCGCCCCAGCTATGCACCCGCTCTGGTCCGCTTTGAAGGCCCCAACCGCTTCGAGCAAGACCGCCGCGTGCCGCCGCAAGGCCACTGGATTCCGCTGGCCCCCGGCCAACCCTGGCGGCCCAACTACCCGGTGGGCCCGCGCCCCAACGACCACTTCAACCGCCCCCAGCAGCCGCCGGACGGGAACCGCCCTCAACGCCCCTTCAACAACGGCCCCACGCGTGTAGAACCCATGGTGCAACCGCCGCCCCAACCCGCTTGGCAGCAGCCAGCCATTCCCCAAGCGCGCCCCGAAATGCGGATGCAGGATGCGCCCCGCAACCAGGCCGAACTGGAGCAACGGGCGCAAATGCAGCGCCAGCAGCAAATCGACCGCGAACGCCAACAGCAAGAGCAAAACCGCAACCAGGTGCAGCAACAAGCCCAGCGCGAGCAAATACAACGCCAGCGCGATGCTGCGCAACAGCAAATGCAGCAACAACAGCAGATGCAACAGCAGCAGTTACGCGACCAGCAAAACCGCCAGCAGCAACAGCGCCAGCGCGAGCAAAGCCAGCGCGAGGCCCCGGCGCAACAGCCACAGCAAGAGCGTCCACGCATGGAGCAAGCCCGTCCCATGCCCCGCCCGCAGATGCAGGACGCGCAGCCCAAGCCAGCCGAACCCTATCTTCGCCCTCTGCTACCGGGCCAACGTCCTGGCGACGGCAAATAAACCCACCACACCCGTGCCTGCGCAACCCGGCGGGATGAAACCCGATCTCCACAGGCAAGCACGCCATAAGCTATATTATTTATAGCTGACTGCGCAGGCACAGTATGCGTAAAATCCCTTTTTAGGCCCAATATTCCTGGTAATCCGTTGCTTACGGAACGTATTTAGCTGCTGCCGCGCACGACCAGTTCGAACCCCAGGTCCAACATGCTCTGTGGCACGGCTTCGCCGCGCATCAATGCCAGCAACATGCGGGCGGCTTGGGTGCCGATTTCGGCGCGGGGGGTGCGGATGGTGGTCAGCGGCGGCGGCATCTGGTCGCTGCCCGCCAAATCATTGAACCCCACCACGGCAATCCGCTGCGGCACGGGCACTTGCAAACGCAGCGCCGCCAGCAACCCGCCCTGGGCCAGATCGTCGTTACAGAAAAACACCGCATCCACATCCGGGTGGCGCTGCAGCAAGTCCTCTAGCAAGCTTCCGCCCAGCGCCATCGAGGTGGGCGCGGGGTCCAGCACCTCCAGCATGGGGTCATAGCAACCGGCGGCGCGCAAAGCTATCCGATAGCCCTCGGCACGCTGCATCACCCGCGGATCGAGCTGGCCGGCTACGTAGGCAATGCGGCGGCGGCCCCGCTGCAGCAGGTGCTCGGTGAGGGTACGGGCCGCGTCGGTCTGCGACAGGCCCACGCCGTAGACACCGGATGTCGGCGCGGTTTCCATCAAATGGACGCAGGGCACGCCGCTGGCCGCGATCATCTGGCGGGCCGCATCGCTGCGGTCCAGGCCGGTCACCATCAGGCCGGCCGGGCGATGCGCCAGGTAGCTACGCAGCAAGGCATCTTCTTCGGCGGGCTGGTAGTGTGTGACACCCATCAGAGTCTGGTAACCGGCAGGTGCCAGGGTGTGTTGCACGGCATCCAGCAGTTCCACAAACAAGGCGTTGGAAAGCAGCGGAATCAACACCGCCACATGCGTGCTGCGGGCCGATGCCAGCGCGCGGGCGGCGGGGTCGGGCACGTAGCCGAGTTGCTGCGCCGCCACCTGAACGCGGTCCACCAACAGCGGATCGACCGAGCGCGCACCGCGCAGCGCCCGCGATGCAGTGATGGCACTGACACCTGCGGCGGCGGCCACATCATTGAGGGTGGCACGGCCCGTAGCACGGCGCCGCAGATGGGTAGAAAGAGGGCTGTCCATAGCTTTGGACGCGATTCTAACCATGCCTTTCCCTGGCTTGGGCCGCTCCCAGCCTCCCCAAAAATAACCCTCCTGGCTGGTGAAAACCCTGATCGTCAACGCCCCCTGCCGCATTTAGGATAGCGCTGTCCAAGTTTGCAAGTTGCAAAACTGGGTATTCCGCAAGCACCGCGTTCATGGGGTGGCCTGCATTTTTCACATCTTTTGGGATTGCGCTGTCCAATATGGTTTCTCTGGTTGTCATGGGCGTTGCCGGATGCGGCAAATCCAGCTTAGGCCATGCGGTCGCCCAGGCGCTGGGTTGGCCTCTGGTGGAGGGCGACGACTTCCACCCCGCCGCCAACGTCGAAAAAATGCGCGCCGGTACCCCACTTGTCGATGCCGACCGCGTGGGCTGGCTGGCGCTGCTGGGGTCCGAACTGCAACGCCACCCCGGCGGTTCCGTGCTGACCTGTTCAGCCCTCAAGAAAATCTACCGCGACCAGTTGCGCGCCGCCCTGCCCGGCTTGCGTTTTGTGCATCTGGCCCTGAGCATCGATGCCGCCCGTACCCGGGTGGCGCAACGCGCAGGCGGGCATTACTTCCAGGCGAATCTGGTCGATAGCCAGTTCGCTACGCTGGAAAGCCCACTCGGCGAACCCGGCGTGCTGACGGTGGATGCCACCCAGACGCTGACCGCCCTCAACCAACACGTCATCCAATGGATGCAGGAGACCCCGCATGCAAGCCCCTGAAGCCCCCCCACAGCCGCCCCGCGCGGTGCGTCTGGCCCATGCGGCCATGGCGCTATGCCTGGCCGTGATGGCCACCTCCGTCTTCGTCAACGTCGTACTGCGCTACGGCTTTGGCAGCGGCGTGGCCGCCAGTGAAGAACTGTCGCGCCTGCTGTTTGTATGGATGGTGTTCATCGGTGCCACCGCTTCCTACCCCATGGGCGAACACATGGCGTTCACCGGCCTGTTGCAGGCGCTGCGTGAAAAACCCGCCGCGCTGGTGGCCATGGCGGCCCTGATCCGTACGCTGGTGGTATTGGGCTGCAGTTTTCTGGCCTGGGGAGCCTGGCAGCAGATCGTCGTGGGCATGGGCAGCCATTCGGTGGTGCTGGGTTACTCCAGCGCACTGCTGCCCTTACCGGCATTTTTATGCTCCCTGTCCATCGCTCTGATGGCACTGGTGGAACTGGTTCGTAACAAAGCGCTGAGCCTCGGCCACAGTGCGGAAGTGGAGTAAGCCGTATGTCCGCAGAAGCGCAAGCATTCGTGGTTTTCGTGCTGGGCATGCTGGTGCTGATGGGCATCGGCATGAACATGGCATTGGCATTGGTACTCACCGGGGCGGGTATGGCCTGGGTACTGGATTTCTGGGACACCCAGCTGCTGGCCCAAAACTTGGTGGCCGGGGTGGACAGCTTTCCACTGCTGGCCGTGCCCTTCTTCATTCTGGCCGGTGAGCTGATGAACTCCGGCGGCATCAGCCGCCGCATCATCACCATGGCACAGGCCTGGGTGGGCCACATCCGCGGCGGCCTGGGCTACGTGGCCATTGGTGCCGCGGTGCTGATGGCCAGCATGAGCGGCTCGGCCCTGGCCGACACGGCCGCGCTGGCCACTATTTTGTTGCCCATGATGCGCAAGCACGGCTACCCGTTGCCGGTATCGGCCGGACTGCTGGCCTCGGGTGGCATCATCGCGCCCATCATCCCGCCGTCCATGCCCTTCGTGATTTACGGCGTGACCACCAACACCTCGATCTCGGCCTTGTTTGTCTCGGGCATCGTGCCGGGGTTGATCATGGGCGCGGGCTTGATCGTGGCGTGGAAGTTCGTGCTGCGCAAAACCGAGCTACCGGTTGGCCAGCCCCTGCCGCTGCAAGAGCGCCTGAAGACCACGGCCAAAGCCTTTTGGGCACTGCTGATGCCCGTGATCATCATCGGGGGCATGAAGAGTGGCCTGTTCACTCCCACCGAAGCGGCCGTGGTGGCGGCTTTCTACGCCCTGGTCGTGGCCCTGTTCGTGCACCGCGAAATGCAGCTACCCGAGCTGTACGCGGTGCTGGTGCGTGCCGCCAAAACCACCGCGGTGGTGATGTTCCTCTGCGCAGGTGCTGCCGTGGCCAGCTACATGATTACCCTGGCCGACCTGCCCAGCACGCTGTCGGGCTGGCTTGGCCCGCTGGTGGAGAGCCCGCGGGTTCTGATGGCGGTCATGATGGTGGTGCTCATCATCATCGGCACCTCGCTGGACCTGACGCCCACCATCCTGATCTTCGCGCCGGTGATGCTGCCCATCGCCGTCAAAGCGGGCATAGACCCGGTGTATTTCGGCCTGATGTTCGTGCTGAACGGCGCCATCGGCCTGATCACGCCGCCGGTCGGCACCGTGCTGAATGTGATTGCCGGTGTCGGCCGCATCCCGATGCACACCGTCGTCAAGGGCGTGGGCCCCTTTCTCCTCACCTACGTACTGATACTGATCACGTTCGTGATCTTTCCGCAGATCGTCATTGCCCCCGTGGCGTGGATGCGTTAAGCCGCCCGTCGTTCTTTGCTTTCCTCTCTATCACCAAGGACAAATACCATGCAAACCTTCCTCCGCCGCACCGCTCTGGCCACCGTGGCCGCGCTTGCTCTGGGTGCCACCGGCGCCGCCTTCGCCCAAGACATCAAACCACGCATCATCCGCTTTGGCTACGGCCTGAACGAGCAAAGCAACCAGGGCCGCGCGTCCAAGGTGTTTGCCCAGGCGGTAGAGAAAGCCTCGGGCGGCAAGATGAAGGTGCGCGCCATTGGTGCCTCGGCCCTGGGCCCCGACGTGCAAATGCAGCAGGCCGTGATCGGCGGCGCGCAAGAAATGATGGTCGGCTCCACCGCCACCCTGGTTGGCATCACCAAAGAGATGGCGCTGTGGGACACGCCTTTTCTGTTCAACAACGTCCAAGAGGCCGATGCCATTCTGGACGGCCCCATTGGCCAGAAAATCATGGACAAGCTGCAGGAAAAGGGCTTGGTCGGCCTGGTCTACTGGGAGAACGGCTTTCGCAACCTGACCAACAACAAACGCCCCATCACCAAGCTGGAAGACATGGACGGCATCAAGCTGCGCGTGATGCAAAACGAGGTGTTCCTGAACAGCTTCAAGACCCTGGGTGCCAACGCGATTCCGCTGCCCTTTAGCGAGTTGTTCAGCGCGCTGGAAACCAACACCGTGGACGGGCAGGAAAACCCGTTCAACACCATCGTTTCCAGCAAGTTCTACGAGGTACAAAAGTACCTGAGCGTGACCAACCACGTCTACAGCCCCTGGATCGTAATGGCCAGCAAAAAATGGTGGGATGGCCTGAGCAAGGACGAGCGCAAAGTGCTGCTGGACGCCGCCATCCAGAGCCGCGACTTCGAACGCAAGGATACCCGCGAAGAAGCCGCCAAAGCCATGGCCGACCTGAAAACCAAGGGCATGCAAATCAACCAGCTGGCCCCCACAGAAGCCGCCCGCATGCGCGACAAGCTCACCAAGGTCAACGCCCAGGTCGCCGCCAACGTAGGTATGGATTTGTGGCAGGAAACGCAGAACACGCTCACCAAGATGCGCAGCAAGTAAGCCCGCAAAGCACAACGCCACCAGCTATCCTATCAATAGCTGGTGGCGCAGGTGGAATGTGCGCTAGAGGCCTAAAAGGCTTACATCAGCTGCCTGCCACCTTCATCTTGTTGATCAAGATGGAACCCACGGTTTTGGCACCGTAGTTGTAGGTATCCGCGCCAATCGCCTGGATGCCCTTGAACATGGTTTTCAGGTTGCCAGCAATGGTGATCTCTTCCACTGGGAAGGCAATTTCGCCGTTCTCCACCCAGAAGCCACTGGCACCGCGCGAATAGTCGCCGGTCACGTAGTTCACGCCCTGGCCCATCAGCTCGATGACGAACAGGCCCGTGCCCAGCTTGCGCAACATCGCATCCAAATCATCGCCGGCGCGGGTGCGGGTGGAAGACAGCACCAGGTTGTGCGAACCACCGGCATTCCCCGTGGTCTTCATACCCAGCTTGCGGGCTGAATAGCTGCTGAGGAAGTAGCCCTCCACGCGGCCCGCATCCACCACGGTGCGCGCCTTGACGCGCACGCCCTCTTCGTCAAACGGCGAGCTGCCTTTGCCGCGCTTTACAAACGGATCTTCCAGCAGGTTGATGTGCTTCGGAAAGATTTGCTGGCCCATCGAATCCAGCAAAAACGTGCTCTTGCGGTACAAGGCGCCGCCGCTCACCGCCTGCACAAAACCACCCAGCAGCCCGGCCGCCAGGGGCGATTCGAACAGCACCGGGCACTCGGTGGTCGGGATCTTGCGCGACTTCAGGCGGCTCAAAGCGCGCTGGGCGGCATAGCGGCCCACGGCCTCAGGGGAAGCCAACTCTTCAGCGCTGCGCATCGAGCTGTACCAGGAATCACGCTGCATGCCGCTGCCCTTGCCCGCAATCGGCGCCACCGACATGGAATGCCGCGAACTGGCGTAGCCGCCGCGAAAGCCATTGGTGTGGGCACTGAAGAAATGCGACTGCTGGGCCGACACGCCCGCACCTTCGCTGTTGGTGATCTGCTTGCTGGTTTGCAGGGCCGCGGCCTCGCATTCCATGGCGATCTGGGCCGCTTCTTCGCTGGTGATGGCCCAGGGGTGGAACAGGTCCAGATCGACCTGGCGCTTGGCAATGTTCTTGGCATCCGGCAGGCCCGCAAACGGGTCTTCGGCGGTGAAGCGGGCGATGTCGTACGCCGCTTTCACCGTTTGCTGGATAGCTGCCTTGGAGAAGTCGGAGGTGCTGGCATTGCCCCGGCGCTTGCCCAGGTACACGGTGATGCCCAGAGATTTGTCGCGGTTGCGCTCCACGGTTTCCAGTGCGCCCTTGCGGACGGAAACACTCAGGCCGCAGCCTTCGGAGGCCTCGGCCCCGGCATCGGTGGCACCGAGTTTTTTGGCATGTGCCAAGGCGCTATCGACCAGTTCTTCAAAGAAGGGACGGCTGTAGGCGAAGCCGCTATCGGGGCCACGGTGGGCACTGGGGACGGTGGAATCAGGTTTTTTCATGTTGGCGGCTATGATACTTGCCACGCAGCCTCCCCTGCTGCACCCCCATCGGATACCCCGCGCACAGCGCGCACAACGCTAAAAACCATGTCACGCAAACTCACCAAAGGCTACTACGTCCACGGCAAATTCGTTGCCGAAGGGAGCGAACTGGACATCCAGCTCAAAGCCGAACTCAAGGGCACCGATGCCTCCAGCCGCACCGACCTCAAAAAAGAAAGTGACGAACTGCAAGCCTTGGGCGAAAGCCTGCTGACGCTGCGCCTGGAGCTATTTAACAAGCTGCAACTCACCGAAAAGCTGCACGACGCCATCGTCGAGGCCAAACGCATCACCAACTTTGAGGGCAAGCGCCGCCAGATGCAGTTCATCGGCAAACTCATGCGCAAGCAAGAACCCGAAAAGCTCGAAGAGATCCGCGCCACGCTGAAAATCCAGCACTCCGGCTCGGCGCAAGAAAACCTGGCCCTGCACAAGGCCGAAACCTGGCGCAACCGCCTGATCGCCGAAGACGATGCCTTCGGCGAGTGGATCGCAGAATTTGCGCAAACCGACTCCCAGCAGCTGCGCGCCCTGGTCCGCCAGGCCCGCAAAGACCTAGTGCCCGAAAAGCCCGGTGCCCTGCCGCGCCATGGCCGCGCCTACCGCGACATCTTCCAGCTGGTGCGTGAGCAATTGGCAGACATCGATGGCCCCTTGAATGACGGCGGTATCGACGAAACGCACCAGGCCGACGAGGAATGAGCGACCCCGTAAAAATCGGCATCGTCTCGGTCAGCGACCGCGCCAGCAGCGGGGTCTACGAAGACAAAGGCCTGCCCGCCCTGCAAGACTGGCTGACCCGGGCGTTGCAAAACCCGATCACCTTCCTCCCACGCCTGATCCCCGACGAGCAGGCCACCATCAGCGCCACCTTGGTCGAGCTGGTGGATGCCGGTTGCAGCCTGGTGCTGACCACCGGCGGCACCGGCCCGGCCCTGCGCGACGTGACCCCTGAAGCCACCCTGGCCGTGGCCCACAAGGAGATGCCCGGCTTCGGCGAACAGATGCGCCAGATCAGCCTGCAGTTTGTGCCCACCGCCATCCTGTCGCGGCAAACCGCCGTCATTCGCGGCCAGGCCCTGATCCTCAACCTTCCCGGCCAGCCCAAGGCCATCGCCGAGACGCTGGAAGGCCTGCCCGCCCGTAACGTGCCCGGCATCTTTGCGGCCGTGCCCTACTGCATCGACTTGATCGGCGGGCCGTACCTGGAGACGGACGACGCGGTGTGCAAGGCGTTTCGACCCAAGTCGGCAATACGGAATTCAGCATAAAAACAGCCTCTAGCGCAATCAGCACCTGCGCGGGCAGTTACAAAAAATAGAGCAACCCACAAGAGTCCGCCATGCACATCCAGAAAATCGCAGCCTTCTCCGACGGCGACACCGGTGGTAACCCGGCGGGCGTGGTGCTTGCCGACGCACTGCCGCTCGATGCCGACATGCAGCGCATCGCCGCCGAAGTGGGGTTTTCAGAAACCGTGTTTGCCACGCCGATGGGCGATAGTTGGCGCGTACGCTACTTTTCGCCCGAGAGTGAAGTCGCGTTTTGCGGCCACGCCACCATCGCACTCGGCGCGGCCCTGGCGCTGCAGCAGGGCGACGGCGTGTTTGCCTTGGCGCTGAACCACGCCCAGATTACGGTCGAGGGCCAACGCCAGGGGACCACCGTCGCCGCTGCGCTGCAGTCGCCACCCACCCGCAGCCAACCTGCACCAGCCACGCTGGTTGCCGAGGCGCTGGCTTTGTTTGGCTACACATGGAGCGACCTAGACCCACGCATCCCGCCTGCGCTGGCCCACGGCGGTGCAGACCATCTGGTGCTGGCGCTGAAAACCCGCTCCGCCCTGGCTGCCATGCGCTACGACCTGGCCGCTGGCCGGGTGCTGATGCGGCGCGAAGGCTGGGCCACCATCCTGCTAGGGTTTACGGAAACCGCGCAGCAATGGCACACCCGCAACGCCTTCGCCAGCGGTGGTGTGCTGGAAGATCCCGCCACCGGTTCCGCCACCGCGGCCCTGGCCGGCTATCTGCGCGACATCGCCTGGCCACATGCTAGCCGTATCAACGTAGTGCAAGGGGAAGACATGGGCATGCGCTCGCTGCTGCGCGCAGAGTTCAGCAACCTGCCCGGCAGCTCGGTGCGCGTGGCGGGCACCGCGCGGGTCATGTCCGACTAATTTGCTATCGAAAAAGAAGCTGCCTGCGCAGGTGGAATATGCGCTAGCGGCCTAAAAGACTTGTATTTTTACGCCGCATCAGCCCTGGCTGTGTCGGCGGGTTGGTCGGCCACCACGCCCTCAAACACCGCCTCCAGCGGCCATTGCATTCCGACGCTGGCGAATTCGCAGGGGCCTGGGTTGGTGCGGACATCCCAGGCATAGAGTTCAAACCGCTGGGCGGCGTTGCGCCGGTACAGCTCGACCGTCTGGGCTTGCGGGTCGATCAGCACGTACTCTTGCAGGCTGGGCAGTTGCCGGTAGGCCGCGAATTTTCCGCCCCGGTCCCAGGTGGCGGTGCTGTCGGACAGGACTTCGACCACCAATACCGGCGCATTCACCGATGACGCTTGGCCATCCGCCGCAGCGCGTGGCTGGCAACTCACCACCACGTCGGGGTAAAAATACGCATCCACTGCGACCACCTGCAAGCGCATATCCGACATAAAAACCCTGCAAGGCGTGCCTTTGAGATGGCTGCGCAAAGCAACAGCAGCATTCAATGCCACCGTGTTGTGGTTCTGCGTGCCCCCCGCCATGGCAAAGACTTCGCCCTGAAAGTATTCATGGCGCTCACTCTGGTTGGCCTCCCAAACCAGATAGGTGTCGGCATTAAAACGGTGTTGGGATTGGGCATAGGACATGGCTTATCCTACCGCCTTCGCCTTCCGCCGACCAGCCCACGCGCCCATGTCCCCAGCCCACATCCTCCTGCTTGAAGACGACCCGGCCATCGCCAAAACCGTGGTTTACGCTTTGGAGCGCGCGGGGCTGCGGGTGACGCACTGCCTGCTGGTGGCGGATGCGCTGCGGCAACTGGCTACCACGTGCTCCACGCCGCCCGACGTGCTGGTGCTGGACATCGGCCTGCCCGACGGCTCGGGGCTGGACGTGTGCCGCCATGTGCGCGCCACCCCGGCGCTGCAGCACCTGCCGGTGCTGGTGCTGAGTGCCCACGGCGAAGAGATTGACCGCGTGGTCGGCCTGGAGCTGGGGGCCGACGACTACGTGACCAAGCCGTTCAGCCCGCGCGAGCTGGTGGCACGGGTGCGCGGGCTGCTGCGCCGCGCCTCGGCCCCGGCGCTGTCAGCCGCACCTGCAACGACCGGATTCACGCTGGACATCGACGGCCAGCGCGCCACCTGGCAGGGCCAGCCGCTGGCGCTGACGCGGCGCGAGCTGGGCCTGCTGGCCGAATTGCTGCGCCAGCCGGGCCGGGTACGCAGCCGCGATGCCTTGCTGGCCGCCGTGTGGGGCCATGACTCGGACAGCGCCGACCGCACGTAGACACGCACATCAAGACCCTGCGCGCCAAGCTGCAGCACATCACCCCCGAGCGCGACCCGATCACCACGCACCGGGGCTTAGGCTACTCCGTCGCACAGGGCGTTTGAGGATGCATCTGGGCATCCGCATCCTGTTTGGGTTTTTCCTGATCACCGGACTGGCGGGGTTTTTCGTACTGCGGATTTTTGTGGCCGAGGTCAAGCCCAGCGTGCGCGAGGTGATGGAAGACATGATGGTGGACACCGCCAACATCCTGGCCGAGCTGGCCGCCGACGACCTGCACGCGGGACGCATGGCGCAGGGCCGGTTTGCCACCCAGGTGGCGGCCTACGCCCGGCGGCCCATCGACGCGCGCATCTGGGGGCTGGACAAACAGTCGCTGGACTTTCGCGTTTACGTGACCGATGCCAAAGGCATGGTGGTGTTCGACTCGGCCCACGCCGCCGAGGGGCAGGACTATTCGCAGTGGCGCGACGTGGCCCGTACCTTGCGCGGCGAATACGGGGCCCGCGCCACCCGCGAAGTCCAGCGCGACGACCGCAGCTCGGTGCTGTATGTGGCCGCACCCGTGACCTACCAGGGCCAAGCCATCGGCGTGCTGACGGTGGCCAAGCCGGTGGCCACGGTGCAGGCCTTTATCGACCGGGCCGAGCGCAAGATTTTGGTCAGCGGATTCTGGCTGCTGGGCCTGTCGGCGGCGGTGGGGGTGGCGGTAACGCTGTGGGTGGTGTTCAGCATCCGCCAGTTGCGCCGCTACGCCAACGCCATGGAGGCGGGCAAGAAGCTGTCGCTGCCGCGCATTCCCGGTGAATTGGGCGAGCTGGCCCAGGCCATGCAGGCCATGCGCCAGCGGGTCGAGGGGCGCGACTACATCGAAGGCTATGTGCGCGCCCTGACGCACGAGCTGAAAAGCCCGCTGGCCGCCATCCGCGGCGCGGGCGAGCTGCTGCAAGACCCCCTGCCCGAACCCGACCGCCACGCCTTCGCCACCGACATCCTGGCGCAAACCCAGCGCCTGCAGTCGCTGGTAGACCGCCTGCTGGAGCTCAGCAAGCTGGAGCAGCGCCAGGAATTGCACCAGCCGCAGAGCCTGGTGCTGGCTGATTTTTTGGCATCATTTATGGCTCTGGCGCAGGTAGAACGTCCACAGATAGCTATTGACTTGATAGCAAATGAGGATTCACAGACGGTGCGCATCGAGCCCGCGCTGCTGTCCTTGGCGCTGGGTAATCTGCTGGACAACGCCGCCGCCTTTGCGCCGCCCGGCAGCCGCACCACGCTGGCCGCCGTGGGCCGCAGCATCGTGGTGCAAGACCTGGGGCCTGGCGTGCCCGACTTTGCGCTGCCCAAACTGGGGCAAAAGTTCTTCTCCACCGTGCGGCCCGACGGCCATACCAAGGGCTCAGGCCTGGGCCTGGCCATCGTGGCACAGACCATGGCGCTGCACGGCGGCACGCTGCACATCGCCAACACCCACCCCGGCCTGCGCGTGACGCTGCAATTTCCGTAGCTGCACAGCCCCACTTCACCGCCACTTCACAGACTTCACGCGCTGCTCACCAGCGGGCCAGAAACTCGCTCTTTTCAAAAAGGAGTGGGCGATGAAAACAATGATTTTTGGCAAATTTTCCGGGTTGCTGGTGGTGGCGGTGTTGCTGCTGCTGGGTCTGGCGCAGATTACCCAGCTGGTCCGGGAGCGCCAGGGGCGGCACCAGAGCGCGGTCGATAGCGTGGCCCGCAGCCTGGCAGGCAGCCAGACCGTGCTGGGGCCGCTGGTGCACCGCGCCTGCACGGAGGACTGGAGCCACGCCACCGACAAGGGCGTGGTGCTGGAGCGCAGCAGCTTTAACCTGGTGGCCGCGCCCAGCACGCTGAATGTAGCCAGCACCAGCCAGGTGGAAGCGCGGGCGCGCGGTTTGTACGCCACCCAGGTGTTCACCCTGAAGGCCAAGTTGTCCGCACAGTGGGCGGATTTGCAGGCCCTGACCCCGCAGCCGCAGCACACCGGGGCAACGGTGCGCTGCGGCCCGCCGGTGCTGATGCTGGCGGTGAGCGACGCACGCGGCATCCGCCAGGCCGACGTGCAAATCAACGGCCAGCCGCAAACCGTGCAGGCGGGCACCCAGCACAGCGCCTACCCGCGCGGGGTGCAGGCCAGCCTGCCGGCCAACACGGTGGCCAACGCACCGCTGCGGGCCGAGGTGGAACTGGAGCTGCTGGGCACCGAGGCCTTGAACTTCGTGCCACTGGGCAGCGCCACCCAGATCAGTCTGTCGTCCAACTGGCCGCACCCGCGTTTTGACGGGCAGTTTTTGCCCTCGGAGCGCAAGGTCAGCAACCAGGGTTTTGAAGCCAGTTGGCGCGTCTCGGCCCTGGCCAGCAGCGCCCAGCAGGCGGTGTTGGACGCAGGCCCGCTGTGCAGCGGTGGCATGGGCCCACGCCGCGAGCTGGAGGATGCAGACTACACGGTTGCCCGCACCACGGCGGTAGATGCCAGCGGCCACAGCCCGGCCTGTGTGGAAACCCTGGGGCTGGGCTTTATCGACCCGATCAACACCTACTCGCTGTCCGACCGGGCCACCAAATACGGCCTGCTGTTCATCGCGCTGACCTTTGTGGCGGTGGGGCTGTTTGAGTGCATGCGCGGGCTGCGGGTGCACCCCATCCAGTACTTTTTGGTGGGCGCGGCCATCAGCATCTTCTTTTTGCTGCTGGTCAGCCTGTCGGAGCACCTGGCGTTCAACACCGCTTATGCGATTGCCGCCAGCGCCTGCGTGCTGCTGTTGGGCTATTACGCCAGCCACATGCTGCATAGCTGGCGGCGCGGCCTGCCGTTTGGCGCGGGCATTGCGGCGCTGTACGGCTTGCTGTTTGTGCTGCTGCAGCTGGAGCAAACCGCCATGGTGGTGGGTACCCTTGCCCTGTTTGCCGTACTGGCTTGCGTGATGGCACTGACCCGCAAACTCGACTGGTACGCGCTGCTGCGGGTCGCCCCCAGCGCCACTACTTCCCTACCAACTGCGTAAATTTCTCGGCCTCGAAGCACTCGGTGCGGGCCGCGTCGCAGGGCACGCAGTCGGGGGTGGTCTGGGTGGCCGAGAGCTTCTCGATGGCCTGCCAGAGCAGCGTAATCTGGTGTTCCTGGCTGGAGGCGCTGTCGATCAGGCCGCGCATGGCCTCGCCAATCGGGTCGCCGTCGGGGGTGATGCCATAGGCGCTGAAGCGCGGCGTGGCCATGGCGGCATCGCCCACGGCACCATCCTTGGGCAGGATGATGCGGGCCGGGATACCCACCGCTGTGGCACCCGCAGGCACGGGTTTAATGACCACCGCGTTGGAGCCGATCTTGGCCCCGTCGCCCACGGTGAAGCCACCCAGCACTTTGGCCCCGGCGCTGACCACCACGTCGCGGCCCAGCGTGGGGTGGCGCTTGGCACCTTTGTACAACGAGGTACCGCCCAGCGTCACACCCTGGTAGATGGTGCAGCCGTCGCCGATTTCGGCGGTCTCGCCCACCACCACGCCCATCGCGTGGTCAAAGAACACCCTCTCGCCCAGCTTGGCACCGGGGTGGATTTCGATACCCGTCAGCCCCCGCGCAATGTGTGAGATGAAGCGCCCCAGCCATTTGAAGCCGTGGTGCCAGCACCAGTGGGCCGGGCGGTGCAACACCACCGCGTGCAGGCCGGGGTAGCAAGTCAACACCTCCCAGGTGGTGCGGGCAGCGGGGTCACGGTCGAGGATGCAGCGGATGTCGGAGCGTAGGCGGGAAAACATGGGCGCAAGTCTATTCTTTAGTGTCAGTCTTTGCTTTGTCCGCAGCCTGCGTGATGGCTTTGGCAATGCCGCGCAGGATGTGGATTTCTTCCTGTAGCGGTTGGGCACGGTTGAACAACTGGTTCAGGCGCGGCATCAATTTTTTGGGCGCGGCGGGGTCCAGGAAGCCCAGTGCGGTCAGCGCCAGCTCCCAGTGCGCCAGCATGCCGCCGACCTGGCGCGCGTCGGCCTGCACCGGCACTTGCGTGGCGGCTTCCACGGCATAGCCACCCAGGGCCATGCGCCATTCGTAGGCGATGAGCTGCACGGCGGCGGCCAGATTCAGCGAGCCGAAGTTCGGGTTGGTGGGAATGCTCAACGCCACGTGGCAGCGGTACACGTCTTCGTTGGCCATGCCGAAGCGCTCGCAGCCAAACAGAAAAGCAATGCCCTCGGGGCGCTTGGGTGTCAAATTTAATGCCAAATCGACTTCTGGCGCATATTCCACCTGCGCAGGCAGCTCTCGTTTTAATAGCGCTTCGAAATGCGGGCGCGGCGTGGTGGTGGGCGGGCCGAAGTCGCGCGGCGTCATGGCGGTGGCGCACAGGTGGTCCATGCCGTCCAGCGCTTCGTCCAGCGTGCCGACGATGCGGGCGTTGTTGAGCACGTCCAGGGCCCCGCTGGCGCGCTGGATGGTTTCCAGGCGGCGCAGCACATTGGGCCAGCGCGGATTGACCAGTACCAGGTCGTCAAAGCCCATGACTTTCATGGCCCGGGCAGTAGCACCCACATTGCCAGCGTGGCTGGGTTGGATCAGAATAAAACGGCTTTGCATGGCGGAAACGGTAGGACGGGTAAAATCCACCGATTGTCGCTGCCTGCATCGCCTGGCTGCTCTTCTTTTGCTCTTCTTAAAAATCTATGGCGCTCCCAAACCTACACCCGATGCTTAACGTGGCCGTCAAGGCCGCCCGTGCCGCTGGCTCGCTGATCAACCGCGCGGCGCTTGACGTTGAAGCGGTACGTATCAACCAGAAGCAAATCAACGATTTCGTCACCGAAGTCGACCAGGCGGCTGAGAAAGTCATCATCGAGACGCTGACCACGGCCTACCCTGGCCACGGCATCTTGGCAGAAGAATCGGGTTCAGAGTTTGGCGCCAAAGATTCCGAGTTTGTGTGGATCATCGACCCGCTCGACGGCACCACCAATTTCATCCACGGCTTTCCGTTCTACTGCGTCAGCATCGCGCTGGCCGTGCAGGGCAAGATCGAACAAGCCGTTGTTTTTGACCCCACCCGCAACGATCTGTTCACCGCCACCAAAGGCCGTGGTGCCTACATGAACGAGCGCCGCATCCGCGTCTCCAAGCGCGTGCGCCTGAACGAATGCCTGATTTCCACCGGCTTCCCGTTCCGCCCCGGTGACAACTTCAAAAATTACCTGGGCATGATGTCCGACCTGATGCCCAAGCTGGCCGGTATCCGCCGCCCTGGCGCTGCGGCGCTGGACCTGGCCTACGTGGCCGCAGGCTTTACCGATGGCTTTTTTGAAACCGGCCTGAACCCCTGGGACGTAGCCGCGGGTTCGCTGCTGGTCACCGAAGCCGGTGGCTTGGTGGGTAATTTCACGGGCGAAGCCGACTTTTTGGACCAAAAAGAATGCATGGCCGGTAACCCGCGCGTGTACGGTCAGCTGGTGTCGGTGCTGGGCAAGTACAGCAAGTTTGCCAGCGCAGGCGAAAAAGCTACGCTGCGCCAGGCTGCTGCCGCGGATACCGAAGAAGCCGTCAGCACGCCTGACGCCGGCACCAGCGAAGACGCGCCGTTCTAAGCCCGGCGCCGCGCAGCTAGGCCCACAGCTACCGCAGTGCCGGTAGCGCGAGCGCTGTTTCCGTTAGCTTGAAGACCCCCACGGCCTCGGCCAGGCGCTGCGCCTGTTCGCGCAGGCTTTCGGCCGCCGCGGCCGATTCTTCGACCAGCGCCGCGTTCTGCTGCGTCATCTGGTCCAGCTGGCTAACCGAGGTGTTCAGCTTGCCAATACCTTCCGACTGCTCGCCCGATGCCGCAGTGATATCACCAATGATGTCGCTGACGCGCTGCACCGAGCCGACGATCTCCTCCATGGTCTGGCCGGCGCTCTGCACCAGCCGCGAGCCCCCCGCCACCTTGCCCACCGAGGCGCTGATCAGCAATTTGATCTCCTTGGCGGCCTCGGCGCTGCGCTGCGCCAGGTTGCGCACCTCGCTGGCCACCACCGCAAAACCCCGGCCTTGTTCGCCGGCCCGGGCGGCTTCCACGGCGGCGTTCAAGGCCAGGATGTTGGTCTGGAAAGCAATGCCGTCGATCACACCGATGATGTCGCCAATCTTCTGCGAACTGCGGTTGATATCGTCCATGGTGGCCACCACCTGGCCGACCACGGCACCACCGCGCGCCGCCACTTCGGCGGCCGAGGCCGCCAGCTGGTTCGCCTGGCGCGCCGCGTCGGCCGAGCTCTTCACCGTATCGGTGAGCTGCTCCATGCTGGTGGCGGCGATTTGCAGATTACTGGCGGTCTGTTCGGTGCGCACGCTCAGGTCCTGGCTGCCGCTGGCAATTTCGGAGCTGGCCGTGCCTATGCTTTCTACCGAGGCGCGCACCTGCAGCAGGGTCTGGCAATAGCGTTGGCGCAGACTCTCGACCTCGTTCACCAGCGCCCCGATTTCGTCCTGGCGCCCCGAGTGGAACACCTGTGTCAGGTCGCCCTGTGCCACCAGGGTGATGGCGCCGGTCAATTCGCCCAGCGGCTGGCTCACCGTGCGGCGAACCAGCATGAACAGGCCGACGGCCAGCAGCAGCGCCGTGCCCACCAGCAGACTCCAGATAACCCGCATATTGGCCCAGTACAGCGCCATGGATTCCTGCTCGGAAATTTCGGCGACGATCCAGCCACCGCCCTCCTTGGTCTTGCGCATCACGGCCCAACGGTCTTCGCCCGGCTCGCCCAGAAACGACTGCGCATGGCGCACATAGCCTTCGGGTGCTTCGGCCAGGGCGGCCAGAAACTTGTCGGCATCGGGGTAGGCTTCCAGTACTTTCTTGCCCTTGGCCTGCGGGTGCGCGGTAAACCGGGCATCCGCCAGCGGGCCGCTGGCATCGATGTAGTAAGCCCCGCCGGTGTCAAAAAACCGGGTGTCGGCAATTTGCTTGCCCATCACGAATTGCTGGAACGACACGTCGCTACCCGCAAATAGCACGCCCACCACCGCACCTGCCGCGTCCTTGAGTGCTTCGAACTGGGCCATGTAGGGCTTGCCGTACAGCTTGACCGGGCCCGCATAGGTCTCGCCCGCCAACATCAACTTGTAGGCCGGATCGTTGCGATCCAGCAGCGTGCCGATGTCCCGGGTACCGTCGTCCTTGCGCAGCGACGAGGTGATGGATTCAAAGTCCTCGCCCTTTTTGACAAACACCGTGGCCACGCCACCGGTATCGCGCGAGTATTTGTCCACCACCTGGAAGTCGTCGTTAATGGCCGCGCCGCCGCTCATCAGCTCGCCGCTGGCCGGGTCCAGCGCCACCGTACGGTCAAAGTTGCGCCGGATGCTGGTGAAGGACTTGACCACCAGCCCGCGATTGACCTGGTCCGACGCATCGGCCGAGGCCACCATACCCTGCACCCGCTCGGCCACCGAAGCCACCCGCAAGGCGTGGATGCTGTTGTGCTCGATGACACCGATCGCCACCCCGACACCTATCAGCACCGCGGTCAAGCCGCCAAACGACAACAGCGCCAGCTTGCGCGCCACCGATTTCTTCTGCATCTTGAATTTAAACAAAGTCTCCGTCCTTTTTTATAAGAATGCCAACAGATACGGGATCGCCTGGACAGGGCCGGCGTATAAAAAACGCCGCCCGGCCAGATGGCCGAGCGGCGTTATCAAAAATGTCTACCTGTATGCGCGGTGAACCGACTCCGCGCTACACAGGCTCGGCCTGTCCGCTGCGCAGCGAACGGGTGATGGCCAGCCCAATGCGGGTGGCTTCCAATGCGTCGGACAAGGTCAGCGTCAAGGGCTGCACACCCCGGCAGGCGGCGACAAAGGCCGCCATCTCGGCCGCAAAGGCGGCTTCGAAGCGTTCGTAAAAATCGGCCACCACGGTATGGCGCACACCCATGCCGTCGCTGCGCACCACGCGGTCGCGGGCCGCGTGCTCGCCCACCAGCAGCTTGCCTGCCGTGCCGATCACTTCGGTGCTGGTTTCGTGGCCGTGGGCCATGGTGCGCGATGCGTACAGCACGGCCTTGGCTCCGCCTTCAAACTCGACCACGGCCAGGCCGTTGTCTACATCGCCAAACTCGGCCAAGGCCGGGTGTAGCGCGTTGGTACCCGTGGCAAAGGCGCGCAAGGCCTTGGGGCGGCCCAGCATCCAGCGCGCCAGGTCGATGTCATGCACGCTGCAATCCATGAAGATGCCGCCCGAGGTGGGCGCAAAGCGCACAAAGAAACCTTCGGGGTCGTTCTGGTCGCAGGTTTGGCTGCGCACCAGAAACGGTTTGCCAATCTCGCCTGCGGCCACGCTGGTCTGGGCCGTGACATAGCTGGGGTCAAAACGCCGCACAAAGCCCACCATCGCCACCTGCGCGGGGTGCTGCTCGGCCACGGCCAGCACGCGTTCACAGTCGGCCAGGTTCAGCGCCAGCGGCTTTTCCACAAACACATGTTTACCAGCCTGCAAGGCTGCAATGGCCTGGTTGGCGTGCAAAGACGTGGGCGTCACCAAGACTACCGCGTC
>NZ_JBDTEM010000498.1:0-8403 GCF_039922535.1 Rhodoferax sp. | reverse complement strand
AGCACTGCCACCAGCGCCGGAAGCAGCGAGGCGTAGATGCCGGTGACCAGCGGCATGCCGGCCAGGGCGGCGTAGGCGACACCCTGGGGAATCACCATCATGCCCACTGTCAGCCCGGCCCAGAGTTCGCCCAGCATGGTGGTGCGGTTGGGACGCGGCCAGTTGAGAAACGGAAAGCAGCGCTGGAATGGACCCCAATTTACAAGGATTTTAGGCATCTAGCGCTTATTCCTACTGCACAGGCAGCTATGAAAATAGGAGTATAGACTCCGGCCCACTACAGGGGCCCGCACACACTGCACGCCGGGTCGCGTGGAATGCGGATTTCGTTCCAGGCCATGGTGCGCGCATCCAGCATTTGCAGCCGCCCGGCCAGCGAGCTGCCAGCGCCGCTGAGCAGCTTGATGGCCTCAGCTGCCTGCATGGCCCCGATGATGCCCACCAGCGGGGCCAGCACACCCATTACGGCGCAGCGGGTTTCCTCAAAGTCGTCGCTGGGCGGGAACACGCAGGCGTAGCAGGGCGATGCCGTATCGCGCGCATCGAACACGCTAATTTGCCCGTCCATGCGGATGGCGGCGCCCGACACCAACGGCTTGCGGTGGCGCACGCAGGCGGCATTGACGGCATGGCGGGTGGCAAAGTTGTCGCAGCAGTCGAGCACCACATCGGCCTGGGCCACCAGCGTGTCCAGCAGCGCAGCATCGGCCCGGGCCTGGACGGTGGTGATGTGCACCTCGGGGTTGATGGCCTGCATGGCGGTGCGCGCCGAGTCCACCTTGGGCTGGCCGACGCGGTCCAGGCTGTGGGCGATTTGCCGCTGCAGGTTGGTCAGGTCCACCGTGTCCTGGTCTACCAGGGTGATGTGGCCGATACCTGCCGTGGCCAAGTACAGCGCGACCGGAGAACCCAGCCCGCCCGCGCCAATGACCAGCGCGTGGGCATTTAAAAGCCGTTCTTGCCCCTCCATACCGATGTCGTCCAGCAGGATGTGGCGCGAATAGCGCAGCAATTGGTCGTCAGTCATGGCGGTATTTAACAATGAAAAGCCCCGCAGAGCGGGGCTTTTTGTAGGAACAGTGCGGGGCCTGATCAGTTCTCTTTTTTCTCTTCTTTGCGCTCCACCATGGTCTTGCTGATGATGACGGGTTTGCCCTTGAACTGGTTGATCGCCTGGATCAGCTGGAAGTCCTTTTCGCTGCCAAACTCCGGTGGTGGCTTGCGGTCAGCGACCGGTTTCAGGGCTTCGGCTTCCAGTAGTTTGCGTGCTTCATCACGGGCTTTTTCGCGGGCTTCATCCTTCTTCTCTTCGCCTTGGCCGCTGTTGAGGTGCTTTTCCAGGTCGGCTTCACGCATGCGCAGGGCACCGAAGGGGTTGCCGTCTTCGGTGTCATCGACCATCACGTCGGGCACGATACCCTTGGCCTGGATCGACTTGCCGCTGGGCGTGTAGTAGCGCGCGGTGGTCAGTTTCAAACCGGTATCGGGGCCGAGGGGGCGCACGGTTTGGACCGAGCCCTTGCCAAAGGTCTGGCTACCCATGATGGTGCCACGCTTGTAGTCTTGCAGGGCACCAGCGACGATCTCGCTGGCCGAGGCCGAGCCTTCATTGACCAGCACGATCAACGGCACGGTCTTCAGGGCCGCAGGCAGATTGGCCAGGGCATCGGCCCCCCGGCGCTGGTAGAACTCGGGCGAGGCTTTGTAGGTGAACTTGCTGTCTGCCAACTGGCCGTTGGTGGACACCACGGTGACGTTTTCAGGCAAGAAGGCGGCAGACACGGCTACAGCGGCATCCAGCAGGCCACCCGGATCGTTGCGCAGGTCGAGTACCAGGCCTTTGAGCTTGGGCTCTTGCTTGTAGATGTCGGTGACTTTGGTGGCGAAATCTTCCACCGTGCGGTCCTGGAACTGGCTCAGTCGGACCCAGGCGTAGCCGGGCTCAACGACCTTGGCCCGGACTGACTGGGTGCGGATTTCTTCGCGGGTGATGGTTACCGGGAAGCTGCGGTTTTCGTCCTTGCGGAAGATCGTCAGGCTGACCTTGGTGTTGGGTTCGCCGCGCATCTTCTTCACCGCCTCGTTTAACGCCAGGCCTTTGACGGCGGTGTCGTCGATCTTGGTGATCAGGTCATTGGGCTTGAGGCCCGCGCGGAAGGCCGGGGAGCCTTCGATGGGCGAAACCACCTTGACCAGCCCGTCTTCCTGGGTGATCTCAATGCCCACACCCACAAAACGACCGGTGGTACCTTCGCGGAATTCCTTGAACGACTTTTTATCGAAGTACTGGGAGTGCGGGTCCAGGCTGGCCACCATGCCCGCAATCGCGTCGCTGATGAGCTTTTTCTCGTCTACCGGCTCCACGTAGTCGGTTTTGACCATGCTAAAGACGGCTGCAAGCTGTTGCAGCTCTTCCAGCGGCAGCGGTGCCATGGCCCCACGGGCCACGGTTTGAAGCGAAACCGTGGTGAGGGCTCCGGCAATGGCACCGGCGGCAATCCAACCGGTAATTTTGAGTTTCTGGCCCATAAGCATCTTTCAGTTCGCTGTCAATATACACGTTGGGTTCCACTTGCATGGATACGTTCCGTGTAAACCTTTTTATAGGCTTATTTCTTTTGGCCTTGGGCGGCAACCGCGGCTGCTGCTGCGGCGGCGGCTTCTGCATCACCCAGGTAGTAGTGCCGGATGGGTTTCAGGTTCTCGTCGAGCTCGTATACCAGCGGAATGCCGTTGGGGATGTTCAGGCCGACAATGTCGTCGTCGGAGATGTTGTCCAGGTACTTGATTAGCGCCCGAATCGAGTTGCCGTGGGCAGCCAGCACGACGCGTTTACCGGCCTTGATGGCGGGAGCCATGGCATCAACCCAGAACGGCAGCACGCGCTCCACGGTGTCTTTCAGGCATTCGGTCAGCGGCACCTGCTCGGCAGTTTGCTTGGCATAGCGCGGATCGCTGCGTTCGCAACGCGGGTCGGTGGCTTCCAGCGCCGGTGGTGGCGTGTCGTAGCTGCGGCGCCAGACCAGCACCTGGTCGTCGCCGTATTGCTTGGCGGTTTCGGCTTTGTTCAGCCCTTGCAGTGCGCCGTAGTGGCGTTCGTTCAAACGCCAGCTGTGCACCACCGGCAGGTAGGTGCGGTCCATTTGGTCCAGACAGTGCCACAGGGTGTGGGTGGCACGCTTGAGCACGCTGGTGTAGGCCACGTCGAATTCATAGTTGTCGGCCTTGAGCAAGCGACCTGCGTTTTGCGCCTGGGCAATGCCGGTGTCGGTCAGCGGCACATCGGTCCAGCCGGTGAAACGGTTTTCAAGATTCCAGGTGGATTCGCCGTGGCGGATCAGAACGATTTTGTACATAGGGCGGCTTGTCTCGGTGGATGGAAAAGAGGCCAAAAAATAGGGCCTCCCGCAAGGGTCAGCCTGCCATTCTAAAATCGCTGGTTCGGGGTAGTCCCGCTAAACCACAAATAAAAGGTGCAAAGTGAAGTTTTTATTAGATAACTGGATGCTGATTGCGATAGCACTGGCGGCGGGTGGCGGCTTGCTGTGGCCGGTGATTTCCAATAGCGCAGGTGCCGGCGCCTTGACGGCCAACGGTGCAGTGATGCGCATCAACCGTGAAAAAGCCGTGGTGGTGGACGTGCGCGAGGCCGATGAATTTGCCGCGGGCCACATTGCTGCCGCCAAAAACCTGCCGGTCGGCCAGTTGGAGGGCAAGTTGGCTTCCACGGTTAAAAACAAATCTTTACCTTTGATTTTGGTGTGCGCCACCGGTGCACGGGCCAACAAAGCCCTGGCAACCGCCAAAAAGCTGGGCTACGAGCAAGCCGAAGTGCTCAGCGGCGGCCTGAAAGCCTGGAGCGATGCCAACCTGCCGCTTGAAAAATCCTGATCCATCACCACGTATAGACCATGCAAGTCGTCAAGATGTACACCACCGCCGTATGCCCTTACTGCATCCGTGCCAAGCAAATTCTGAAAAGCAAGGGCGTCGCGCAAATCGATGAGATCCGCGTAGACCAGCTGCCTGAGGCCCGCGCCACCATGATGGAGCTGACCGGTCGCCGCACCGTGCCGCAAATCTTCATTGGCGACACCCATGTGGGTGGCTGTGACGACCTGGTGGCTTTGGACGGACGCGGCGGTCTCTTGCCCTTGTTGAATGCGGCTTAAAACGCCTTTTTAATCGGCAATAATCCGTTTGCTTTTTTCGCCCGCCGTGGCTTCTCCGGCGGGCTTTGTTTTGAATTGAACCGAAAGAACACAATGTCCGAGCAACAAGATCCCGTTTTCCAAATCCAGCGCGTTTACCTGAAAGAGGCTTCGCTGGAGCAACCCAATTCCCCTGGCATTTTGTTGGACCCTACCCAACCCTCCGTGGAAATCCAGCTCGGCGTGGATGCCAACCCGGTCGCTGAAGGTATTTTCGAAGTCGCTGTGACGGCCACCGTGCAGACCAAGATTGGCGACAAGACCGTGTTCCTGGTGGAAGCCAAGCAGGCCGGTATTTTTGAAATCCGCAATATGTCGGAAGAGCAGATGGGCCCCATCATCGGCATCGCCTGCCCCCAAATCGTCTACCCCTACCTGCGTAGCAATGTGGCCGATTTGGTCCAGCGCGCCGGTTTCCCGCAAGTGCACCTGGCCGAAATCAACTTCCAAGCCATGTACGAGCAACAGCAAGCCAACGCCGCAGCGGCCGCGGTGGAAGCGCCTACTGCAACCCTGCAGTAAACCCATGAAGATCGCGGTTCTGGGCGCGGGGGCCTGGGGCACCGCGCTGGCCATCAGTGCCAGCCAGCGCCACAGCGTCACGCTGTGGGCGCGCGATGCCGAGCAGGCCGCGGCCATGCAAGCCCAGCGCTGCAACCCGCGCTACCTGCCCGGCATTTCTTTTCCCGAAGCTCTCACCGTCTGCTCCGTCCCGCCCGAGGCCTTGGCCGCGCTGGTGGCGGACCAGGATCTGGCCATCATCGGCACGCCCATGTCGGGCTTGCGCCGCATGCTGCAAGACATTGCGGGTTGCGCCGCCCCGGTGGCCTGGCTGTGCAAGGGGTTCGAACCCCCTGGTTTCAAGTCTTTTGGGCTGCTAGCGCACGAAATACATGCGCAGGTAGCTACTGAATCAATAGCAGATGCATCGACGCCCTACGGCGTGCTCAGCGGCCCCAGTTTTGCCCAGGAAGTGGCCCGTGGCCAGCCTACGGCCTTGGTAGCGGCCAGCAGCCATGCCGAGGTGCGGGATGCGCTGGTGGAGGCCTTCCACAGCCCGGCGCTGCGGGTTTACGCCAGCGACGACGTAGTGGGTGTGGAAGTGGGCGGAGCGGTCAAGAACGTGCTTGCCATCGCCACTGGCCTGTGCGACGGCCTGGGCCTGGGCCTGAACGCGCGGGCGGCGCTTGTCACCCGTGGATTGGCGGAGATGACGCGCCTCGGACTGGCCCTGGGGGCCAAGGCGGAGACCTTCATGGGCTTGTCGGGCCTGGGCGATCTGGTGCTGACCTGCACCGGCGATTTAAGCCGCAACCGGCAAGTGGGTTTGTTACTGGCCCAGGGCCATACTTTGAGCCAGGCCGTGGCTTCTTTGGGCCATGTGGCCGAGGGTGTATACAGCGCCCGCACCGTGGCGCAGCGCGCGCACAGTCTGGGCGTGGACATGCCCATCACCCACAGCGTAGTGGCTTTGCTGGACGGCCGCATCCTGCCTGCTGACGCGGTTGCGTCTCTGATGGGGCGGGCCCCGGTGCCCGAGCTTGTGTAAGGTTTTGTGTCTGTTGTGTAAGGGATTTTCTTACATGGCCTGCTAAAAATCTGACCTGCGGTATGGGTGCTCCCTGACTTAATTTTTGATTGGGGGGTATTCACAATCCATTTCAACGGATCGGGAAACAGCAGATTGCGACAAGCGCAATGCAGCCTGAACCGGTTGAACCCAAAGGACACACCATGAACACCGAACAGATCATTGCCGAAATCCGCGAGGCCAATCTGACGTATCTCATGCTGGCGCAAAGCCTGATCCGCCAAGACAAGGCCGAAGCCCTGTTTCGCCTCGGTATCAACGAAGAAGCCGCTGACATCCTGGGCGCCTTGTCGGCTGCCCAAATTCTGAAACTGGCCTCGGGCAACATGCTGCTGTGCCACTTCCGTGTGGAAGACAGCCTGGTCTGGAGCCTGCTGACCAACCACGACATCAAGAAGGTCGGCAACCCTGCCACCAACACCTTGCACGCCAACATCCTGATGGCAGGCCGCGTGGCCGAAGTTCTGTAAGGAGCCGAGCATGACCGCCACCGCGTCCACAGCGACTCCTACCAAAGTGCCAAAGCCTTCCAAGAGCGTGTTGCAAGACTCGCAGCAGATCGAACGCGCTGCTGCGCTGATACGCATGGGTGCCCGCATGCAGGTGCTGGAATCAGAAACCGATTTGTCCTACGAACGCCTGCTGCGTCTGTACAAAGAGGTGTCGGGCAAGTCGCCCAGCAAGGGCCAACTGCCGTTCTCGACCGACTGGTTTTTGTCCTGGCAGGAAAACATCCATTCCTCGCTGTTTCTGAACATCTACGAATACCTGTCCAAGAGCATGGACATGGACTCCATCGACATCCTGACCAAGGCCTACCGCCTCTACAGCGAGCAGATCGTGGCCGCCGAAGTGGATCCGCTGTTGTCCTTTACCCGCGCCTGGCGGCTGGTCAAGTTTGTCGATGCCAATATGCTCAACATGACCCAGTGCAGCAGCTGCGGCGGCAAATTTGTCACCGAGCTGTATGAAAATCCCCGCCAATACGTCTGCGGTCTGTGCAGCCCACCGGCCCGCGCCGGCAAGTGCAAGGGCGAACGGACCTTGATGTTGCACTGATTTGCATGGCTTTGGCGGCAAAGCCGTGCAAGTCGTTGCAGGTTAAGCTGAGTATCAAACCGGCAGCTGGCGCAGGCTGGCGACAGTAGCCAGGCAGGCCTGCGCCACTTCCGCACCCTTGTGCACGAAGTGGTTGCCAAAGAATTGCTGGTGCTCGGCATGTGAATGGAAGTGGTGCGGGGTCAGCACCGCTGAGAACACCGGCACACCAGTGTCTAGCTGCACCGTCATCAGACCTTGAATGACCGCGCTGGCGACGAACTCGTGGCGGTAAATGCCGCCGTCCACCACCAGCGCACAGGCGACGATGGCATCGAACTGGCCGGTTTGGGCCAGCTTTTTGGCGTGCAGCGGAATCTCGAAGGCACCGGGCAGCGAAAACAGCGTGATCGCATCGCGTGGTACGCCATGGCGGGCCATCTCGGCCAAAAAGCCATCGCGGGCCTGGTTGACGATATCGGCATGCCAGGTGGCTTGGATGAAGGCGATGCGCAGAGGTGCGGTAACGGTCGTGGTCATAAGTGGTGTTGGCAAAAAATGTTCCCAACCCAGGACGCACGCGCGCAATCACAAGCCGCCAAAGACGGGTTTGCAGATGGCGCGTTCTCTTGCATCCGGACTATGACCGTCGGCTTCGGAATCGCACCGAAATCTGCTGACCCCTCGCATGGTGGACCACCCAAGGGCGCTCGCGGGCTTGTGCAATAAACCTGTTGAGAGTCTTTTGCCATCACCGCCGGTGGGGAGTTTCACCCCGCCCTGAGAACGCTGTTCTGCGCTAGTGTCGTGTCAAGCATGATGTGTCGAGTTTGCGCAAAGCTATCGGGGTGCAGCGCTAGGCTTGGGCCACAGCGCAGGGTTTAACCTGGGCAAGGACCGCAATAACGCAATGCGCGGCGAGAGTAAGCGCAAACCGACAGATCCTGCTTGGCACGGCACTAATGTGCGCAGAGGCCCCAAGTGTAAGGCTAAGCAAAAAAACTGTTTTTATAAGGAAAATAGGGCTCTGGCGCTTTTATTACTTGCGCAAGCAGCTACAAAAAACATAGTATTGACCGGTCAATAGCGTGACGGTACTGGTGCACAGCTGACGCGGTTGCGGCCTGCATTTTTCGACAGGTACAGCCCGGCATCGGCGCGGGCCAGCAGGCTGTCCAGGGTGTCATCCAGCAACAAGGTGCTGATGCCGAAGCTGGCGGTGACGCTCACGGTGGCGTTGCGCGGCGTGGTGAGATGCAGCGCGGCTATGGCGCTGCGCAGGCGCTCTGCCAGGGCAAAGGCGTTTTCGCTGTCGGTTTCGGGCATCAGGATGCCGAACTCTTCGCCCCCCAGTCGCCCCACCAGGTCTTGCTGGCGCACCAGCGAGCGGCAGGTGCGGGTCAGCACGCGCAGCACGCTATCGCCCATGGCGTGGCCATGGCGATCGTTGATCTGCTTGAAGTGGTCTACGTCCAGCATCACCATCGACAGTGGGCGACCGTGGCGGCGCGCGCGGGCCAGCTCGGCCTCGGCGTGGCCCATGAAGTGGCTGCGGCTGGCCAT
>NZ_JBDTEM010000497.1:0-14976 GCF_039922535.1 Rhodoferax sp. | reverse complement strand
ATCGAGCAGTTCTTCGACCCCGAGAAGAACATGTTCCTGCCCGACCGCTTCATCAAAGGCGAGTGCCCCAAGTGCCACGCCAAGGACCAGTACGGCGACAACTGCGAAGTCTGCGGCTCGGTCTACGCGCCCACCGACCTGATCAACCCCTACTCGGCCTTGTCCGGTGCCACGCCCGAGCTGAAAAGCTCGGAACACCTGTTCTTCCAGCTGTCCGACCCGCGTTGCGTAGCGTTTCTGGAAAGCTGGACCCAAGATGGTCGCCTGCAGCCCGAGGTGGCCAACAAGGTCAAGGAATGGTTCACCGTGCGCACCAACCCCGACGGCACGACCAGCGAAGGCCTGGGCGACTGGGACATCAGCCGCGACGCGCCCTACTTCGGCATCGAAATCCCTGACGCACCGGGCAAATACTTCTACGTCTGGCTGGACGCGCCGGTGGGCTACTTGGCCAGCCTGAAGAACCTGCTGGACAAGCGCGGTGAAGACTTTGATGCCTACATGGCCAACCCCGCGCTGGAGCAGTACCACTTCATCGGCAAGGACATCGTCACTTTCCACACCCTGTTCTGGCCCGCGATGCTGAAGTTCAGCGGCCGCAAAACGCCGGATTCGGTCTTTGTGCACGGCTTTTTGACCGTGAATAACGGCGAGAAGATGAGCAAAAGCCGTGGCACCGGCCTGGACCCACTGAAATACCTGGGCCTGGGCATGAACCCCGAGTGGCTGCGCTACTACATAGCAGCCAAGCTGTCGGCCCGCAACGAAGACATCGACTTCAACGCCGACGACTTCATGCTGCGCGTAAACAGCAATTTGGTTGGGAAATACATCAATATCGCTAGCCGCTGTGCAAAATTTATTGGCGATAAATTTGAGAGCAAACTTTCCGGTACGCTGGCCTCAGAGCTGCCGGACAACATCCGCTCCGCGATGACTCCGATACGGGAATCCGATGGAGTTGGGAATCGCGGCTCAATTAATCCTCTGTTCATTGCAAAACACACAGCCTCAGAAGTTCGCGGCTTCTACGAGGCGCGTGAATACGCCAAAGCTATACGAAGCATTTCGGAACTGCTCGACTCGTGCAACGAATACATAGACATTCACGCACCTTGGGTATTGGCGAAACAAGAGGGCGCAGAAGAACGCCTTTTAGGTATTTGCACTGTTGCACTCAACGTATTCAAAGTTGCGACGCTCTGCTTGAAACCAGTGCTTCCGGCCACAGCCGCAGCCGTTGAAAAATTCCTGAATATCCAACCACTGCAATGGGAGGACTCTGAAATCGACCTACCGGCCGCCCATCAAATTGGCAAGTATGAGCATTTGCTAAAGCGCGTGGACATCAAGCAACTTGACGCATTGTTTGAGCCTCCAGCGCAGGCGGAACCTGCGGCGGAAGCTACAGAAACTATAGTACCCGGCGGCGAAGAGATTGCCCCCACCATCAGCATCGACGACTTCGCCAAGGTCGATCTGCGCATCGCCAAGATCGTGAACTGCGAACCGGTGGACGGCTCCACCAAGCTGCTGCGCCTGACGCTGGACGCTGGCGAGGGCCGCATACGCAACGTCTTTAGCGGCATCGCCGCGCACTACCAGCCCGACCAGCTCATCGGCAAACTCACCGTGCTGGTGGCCAACCTGGCCCCGCGCAAGATGAAGTTCGGCATCAGCGAAGGCATGGTGCTGGCCGCCAGCCATGCCGACGAAAAAGCCCAGCCAGGCATCTATGTGCTGGAACCTTTCCCCGGCGCGCAACCCGGTATGCGCATCGGCTAAAAATAGCCCTTGTTTATGTATAAATTTATACATAAACTAAGGATATGCCAGCCAAGCAAATTCTGAAACCCCAGCAGCAATTCCAGCTGCGCGCTGCACTGCAAACGGCCGCCCTGGCCGCTCTGATGGACTCGCGCCGGTGGGAGCCGGGGGACCTGGCTTTTCAGGGGGGGACTTGCCTGCATCTGGCCCACGGCTCCATGCGGTTCAGCGAAGATCTGGACTTTATGGTGCGTGGCGGCTTGTCGCTGGACGGGTTGGCCAAAGAAGTACAACGGCGGCTGCAATTACCCCCCAACACGCCCGCCGGGCTGTCGGTGTCGGTAGCACCCAGCCGTACCGAACGCAACCCGCACGCATTTACCCTGACCCTCAGCGGGCCGAATTTCATCGGCTCGGCCAAGGTCAAGATCGAACTGTGGCAAACGGACGCAGCGGTACTCAAAACGCTGCAGCTGGTAGTTAAGCCCCTGGCCACATCCTCTGGTACGCCGACCTACGTACCGTCGATTACGTTAGAAGAAATTTTGTCGGACAAGGTGTACGCACTGGGGGCGCGAGAACGGTTGAAGCCACGCGACATCCACGATCTGTGGTGGCTGCAGCAGCAAGGCCCGCTTTCGCCCACGCTGAACCCTGCGGGGCTGGTCGCCCGTTTGGCAATTTACCCGCAAGGCAGTGGCGCAGAGACAGCCCAAAAATGGCTGCTAAACGCAGCCCAGCGCATGGCCGACCTGCAGGAAAACGCCACACCGGCGCTCGTCACTGCAGATCTGCAACGCTGGCTACCGTCGGCATGGGGCATGGACGCAGCCCGTGCCCGCACGATGCTGCAGGTGGCACAGCAGCAGCTACAGGCGGGCATGGCGGTGATGCAGGCTTTCGCCGGATGAAAGCTTATCAATCTGCCACGGCCCGCCTAGCCGACCTACCGGAAGTGTTCACCGGGCGCGACCTGACCGCCAAGTTTCAATGGCCTTCGGCCATTGCATCCACCTACCTGGGCAACTGGCGCAAGGCGGGTCTGGTGCGCAGCTTGGGCGGCCACTCCGACGTGCATATGAACCTGCTGCGCAGCCCACAGGTCTCCACAGAGTTGGCGCTGCGGCGCGCGTACCCGGAGGCACTCAAAATCGGTGCCGACGTGCTGCGCGAGGCTGGATGGACCACCCAGATCATGCAGCAGCCGGAGGTGGCGGTCATGTCTACCAGCCCGCTGTTCCAGTTGGACGGCTATACCTTGCAACGGCGCAGCCTGGCATGGTTTGACAACGTACAGCCCGGCATAGAAAAGGTACAAGGCGGACTGGACCTGTTACGGCCCACTTGGGCATTTGCCGACATGCTGGCCCGGGCACTGGACCGCCGGGTGCGCAACGCATGGTTGTTGGCGCCCGACGATATAGAACTCGAAGACGTAGCCGCCACACCCGGTATAGGCCCCGCACTGGCTGCATTTGGCCTGCCAGCAGCGCAAATGCTGTCCACAACGGGTTACGGCGCGGTCTATGACCAACTGATCAGACGCAATCAAGGCGCAAAATAAACCGCCTGCTACCGCACAACCCCGCCATGACCTCGCCTCTCGCCCGCTTCCACCCCCGTCTGTTGGATGCTTTGCGGGGCTACAACCGGGAGCGGTTGGGCAAGGATGTGGGTTCGGGGCTGACGGTGGGCATCGTGGCCCTGCCGTTGGCCATGGCGTTTGCGATTGCCAGCGGGCTCAAGCCCGAGGCCGGGCTGTGGACGGCCATCATCGCCGGGTTCATTATCTCGGCGCTGGGCGGCACCACGGCGCAGATTGGCGGCCCGGCAGGGGCCTTCATCGTCATCGTCTACGGCATCGTCGAGCGCTACGGGGTGGCGAATCTGTTGATTTCCACCGCCTGCGCGGGCGTGCTGCTGTTTGCGCTGGGCCTGTTCAAGCTGGGCACGCTGGTGCGTTACGTGCCGGTGAGCATCGTGATTGGCTTTACCAACGGCATTGCGGTGCTGATTGCCTTGTCGCAGGTAAAAGACCTGCTGGGGCTGGAGATTGCCCACATGCCGGGCGACTTTTTCTCGCAGATCAAGGCCATTGCTGGGCACATCCACACGCTGAATTTCTTCGCGCTGGCGCTGGGGGCCGTATGCGTGTTGGGGCTGTTTGTGTGGCCCAAAGCTTTTGTGCAGGGCTCGCCACTGATCCGCCTGCTGGAAGGCCGCACGGTGCGCACCTTTGCGCGGGTGCCGGGCCCCATCGTGGCGCTGGTCACGTTGTCGCTGCTGGCCTGGGGTTTGAGCCTGCCTGTGGAGACGCTGGGCACCAAATTTGGCAACATTCCCAGTGGCGTACCCGCGTTCGAGCTACCCGCCTTCAGCTGGGACACGGTGCGGCTGCTGGTCACACCCACGCTGACCATCGCCTTGCTGGGCGCGGTGGAATCGCTGCTGTGCGCCCGCGTGGCCGACCAATTAGCCAGCGACCCCCACCACCTGAAGCACGACCCCAACCAGGAACTGATGGCCCAGGGCGTGGCGAATTTTGTGGTGGCTTTCTTTGGCGGCATGCCCGCTACCGGCACGATTGCGCGCACGGTCACCAACATCCGCTCCGGGGCCACCTCGCCCATCGCCGGGATCGTGCACGCGCTGGTGCTGGCGGGCGTGGTGCTGGTGGCGGCACCGCTGGCGCTGTACATCCCGCTGGCGGTGCTGGCGGGCATCTTGCTGTTTGTGGCCTGGAACATGGGCGAATGGCACGAGTTTGTGCGGCTCAAACAGTTCAGCAACCATTACCGCATGCTGTTGCTGGGCACCTTCTTCCTCACCGTGGTGTTTGACCTGACGGTGGCGGTGGAGGTGGGCATGCTGCTGGCCTGCGCCTTCTTCATCCGCCGCATGAGCACGCTGTTCCATGTGGATGCCGTGGCCGAGGCGGAAGGCGCGCTGGTCTACAAGCTGTACGGTGCGCTGTTCTTTGGGGCCGTGGCCAAGATCGACCCCATCGTGCAGGCCGTGGAAAGCCGCCAGCAGGGCACGCGCGTGGTGCTGGACGCGTCCCAACTGATCTCACTCGATGCCAGCGGGCTGGACGCGCTGGAGCAACTGTTCAAAGCCATCGTGCACCGCGGCGGCCAGCTCTACATCCACGACCTGAACGACCAGCCCCGGGGGCTGATGGAGCGTTCAGGTTTTGCGGGCCGATTGAAAGACTTTCAGACCAGCGCAGCGGCTGCGCTCTGAGTGCGGGCCCGGTCCAGACTGCCGCTCCAGGCCGTCAGGGCCACGGCACCCAGCACCACCAGACCGCCAATCCATGGCGTGTGGGCCAGGCCCACGTGGCTCACCACCCAGCCGCCGCCCCAGGCACCCCCGGCAATGCCCAGGTTAAAGGCCGCGATGTTCAGGCCCGAGGCCACGTCCACCGCCTGCGGCGCATAGCGCTGGGCCTGCTGCACCACGTAGACCTGCAAACCCGGCACGTTGCCGAAGGCAAATGCACCCCACACCAGCACGGTGGCTACCGCCAGCCAGGGGCTGGAGGCGGTGAGCGACAGCACAAACAGCACCGCAGCCAGGCCCATAAACAGAATCTTCAAGGCGCTGATGGGGCCGCGCCGGTCGGCCAGCTTGCCACCCCAGATGTTGCCAAACGCCACCGACACGCCGTAGACCATCAACACCAGGCTGACTGCGTTAGTGCTGAAGCCCGACAGCTCTTGCAGGATGGGCGCCAGGTAGGTAAAGGCCACAAACGAGCCGCCGTAGCCCACCGCTGTCATGGCGTAGACCAGCAACAGGCCCGGCTGCTTGAGCACCTGCAACTGCTGCAACACGCTGGCGGGCTTGCCGTGTTTGAGCGTAGCCGGAATAAAGAACAGGCTGATCAGCATCGCCACCACGCCCAGCGCGGCCACCGCCAAAAACGTGGCGCGCCAGCCAAAATGCTGGCCGATAAAGGTGCCCAGCGGCACGCCGGTGACCAATGCCACGGTGAGGCCCGAAAACATGGTGGCAATGGCGCTGGCGGCCTTGTCCTTGGGCACCAAGCTGGTAGCGATGGTGGAGCCAATCGAGAAGAACACGCCATGGGCCAGCCCGGTCAGCACCCGCGCCACCACCAGCGAGGTGTAGCCCGGTGCCTGCCAGGCCACCAGGTTGCCGATGGTGAACAGCAGCATAAGGCCCAGCAACAGCATCTTGCGTGGCACTTTGCCGGTGAGCGCGGTCAGCACCGGCGCGCCCACGGCCACGCCCAGCGCGTACAGGCTGACCAGCAGGCCCGCCGAGGGAATGCTGACCCCCAGGTCGGCGGCCATAGTGGGAATCAGGCCCACGATCACGAACTCGGTCGTGCCGATGGCAAAGGCGCTGATGGTCAGCGCAAGGAGGGCAAGTGGCATAAAAAACCTCTTCAAATACGATAGAAGGCTGGATTCTGGGTGTTTTACCCTTGCATAAAAAGCACTGTATCTACACAAGATATGTGCCTAAAATTCAACAATGAAAACCACTTTGGACGAATTGCAGGCCTTTGCCACCGTGATCGACGCGGGCTCGATCACGGCGGCGGCGGAGCAACTGGGGCAAACCGTGTCGGCCATCAGCCGATCCCTGGGCCGACTGGAAAAAAAGCTGGATGTCACCCTGTTGCGCCACACCACCCGCCGCCTAGAGCTCACCGAAGAAGGCGCGGTGTTTCTGGCCCAGGCCCGCAAGATCATGGGCGCGGTGGAGCATGCCGAGGAGCAGATGGCCCAGCGCCGCAACCGGCCTGCCGGGCGCCTGCGTGTCAACGCCGCGTCGCCCTTCATGCTGCACGTGCTGGTGCCGCTGGTGGCGGGCTTTCGGGCGGCCTACCCGGATATTGAACTGGAGCTGAACAGCAGCGACCAGATCATCGACCTGCTGGAGCACCGCACCGACGTGGCCATCCGCATCGGCCCGCTGGTGGATTCCAGCCTGCATGCCCGCCCGCTGGGCAGTTGCCTGCTGCGGGTGCTGGCCAGCCCGGCCTACCTGAAGGCCGCAGGACGGCCCCGCACGGTGGAAGATGTCGCCAAACTCAGCCTGCTGGGCTTTACCCAGCCGGACAGCCTGAACGCCTGGCCACTGCGCAACCCCATGGGTGATCGGTTAGACATTACACCCACATTGCGGGCCTCCAGCGGCGAGAGCCTGCGCCAGTTGGCCCTGGCGGGCGCGGGCGTGGTGTGCCTGGCCGACTTCATGACCGAGGGCGACCGCGCGCGCGGCGACCTGGTGCAGCTGCTGCCCAGCGCCACGGTGGAAGTGCGCCAACCCATCCATGCTGTGTACTACCGCAACACCGCGCTGGTGTCGCGCATCGCCTGCTTTCTGGACTACGTGGCCGCGAACTTCAAACCGGCCTAACTTTCACCTTATCGGCTGTGTACCGAGTCCGGGTCGGGCGCAGACAGGGTCCGCAGCACCCGATAGTCGGGGTTGAACACCACGGTGAACACCATGGACGTGTTGGGCGGCTCCAGGTAGCGCCAGTCGTAGTCCACCTCGTTTTTAAGCGGGAAGGATGTGGTCTTCATCGGCTTGCCCAGCATCTTGCGTACGTCTTCCATCGGCATGCCGGGCTTTACCTTGGCGAAGTTTTGCGGGGTCAGCACCTGGCGCAGGGCGCTCATCTTGTCGTCTGTGCCAATGGTGATCATGTAATTTTGGTGGCCTTGCGGCTGGCGGTTGTACTCGAAGGTACGGCCCCCACCAGGCGCATCCCAGATTTTTTCGGGCTCGCCAAATTGGGCCCGCACATCGGCTTCGGTGGCCACGCCCTCTTCCAACTTATCGATGCGTTGCGGGTCACAAGCGCTCAAAGCCAGTGCCACACACACAAAGCCTGCCAATCTTTTCAACATCGCTTGTAGCCCCCGTAAAATCAGCCTAAACCAAAGGTTAAGTCTATGTCCATCTTTCGCCGTCCCGATTACACATCCGAAGCCACCCAGTTCATCGAGCAACTGAAAGAGCAGAAACCCACGCTCGAAGCCGAGCAGTTGGCGGGCCGCGCCCTGCTGTGGGATAAAAAGGTAGACCGCAGTGCCCAGGAAGAGTACCGCGAAGGCCGCGTCGCGCAGAACCCCTACGTCTACCAGACCAATAACCAATAAGTAGCCAAATTGGCAGTTGGCGCATATTGCACCTGCGCGAGCAGCTATTATTTAAATAGCAACTGCCGTGGTTGAAGCGCTAGCACTTCCAGACACGCTGGACCCGGTGGCACGGGCCCGCCTGTATGGCGAGCCGATGTTCGCCATGCCGCTGGATTTGTACATCCCGCCGGACGCATTGGAGGTGTTTCTCGATGCCTTCGAAGGCCCGCTGGACCTGCTGCTGTACCTGATACGGCGGCAAAACTTCAACATCCTCGACATTCCCATGGCGGCCCTGACCCGCCAGTATTTGGTGTACGTGGACGAAATCCGCAGCCGCAACTTGGAGCTGGCGGCCGACTATCTGCTGATGGCGGCGATGCTGATCGAGATCAAGTCGCGCATGCTGCTGCCGCCCAAGAAAGCCGCCGAGGGCGAAGAAGCTGAAGACCCGCGCGCTGCCCTGGTGCGCCGCCTGCTGGAATACGAGCAAATCAAGCTGGCGGCGGCCCGCCTCAACGCCCTGCCCCAGTTTGGCCGCGATTTCCTCAAAGCCCAGGTGTTCATCGAGCAGGCCTTGCAACCCCGCTTGCCCGATGTCCACGTGGCCGACCTGCAAGAGGCCTGGCGCGACATCCTGCGCCGCGCCAAACTCGTCCAGCACCACACCATCACCCGCGAAGAGCTGTCGGTGCGCGAGCACATGAGCTACCTGCTCAAAACCCTGCAAGGCCGCAAGTTTGTGGAGTTTGAAGAGCTGTTCGATGCCGCCAAAGGCATGTCGGTGCTGGTGGTGACCTTCATCGCTTTGCTGGAACTGGCCAAGGAGACCCTGGTCGAGATCGTGCAGGCGGAGGCCTTTGCGCCGATCTATGTGCGCCTGGCCTACGCCCCGGTAGCGATGGCCTAACTTGCATGGACTTGGGTGCAAAGCCCCCGAGCCATGCAAGTTGTGTCACATCAAGCGCCGAAGTGCTTGCGGTAGCGTGACGGCAAATCCGCAATCCGCAGCATCATTGGCAAATCCGCCGTATTGAAATCTGGGTCCCATGCCGGCGCGCCCAGCACCCGTGCGCCCAGGCGCAGATAGCCTTTGATCAACGCCGGTGGCTCAATGTCCAGCGTGCTGTCAAACTGCTCAATCGGCAAGGCCAGGCGCGGTTGCACGTGGTATTCGATCGGGGCCATATGCGTTTTTTGCAGTTGCCGCCAAATGCTGGCCGCCGCGTCGCCGCTGACCAGCCCGTTGTGCAGCATCGGAATGCTGGCGCAGCCCACCATGGTGTCCAGCTCGTTGCGCTGCATGAACTCGGCCAGCGCCCCCCACAGGGCCAGAATCACGCCGCCATGGCGGTGGTCGGCGTGCACGCAGCTGCGGCCCAGCTCGACCATGCGGCTGCGCAGGTTGCGCAAGCGCACCAGGTCGAATTCGGTGTCGCTGTAGGTGCTGCCCACGCGCTTGGCCTGCACCGGAGTCAGCACCCGGTAGGTGCCAATCACGGCATTGCTGGCCACGTCGCGCACCAGCAAGTGCTCGCAAAAATCGTCAAACAAATCCACGTCGTGCCCCGGCAACCGGGTGGACAGGCGTGCGCCCATCTCGACGGCAAACACCTGGTAGCGCAGGCGCTGGGCTTCGCGAATTTCGTCCTGGTGCCGCGCCCAAGACACGGCGATCCCGGTAGCGGCAGGCTGCGCCTCGACACGCGGGCTGGACATGGGCGCAGCCACCCGCTCGTCGCGCCGGTGCAGCGCGCCGCGCAGCAGGGATGCCGGATTGAACGCCGACACCAGAGAAATAGGCGACAGCGCGAAGGTGGGGGTGGGCAGTTCTTTCATGGACTTCTCCTGTGTTGGGGAGAGTCTGAAAGCCGGGTGTGACGTGGGTGTGTAGGTTTTGTGGCGGTGGTATGACACACCGCTGCAACCCCCTGCTGGGGCGTAAATTAGCGCAGCGTGGCTGCAATCCGTTCCGCACAGGCCTGCGCCTGGACCGCATCCCGGGCCTCGACCATCACGCGGACCAAAGGCTCGGTGCCGCTGGCGCGGATCAGCACGCGGCCGTTGTTGCCGAGTTCGGCTTCGGCAGCTTGGGTGGCCAGGGGGAGTTGGGTGTTGGCTTTCCAGTCCTGGCCGGGCTGCAGACGCACGTTGATCAGGGTTTGCGGGAACAGGGTCAGGTCGGCCAGTAATTCGGACAGGGTCTGGCCGGAGCGCACACAGGCTTGCAGAACCTGCAGGGCGCTGACCAGGCCGTCGCCGGTAGTGTGCTTGTCCAGCGCCAGCAGGTGGCCAGAGCCTTCGCCGCCCAGCAGCCAACCGCGCTTTTCCATCTCTTCCAGCACATAGCGGTCGCCCACCTTGGCGCGGACCAACTCCACTCCCTTGTCCTTCAGCGCCAGCTCGACGGCCATATTGGTCATCAGCGTGCCCACCACGCCCGGCACAGCATCGGCTGCGCGCTTGCTGGCCGCTTTGCCACCACGCGACAGACGCTCTTTGACCATCAGGTAAAGAATTTCATCGCCGTTGAACAGGCGGCCTTCGCCATCGACCATTTGCAGACGGTCGGCATCGCCGTCCAGCGCCACGCCGAAGTCGGCACGGTGGGCCTTGACGGCATCCACCAGCGCCTGCGGGTGGGTAGCACCGACTTTTTCGTTGATGTTGATGCCGTCGGGCGCGCAGCCGATAGCGATGACCTCGGCACCCAGCTCGTGGAACACCTTGGGCGCGATCTGGTAGGCCGCGCCGTGGGCACCGTCGACCACGATCCGCACGCCCTTGAGCGTCAGGGCGTTGGGGAAGGTACTTTTGCAGAATTCGATATACCTACCGGATGCGTCTTCCAGGCGACGGGTCTTGCCGAGCGAGGCGGAGTCGGCCCACACGGGCGGCGTGTCCAGCGCGGCTTCGACCGCCAGTTCCCAGGCATCGGGCAGTTTGGCACCCTGGGCGCTAAAGAACTTGATGCCGTTGTCAGGATAAGGGTTGTGGCTGGCGCTGATGACCACGCCCAGGCTGGCGCGCTGCGCGCGGGTCAGGTAGGCCACGCCGGGCGTAGGCAGAGGGCCGAGCAGTACCACGTCCACACCGGCAGAGTTGAAGCCGGATTCAAGCGCGCTTTCCAACATGTAACCAGAAATACGGGTGTCTTTGCCGATCAGCACCGTGGGGCGGGCCTCGGTTTGCTTGAGCACACGGCCTACCGCATGGGCCAAGCGCAGTACAAAGTCGGGGGTGATAGGGTGCTTGCCTACGGTGCCGCGTATACCATCGGTGCCGAAATATTGACGGGTCATTGTTTTCCTTTATATGTGGGGCGCGGCCTGCACGGCAGGTGCGGGCGGGGCCGGTAGGGATTGTGCGGGCGATTTGACCGCGGTTGACGGAACGCGGGATAGATTGTGAAGCTAGACCCGCGCCGTAGCCCACACCTTGAGAGCTTGCGCGGTGGCGGCTACATCGTGGACGCGCACCACGCGCGCACCACGCTCCACGGCCAGCAAGGCGGCCGCTACGCTGGGCACTAGGCGCTCGGTTGGGCCAAGGGGAGTGTTAGCCATACCCGCCAGCGACGATTTGCGCGACCAGCCCACCAGCAGCGGGTAGCCCAAGGCTAGCAGCGCCTGTTGCCGGGCCAGCAGGGCAAAGTTTTGGGCAACGGTTTTGCCAAAGCCAACGCCGGGGTCCAACACAATGCGCGTCTTTTCGATGCCTAGCGCAGATAACGCCTTCGCATGATGCTCCAAAAAATGTAGCACCTGCATTACCACGTCACCTTGCATGGGCTCGGTCTGCATGGTTTGCGGTTCGCGGTGCATATGCATCAGGCATACGCCGCACGAGGCGTGCTGCGCCACCACATCCGTGGCGGCCAGTGGATAGGTCGGATCGGTCCAGCGCAAGGCCCAAATATCGTTGAGGATGTCTACCCCAATATCCAGCGCGGCCTGCATGACCTGGGGCTTGTAGGTATCGACCGAAATCGGCACGCCCAGCGTGGTGGCAGCCCGGAGCACCGGTAGCAGCCGGGCCAGTTCTTGTTCCACCGGCACCGGTTGCGCGCCTGGGCGGGTGGATTCCGAACCAATATCCAGGATGTGGGCACCGTCGCGCAGCAACTGCTCGCAGTGCGCCAGGGCGGCCGAGGTGCTGGCGTGCCGCCCGCCGTCGGAAAAGGAGTCGGGGGTCGTATTGACGATGCCCATTACCTGGGGCTGATCCAGATCGATGCGAAAGCGGGTGGTTTGCCAGAGCATGGAAGTCGCGAAATTGTCAGAAATGGAAACGGGGCTTAAAAAAGCCCCGTTATTACCTCGTAACCGAGATCACCGAAATTTATGCAGCCGTGTGTGCCGGTTCTACCGCCACCACAGGCGCGCCACCGCTACCGCCGTTGCCGCCGCCACCAGTAGGGGTGCGGGGTGTCCAGTCTTTCGGTGGACGGGGCTCGCGACCGGCCATGATGTCGTCGATCTGCTCCATGTCGATGGTTTCCCATTCCAGCAGGGCTTTGGCCATGGCGTGCATTTTGTCGCTGTTGTCTTCGATCAGTTTGCGGGCCAGGGAGTACTGCTGGTCGATGATGCGGCGTACTTCGCTGTCGACCTTTTGCATGGTCTGCTCGCTCATATTGGTGGTCTTGGTGACCGAGCGGCCGAGGAAAACTTCACCTTCGTTCTCCGCGTACACCATGGGGCCCAGCGCATCGGTCATGCCGTAGCGGGTGACCATGTCGCGGGCAATGGAGGTAGCGCGTTCAAAGTCGTTGCTGGCGCCGGTGGTCATCTGGTTCATGAACACTTCTTCGGCGATACGGCCACCGAACAACATGCTGATCTGGCTCAGCATGTATTCGCTATCGTAGCTGTAGCGGTCTTGGGCGGGCAGGCTCATGGTGACACCCAGGGCGCGTCCACGGGGGATCACGGTGACCTTGTGCACCGGGTCGCACTTGGGCAGCAGCTTGCCAATCAGGGCGTGGCCGGACTCGTGGTAGGCCGTGTTGCGGCGCTCTTCCTCGGGCATAACCATGCTCTTGCGCTCGGGGCCCATGAGGATCTTGTCCTTTGCCTTCTCGAAATCTTGCATCTCGACCACACGGGCACTGCGGCGGGCGGCCATCAGCGCGGCTTCGTTGCACAGATTGGCCAGATCGGCACCGGACATACCGGGTGTACCGCGGGCGATCACGTTGGGGTTCACGTCCTGGCTGACCGGGATCTTGCGCATGTGAACAACCAAAATCTGCTCACGGCCCCGGATATCGGGCAGCGTGACGTAGACCTGGCGGTCAAAACGGCCTGGGCGCAACAGAGCCGCGTCCAGGATATCAGGGCGGTTGGTAGCGGCCACCACGATCACGCCGAGATTGGTTTCAAAGCCGTCCATCTCGACCAGCATCTGGTTCAGCGTTTGTTCGCGCTCGTCGTTGCCACCACCCAGGCCAGCACCGCGCTGGCGGCCCACGGCGTCGATTTCATCAATGAAGATGATGCAAGGTGCGTTCTTTTTAGCGTTCTCGAACATGTCACGGACACGGGCAGCGCCCACGCCAACAAACATTTCCACGAAATCAGAGCCGCTGATGCTGAAGAAAGGTACTTTGGCCTCGCCTGCAATGCTCTTGGCCAGCAGGGTTTTACCGGTACCAGGAGGGCCGACCAGCAGCAAGCCGCGGGGAATACGGCCACCAAGTTTTTGGAACTTGGCCGGGTCTTTCAGGAAATCGACGACTTCTTTGACTTCTTCCTTGGCTTCATCGCAACCGGCCACGTCGGCAAAGGTCACAACGTTGTTGTTTTCGTCCATCATGCGGGCTTTGCTCTTGCCGAAGCTGAACGCACCACCCTTGCCACCGCCCTGCATCTGGCGCATGAAGTACACCCACACGCCAATCAACAGCAGCATCGGGCCCCAGCTGACCAGCAAGGTCATGAGCAAGGAGCCTTCTTCACGGGGTTTGACATCGAACTTGATGTTGTTGGCGATCAGGTCGCCCACCAAACCGCGGTCTAGGTAGGTGGCGTTGGTACGGATACGGCGATCGTCATTGGTGACGGCCACAATCTCCGTGCCGCCTTGACCTTCTTGGATGGTGACGGACTTGATGTGTTTGCTGCGTACTTCGTCCAAAAAGTCCGAATAACCCACATAACCAGAACTCACACCCGCGCGGGTGTCGAACTGTTTGAAAACCGTGAATAGCACCATCGCAATGACGAGCCAGACGGCAATTTTGGAAAACCACGGATTTTTCAAGCAACGCTCCGGTAGGAAAGACTTCAACGTAAGTGCGTACTATTTTAGGCGTTTCAAGGGCCCATACGGCAATTCTTGCCGATGGCGGCCATAGCAGCAACAAGGGTTTAGGGGGTTTCCAGGCCGTTTTCAGGCTCTATTTGTGCGGTTTTGGGTGCCGCTTTCAAGCCCACGCCGACCAAAAAGGTTTCGGTCGATTTGTCGCGCGAAGCTTTGGGCTTGATGGGTTTGACCATGTGAAAAGTCTGCTTGAACAGCTTCACCAGCGGGTCGTAGGCTCCGCCGTGGAACAGCTTGACCACCAGCGCGCCCTGCGGCTTCAAATGGCTTTGGCAGAAATCCACCGCCAATTCGACCAGACCCTCGATGCGTGCGGCATCGGCGGCGTGGATACCCGAAAGGTTGGGGGCCATATCCGACAGGATCACGTCGGCCAGCCGCCCGTCCATGGCCTGGGTCAATTTGCCCAGCATCTCGTCTTCGCGGAAATCACCCTGGAAAAACACTACGCCTTCCACGGGCTCCATCGGCAACAGGTCGATGGCGATGATGCTGCCGTTGAGGGCGCCCACCGCCGCACCGCCACCCGCCGCGGTCTTGGGCGACAGCTTGCGGCGGACGTACTGGCACCAGGCACCGGGGGTAGAGCCCAGATCGACCACCAAGTGACCAGGCTTGATGAGGTGGAAAGTCTCGTCAATTTCCTTCAATTTATAGGCCGCGCGGGCACGGAAGCCCTCGCGTTTGGCCAACACGACATAGGGGTCGTTGACGTGGTCGTTGAGCCACGCCTTGTTGACTTTTTTACTTTGTGTTTTAA
>NZ_JBDTEM010000496.1:0-1636 GCF_039922535.1 Rhodoferax sp. | reverse complement strand
GCGTTTTCGCCTGCAGCCCTTCATCGTGACGTTGGCGGGCATGTTCCTGGCGCGCGGCCTGTGCTACCTGATCAGCATCGACTCCATCAGCATCACCAACGACTTCTATTCCGAAGTCTCGCAAATGCGCATCCCGGTATGGGGCGATGCCTCGTTGTCCATTGGTGCGGTGATTGCGCTCATCGTGCTGGTGGTGGCGGTGTTTGTGGCGCACTGCACTCCGTTTGGCCGCACGGTGTACGCCGTGGGTGGCAGCGAAAACTCGGCCCTGCTGATGGGCTTGCCGGTACGCGCCACCTTGATTGGCGTGTACACCTTGTCGGGCTTTTGTTCGGCGCTGGCGGGGGTGGTGTTTACGTTTTACATGCTCTCGGGCTACGGCCTGCATGCCGTGGGCATGGAGCTGGATGCGATTGCGGCGGTGGTGATTGGCGGCACGCTGCTTACCGGCGGCTCGGGCTACATGGTTGGCACGCTGTTTGGTGTGCTGATGCTGGGCATCATCCAGACCCTGATTTCCTTTGACGGCACTTTGAGTTCCTGGTGGACGCGCATCGTCGTGGGTGCGCTGCTGTTCCTGTTTTGCCTGCTCCAGCGCGTCTTTGCCGCGCGTAAATCCCCCCATTCCTGATTTTTCTGAAGACCCCACTATGACCGATACCCCTAAAAAAATGCGCTCCGCCGAATGGTTTGGCTCGGCCGACAAAAACGGCTTCATGTACCGCAGCTGGATGAAGAACCAGGGCATCCCGGACCACGAGTTCGATGGCCGCCCCATCGTCGGCATCTGCAACACCTGGAGCGAACTCACCCCTTGCAACGCCCACTTCCGCAAGATCGCCGAGCATGTGAAGCGCGGCATCTTCGAGGCCGGTGGCTTCCCGGTGGAGTTCCCGGTGTTCTCCAACGGTGAATCCAATTTGCGCCCCACCGCCATGCTGACCCGCAACCTGGCCAGCATGGACGTGGAGGAGGCCATCCGCGGCAACCCCATCGACGCGGTGGTGCTGCTCACCGGCTGCGACAAAACCACGCCCGCACTGCTGATGGGCGCGGCCAGCTGCGACATCCCGGCCATCGTGGTCACCGGCGGCCCCATGCTCAACGGCAAGCTGGACGGCAAAGACATTGGCTCTGGCACGGCGGTTTGGCGACTGCACGAATCGCTGAAGGCGGGCGAGATCAACGAACACCAGTTTTTCGCCGCCGAAGCGGGCATGTCGCGCTCTGCAGGCACCTGCAACACCATGGGCACGGCCAGCACCATGGCCTGCATGGCCGAGGCATTGGGCACTTCGCTGCCGCACAACGCCGCCATTCCGGCGGTGGATGCGCGCCGCTATGTGCTGGCGCACATGTCGGGCATGCGTGCCGTGGCCATGGCCCGCGAGGGCCTCACGTTGTCCAAAATTTTGACCCGCGAAGCTTTTGAGAACGCCATCCGCACCAATGCGGCCATCGGCGGCTCGACCAACGCCGTGATCCACCTGAAGGCCATTGCCGGGCGCATCGGCGTGCAGCTGGACCTGGAAGACTGGACCCGCATCGGCCAAGGTACGCCGACCATTGTGGATTTGCAGCCTTCGGGCCGCTTCCTGATGGAGGAGTTCTACTACGCCGGTGGCCTGCCCGCCGT
>NZ_JBDTEM010000495.1:0-19329 GCF_039922535.1 Rhodoferax sp. | reverse complement strand
CAAGATGGAAGAGCTGCTGAACTACCAGCGCCAAGACATCGACAACCAGGCCAAGACCATCCAGGACAACTTTGCGGCCAGCCGCAACCTGATGGTGGTGTTAGGGGTCATCAGCCTCGCGCTGAGTGTCACCATTGCCTGGCTGCTGTCTGGCTCGATTACTGGGCCTTTGGCACAGGCTAGCGCCGTAGCCCGGCAAGTGGCCGCTGGCGACCTGACTGCCCGTATCGACAACCAGCGCACCGACGAATTGGGCCAACTGCTGTCCAGCCTGCAAAGCATGCAGACCAACCTGGTGCAGGTGGTGTCGAATGTGCGCTCCGGCTCGGAAAGCGTCTCTACTGCCAGCGCCGAGATTGCCGAGGGCAACAACGACCTGAGCGCCCGTACCGAGAGCCAGGCCAGCGCCCTGGAGCAAACCGCCGCATCCATGGAGGAACTGAGCTCCACCGTCAAGCAAAACGCCGACAACGCCCGCCAGGCCAACCAGTTGGCACTGAGCGCCTCCAGCGTCGCCATCCAGGGCGGGCAGGTGGTAGGCCAAGTGGTCGAGACCATGAAGGGCATCAACGAATCCTCGCGCAAGATCTCGGACATCATCCAGGTGATTGACGGCATTGCTTTCCAGACCAACATCCTGGCGCTGAATGCTGCTGTGGAAGCCGCCCGCGCGGGCGAACAGGGCCGGGGTTTTGCGGTGGTGGCCAGCGAAGTGCGCAGCCTGGCGGGCCGTTCGGCCCAGGCTGCCAAAGAAATCAAGAGCCTAATCGGCGCCAGCGTGGAGCGGGTTGAGCAAGGCACTGTGCTGGTCGACCAGGCGGGCGTAACCATGACCGAGGTGGTCAGCTCCATCCGCCGGGTGACCGACATCATGGGCGAGATCAGCGCCGCCAGCAACGAGCAGTCGCTGGGCGTGGCCCAGATCGGCGAAGCCGTGACCCAGATGGACCAGGCCACGCAGCAAAATGCAGCCCTGGTCGAGGAAATGGCCGCCGCCGCCAGCAGCCTGAAAAACCAGGCCCATGATCTGGTGCAGGTGGTTGCCGTGTTCAATCTGGGCGGCCAAGGAGGCCACCAGCATTTGCCACTGGGAATGCGCCGCTAAGCGGGAACCTTTCCAGACACCGGCTATCAGCTTCTCCATGCGCCGCTTTTTCCTCATCCTCATGATCGCCCTGCTGCCCTTGCGCGGCTGGGTGGGCGAGGCGATGGCCATGGAGATGTTGGCACAGCAGTCAAATGCTATTCAAAATATAGCTAGCAGCGCAGAGGACACTAGCGCCAGCAGCCATTTTTATGTAGAAATGCAGGCCGACCATGCTCCCTGCCCTGGCCATGCCGAGTCAGCCGAACATGCGACCGATGGCAGCACATCGCACTGCGGCACCTGCCCGCTGTGCCAGATGTGCCATACCGTGGCCGCACCGGCCCCGTGGGCTTTGCCCTCACCGCTGTGGCTGGGTCACGCCCAGCCCGCCACCGGCCACGCCCGGTTCGCCAGCGCGCCCGCCGCGTTTGCGCTGAAACCCCCCATTTCCTGAACGTCCTAGCCGTAGTCCGTCCGCAATCTGCCTGAACCGGCAGCGTTACGGACGCAGCGTGTTTCGTTCAGGAGATCATTTTGAGAAATTTATTATTCAGCGCCAGTGTGCTGGTGTGTGTAGCTGCGTGGGCACAAAGTCCCGCCGGACCCTACCGCTCGGTGTTTGCCGACACCCCCACTGGGATGGAAAGCCAGTCGCTGGACTGGAGGCGCGCCAATGCCGATGTCGCCCAGAAAGCTTTGGAGGCAGAAATGCCCCACGCCAACAGGGTGCCATCCACCAACATCCACCTTCCAGTCTTGGCCATCGAGGACGCTGTGGCAATAGCCCGCCAGAACCATCCCAGCCAGTCAGCGGCGGACACCCGCAAAGCCTGGATCCACGCCGTTGCCGCCCAGCAAGCTGCACTGTTTGTGCGCGACGCAAAAGATGCGGCGGAGGCCGGGGCCGAACTGGCTCGGCGCATGGCGCAAGTGGGCAACTGGAGCAGTTTGGAACAGGCCCGCGAGCAACTCATGTTGGCCGATGCCACAGCCCAACTCGCCCGCGCAAACAACACCGCCTTCAGCACCCGCGAACAACTCATCCGCCAGATGGGCATGGACGGGGCCGCATCCGACTTTGCACTGCCCGACCACCTGCCCGACCTGCCCCGCGCCGCCGACCTGCGGGTGCTGCCAGCCCAGTCCCGCTCCGAAACACGCGAGGCCTACTTCGCCTACCGCACGGCGTTCGACCTGGCCGTGCACTACCGCGATGACATCGTGCCGCTGCGCAAACTCCTCGTGGAGGAACTAGTGCTGCGCTACAACGGCATGCTGGCCAGCGTGTGGGAACTCCTGGCCGAGACCCGCCAGCAGTCTCTCAGCGTGAACAGCGCCATCGAAGCCCAGCGCGACTTCTGGCTGGCCGATGCGGACTTGCAAACGGCCCAAACGCTCACACTCCAAAGGAAATAATATGGACCGCAGAACCTTCTTCGGCGGAGCCGCCTTTTCGGCCGTGGCCGCTGCCAGCGTTAGCAAAGTCGCTCTGGCCGCCCTGCCCGAACCCGTCATCGCCACCACGCCCGCCACCGCACCGCCGCTGGTCCCGCCCAATGGCCGCCCGTACAACCCGGTGGTCACCCTCAACGGCTGGACCTGCCCCTGGCGCATGAACGCGGGCGTGAAAGAATTCCACCTGGTGGCCGAACCCGTGGTGCGCGAAATCGCCCCTGGCATGCAGGCCACGCTGTGGGGCTACAACGGCCAGTCGCCCGGCCCCACCATCGAAGTAGTGGAAGGAGACCGCGTGCGCATCTTCGTCACCAACCGCCTGCCAGAGCACACCACCGTCCACTGGCACGGCCAGCGCCTGCCCAACGGCATGGACGGTGTGGGCGGGCTGACGCAGCCACAGATTCCGGTAGGCAAAACCTTTGTCTACGAATTTGAGGCGCGCCGTCCCGGCACCTTCATGTACCACCCGCACGCGGACGAAATGCTGCAAATGGCGATGGGCATGATGGGCTTTTGGGTGACCCACCCCAAAGCCCCAACGTCGGCCATCGCCGAAGTCCAGCGCGACTTCTGCTTTCTGCTGAACGCCTATGACATCGCCCCCGGCAGCACCACTCCCCGTCCCAACACCATGCTGGACCAGAACCTGTGGACCTGGAACAGCCGCGCCTTCCCCGGTATCGACACCCTGAACGTGCGCCAGGGCGACCAGGTGCGCATCCGCGTGGGCAACCTGACGATGACCAACCACCCCATCCACCTGCACGGCCATGAATTTAGGGTTACCGGTACCGATGGTGGTGCGGTTCCGTCCAGCGCCCGCTGGCCCGAGGTGACCACTGACATCGCGGTCGGCCAGATGCGGCAGATCGAGTTTCTGGCCAATGAGCCCGGCGACTGGGCCCTGCATTGCCACAAAAGCCACCACACCATGAATCCCATGGGCCACAGCGTGCCCAACATGGTGGGCGTGGACCACCGGGGCCTGGTGCAAAAAATCCAGAAACTCGTGCCCGGCTACATGCAGATGGGCGAGCGCGGCATGGCCGACATGGGCGCGATGCAGATGCCCATCCCCGAACAGACCCTGCCCATGGCGACCGGCACCGGCCCCTACGGCCCGATGGAGATGGGGGGCATGTTCACCACCCTCAAAGTGCGCAAAGACCAGAAGCCGGGCGACTACAGTGACCCCGGTGCTTATGCACAGCCAGCGGGCACACAGGCGTTTGAATGGACGGGCAGCTTGGCAGAACCTGCACGTCCTGCCGAAAAGCTACCTACGGGTGCCCTGCAGGTGCGCAAACCCGGCGCGGGCTCACACAGCGGGCATTGAGTCAAAAGCTATCAAAACCATAGCTTCCAGCGCAGGATCCACCTGCGCTGGAAGCTATTTTCTTTAAGTTTTTTGACCTTGCCATCAAGGTAGAGGAGGCGCTGCGAATCACCGCACGCCAACCCTCAATTTAATGAGAGTCTGCCGCCAGCGTCGCGATGATCGGGCACGGCAGCTCGTGGTCGGTGTGCGTGCAGGCCTCAATCAAATGCGATAGCGCCTGTTGCATGCGCTGCAGGTCGGCCAGCCGGGTGCGAATTTCCTCCAGCCGCTGGCCCGCAATCTGGCGGATGGCCTGGCGGTCCAGGCCGTCTTCCAGAGACAGTAGTTCGGCAACTTCGTCCAGCGAAAAACCCAGTTCCTGCGCGCGCTTGATAAAGCGGATGCGCTGGCCCAGCGCCGTCGGGTAGTAGCGGTAAGCCCCGCGGGACTCTGGCACCGGCAGCAGGCCGCGCTGCTGGTAGTAGCGGATGGTTTCCACCCCGACCCTGGCGGCTTTGGCCAGCTTGCCGATGGTCAGGGAGGCATTAGCGACCGAATCCATAAAAACCTTTGTAAAAAAAACTTGACTCTGGGGTTGACTACGGAGTTTATGCTCCACCCACAGAGTTTGCAAAGGAGCCTCCATGAAAGACCCAGTCTGTGGCATGACTGTGACCGAACAGTCTGCCCACGCCCATACCTATTTGGGTATTGGCTATTATTTCTGTAGCGCAGGTTGCAAAACCAAGTTTGCTGCTGACCCGCAGAAGTACCTGGCCCCGCCTGAAGCCGGCCCGCAAGTCCAGGTAGCCGGGGCCATCTACACCTGCCCCATGCACCCCGAGGTGCGACAAGACCACCCAGGCAGCTGCCCCCACTGCGGCATGGCGCTAGAGCCCGAAATGCCCAGCCTGGACGAGACCGAAAACCCCGAACTGGTGGATTTCCGGCGCCGCTTCTTGTGGACCCTGCCGCTCAGCGTGGCGGTGATGCTGCTCGCCATGCTGGGGCACCGCCTGCAATGGTTTGACATGCAGGTGCAAAGCTGGATCGAGCTGGGACTGAGCCTGCCGGTGGTGCTGTGGGCGGGTGCGCCTTTTTTTGCGCGCGGCTGGCAGTCGCTGCGCAACCGCAGCCCGAATATGTGGACGCTGATCAGCCTGGGTACGGGCGCAGCCTTTGTCTACAGCCTGGTGGCCACGCTGGCTCCGCAGGTGTTTCCGGCATCGTTCATGTCCATGGGCCGGGTGGCGGTGTACTTTGAGGCGGCGGCGACGATCATCTCGCTCACGTTACTGGGCCAGTTACTGGAGCTGAAGGCCCGCTCGCAGACTTCGGCTGCCATCAAATCGCTGCTGGGCCTGGCGCCCAAAACCGCCCGCCGTATCGCCGACGACGGCAGTGAAGCCGACATCCCGCTCACCCATGTGCACATCGGCGACCGCCTGCGCGTGCGCCCAGGTGAAAAAGTGCCGGTGGATGGTTTGGTCCTGGACGGCAGCAGTGCGGTGGACGAGTCCATGCTCACCGGCGAACCCATGCCCGTGACCAAGCGCAGCGGCGATAAGCTGATTGGGGCCACCCTCAACACCACGGGCGCGCTCACCATGCAGGCCGAGCGGGTGGGCTCGGGCACCATGCTCGCGCAAATCGTGCAGATGGTGGTGCAAGCCCAGCGCTCCAAAGCGCCGATGCAGCGCATGGCCGATACGGTGGCAAGCTACTTTGTGTTCACCGTCGTCTCTATCGCTGTGTTGACCCTGTTCGCCTGGGGCATCTTTGGCCCCGCGCCCAGCTGGAGCTACGGCCTGATCAACGCGGTGGCCGTGCTCATCATTGCCTGCCCCTGCGCGCTGGGCCTGGCCACCCCCATGTCCATCATGGTGGCCACCGGGCGCGGTGCCACCCAGGGCGTGCTGTTCCGCGATGCCGCTGCCATTGAAAATTTTCGCAAGATTGACTGCTTGATCGTGGATAAAACCGGTACGCTGACCGAAGGCAAACCGGTGTTCCATAGCGCCCTGGCCCTGGCGGGCTTTGATACCGACGGCGTGTTGCGGCTTGCCGCCAGTCTGGACCAGGGCAGCGAGCACCCGCTGGCAGATGCCATCGTCCGTGCGGCCCGCGCACAAAACCTCAGCTTATCACCGGTCGAAGGGTTTACCTCGGGCAGCGGTATCGGCGTACAAGGCAAAGTGGAAGGGCGCAATCTGGCGCTGGGCAACACCACGCTGATGCAACAAATGGGCGTACCGGTGACTGGGCTGGAAAAGCAGGCCGAGGCTTTGCGCACCCAAGGTGCTAGCGTCATCTACCTGGCGGTGGATGGCCAGTTGGCCGGACTGTTGGCCGTGGCCGACCCCATTAAGGCCAGCACGGCCGAAGCCCTGGCCGCCCTCACCGCAGCGGGCATCCGCATCGTGATGGCCAGCGGCGACGGCGTGGGCACCGCGCAGGCAGTGGCCCAGCAGCTCGGCATTACCGAGGTGTATGGCGAAGTCCAGCCCGCCGACAAGCTGGCCCTGGTCGTGCGGCTGCAAAAAGAAGGCCTCAAAGTGGCCATGGCGGGCGACGGCATCAACGATGCCCCGGCGCTAGCCCAGGCCGACGTGGGCATCGCCATGGGCACCGGCACCGATGTGGCGATGCACAGCGCCCAGGTGACCTTGGTCAAAGGCGATTTACGCGGCATCGCCACGGCGCGGGCCTTGTCTGATGCCACCATGGCCAATATGCGGCAGAACCTGGGTTTTGCCTTTGTCTACAACGCGCTGGGCGTGCCACTGGCCGCAGGCGTGCTGTTTCCCTGGACCGGCTGGCTGCTGTCGCCGATGGTGGCGGCCTTGGCCATGAGCCTGAGCTCGGCCTCCGTCATCACCAACGCACTGCGCCTGCGCCATGCCAAGCTGAAAACCGATACACACTCAGATTAAACACACTATGACTACCTTTGAAATCACCGGCATGACCTGCGGCGGCTGCGTCAAACGCGTGCAAGCCAAACTGGAAGCCGTCGTCCCTGGCGTGCAAGTGCAACTGAAACCACCCCAGGCCACCGTGCCAGGCCCTGCCGATGTAGCGACCCTGCAAGCCGCGCTGGCTGGCAGCCACTACAGCGTGCTAGCACCCGCCGTGGTGCAGCCACCACCCGATATGGCTCCCGGTTGGTTCGCTACCTACCGCCCGCTGCTGCTGATACTGGCCTACATCCTGGGCGCTAGCCTGCTGGTGCAGGGCGCGCGGGCCAGCGGCATGGAAACCATGCGCTACTTCATGGCAGGGTTCTTTTTGGTGTTTTCGTTCTTCAAGCTGCTGGACGTGCCCGCGTTTGCCGATGCCTACGCGGGCTACGACCTGTTGGCGCGGCGCTGGCGGCCCTGGGGCAGCATCTACCCGTTTGTGGAGCTGGCGCTGGGCGTGGCGTATCTGGCCAACGTGCAGCCGTTGCTGACCAACGCGGTGACGCTGGTGGTGATGGGTTTCTCGGCCATCGGCGTGATTGGTGCGGTGCTGGACAAGCGCAGCATCCGCTGTGCCTGCCTGGGCACGGTGTTCCAGCTGCCCATGTCCACCGTGACCATCATCGAAGATGTGGGCATGGTGCTGATGGCGGCTATCGCGCTGGCAATGTAACTACCAAGTCCCCTTGGGCTTGCGGGCGCGCACGGCGTTGGACACCAGTTCCACCGTGGCTGGCCGATCGGCTTTTTGGGCAAAGTCGATGGCGGTGAGGTTTTTCTGGTTTTTCAGCAGCGGGTCAGCGCCTTCGTCCAGCAGCAGCTTGACGGCATCATCGCTGCCGTACTGCGCGGCCATCATCAGGGGGGTCGTGCCATTGGGAGACGCTGCGTCAATGAAGGCGTAGTTGTCCAGCAGCAGCCGGATCACGTCCAGATGGCCCCGGCTGGCAGCGTAGTGCAGCGGGGTCCAGCCGGTCTTGTTGACATCTGCGTTCTTGGCGATGAGTTGGGTGCAGATGTCCAGTTGCCCCTCCAGCGCGGCGATCATCAGCGGACTCTCGTCCTGGGCGGTGCGGGTCTCGGTCTTGATGCCCGGCCAGGCCAGCAAGGCATTGGTGGCTTTGAAGTTTTCGCCTTTCAGCGCCAGGTACAGGCCGGAGCGGCCCTGGGCATCGGTGGTATTGCCGTCAAAACCGCGCTGCAGCAGCGACTGGATCTCGCCGCCGTTGTCACGCTGGATGGCAGTGAAAAAATCGTCAAACGAGCCAGCCTGCGCGGCACTAAATCCTATTAAAACAAAAAGGTAGATGGCCTTTTTAAAGTTCTTTATCACGATAAAACTCCGCTGAACAGGCGGTCAAAATTGGCGCTGGTGGTGTGCGCCACCTCTTCTACCGAGATATTTTTGATGGCCGCCACCTGCTGGGCCACGTAGGGCACATAGGCAGGCGTATTGGTCTTGCCACGGAACGGCATGGGCGCGAGGTATGGGCTATCGGTCTCGATCAGCAGGCGGTCCATGGGCACAAAGGCGGCCACGTCGCGGATGTCTTGGGCAGTCTTGAAGGTCAAAATGCCCGAGAAGGAAATGTAAAAACCCAGGTCCAGCGCGGCGCGGGCCACGGCCTGGGTCTCGGTGAAGCAGTGGAACACGCCCCCGGCGCTGCCTGGGGAACCGTCCTCGCCCTCCTCCTGCAGGATGGCGATGGTGTCATCCGAGGCGCTGCGGGTGTGGATCACCAGCGGCTTGGCCACCTGGCGGGCGGCGCGGATATGGGTGCGAAAGCGCATCCGCTGCCATTCCATGTCGGCCACGGTGCGCTCGCCCAGGCGGTAGTAGTCCAGCCCGGTTTCACCAATGGCGACCACGCGGGGCAAGGCCGAGCGCTGCAGCAAATCCTCTAGCGTGGGTTCTTGCACGTCGTCGTTGTCGGGGTGCACGCCCACGGTGGCCCAGAAGTTGTCATAGCCGGTGGCCAGGGCATGCACCTCGGCAAATTCTTCCAGCGTGGTGCAGATGCACAGCGCGCGGGTGACCTGGGCTTCGGCCATCGCGGTGCGGATGGCGGGGAGTTGCACGACCAAATTGGGCATGCTGAGATGGCAGTGGGAATCGGTAAACATAGCGGCGCGCTGGAGCGCGGAGAAAAACTAAATCGTTTGGGTAGGCCGGTCTGAAGCGAGGTGCGCGCCCAAGATTTCTTCAATCTTCAACTTCAGCACACGGGCTTTTTCCTCTTTCGGAAACTGGATGCCCACACCCTGGGTACGGTTGCCCGCCGCGCGGGCGGGTGTGACCCAGGCGACTCGCCCGGCGATGGGGTAGCGCTGTGGATCGTCTGGCAGGGACAACAGCACATACACATCGTCGCCCAACTGGTAGTCACGGGCGGTGGCAATGAACAGGCCGCCTTCGGTGAACATCGGAATGTAGGCCGCGTGCAACGCACCTTTTTCCTTGATGGCCAGTTGGATGACGCTGGGGCGGGGTGAGGAATGGTTGCTGCTCATGGCCGCGAGTTTAGGACGTTTTGGGCCCGACCCACCAGCGATTCCAGCAGCAGCCCCGCATTAAACGGATGCTCCACCACCCGGGCGGTAGCGTTCAGGTCTTTGGACCACTGGGTCAGCGCGGCCAGCGGTGGAGGTTTGGACAAATCACTGGCCGCAAAAAAACGGGGCGCGGCACCCACGCGGACCAGCAGCAGATCGTGGCAGAGCTTTTGCAGCGCATCCACCACCTGGGCCGGTGCCCAGTCGGCAAACACGGTCAACACCCCCTGCCCTACGGCGCGGGGAATGGCCGACCAGCTTTGCGCAGTGCGCCCGGCGCGGGCCCATTGCAGGGCATCTTCCGGGCGGCTACCCGCGGCGGCCAGCAGCACCGGGGCATCGGCATCGGGCACGCCCTGCGCCTGCAGCCAGGCAGTAGCGACGTCCTGTTCGGGCCAGACCATGTTGTGGCCCATGCAGCGGCTGCGGATGGTGGGCAGCAGCTGGTGGGCGGCTCCGGTAGCCAACACAAACTTCACGTCACCCGGCGGCTCTTCAAGGGTTTTGAGCAGGGCGTTGGCCGTAATGTGGTTCATGCGCTCGGCTGGGTACACCAGCACCGCCTTGCCCCGGCCCCGGCCACTGGTGCGTTGCGAAAACTCGACCGCATCGCGCATGGCATCCACACGAATCTCTTTGCTGGCCTTGCGCTTTTTGTCGTCGATATCGCTCTGGGCCTTTTCGCTCAGCGGCCAGCCCAGCTCGACCATCATGGCCTCGGGCATCAGCAGGCACAGGTCGGCATGGCCGTGCACGTCAATGGCGTGGCAACTGGCGCATTGGCCGCAGGCACCCTGCGAGGTAGGTGCATCGCATAGCCAAGCACGCACCAGCTCCATCGCCAGGCTGTACTGGCCCAGGCCGCTGGGGCCTTGCAGCAGCCAGGCGTGGCCGCGCTGGGCCAGCAGGCTGTCGCGCTGCTGCGCCACCCAGGGGGGCAAGACGGGATTGCTCATACGCTGCCCAGCCAGCCGCGCTGCACCAGCACGGCGTGGATCTGCTGCCACACCGCGTCGCGTTCTACATCGGCGGCGATGCGCGCAAACCGGGCCGGAGCCTGGGCGGCGCGCTGGGCATAGCCGTCGGCCACGCGGGCAAAAAAGGCGGCGGGTTGGGACTCAAACCGGTCGGGCAAGCGGGCCCCGGCCAAGCGCTCGGCGGCCACTGCAGGCGGTAGGTCGAACCACAGCGTTATATCTGGGTTGCGAACAAAATTGGCACCTAGCGCAGGTACCGCCTGCACATACAGCTCTAAATGTGATAGCACCCCCAAATCGAAGCCCCGGCCACCGCCCTGGTAGGCAAAGGTGGCATCGGTGAAGCGGTCGCAGACCAGCACCTCGCCGCGCGCCAGCGCAGGTTCGATCACGTTCTGCAGGTGGTCGCGCCGGGCGGCGAAGACCAGCAAGGCCTCGGTCAGCGGGTCCATGGGGTCGTTGAGCACCATGGCCCGAAGTTTCTCGGCCAGCGGCGTGCCGCCGGGTTCGCGGGTGAGTGTGACCACCCGGCCCTGCGCCTGGAAGGCCGCGGCCACGGCGGCAATATGGCTGGACTTGCCCGCACCGTCTATGCCTTCAAAGCTGATAAAGATGCCGGGGTAGTTCATTTTTTGCGCTGAAATTTGTTCACGGCGGTGTTGTGTTCGTCCAGGTTGCTGCTGAACTGGCTGGTGCCGTCACCGCGCGCCACAAAGTACAGGGCGGTGGTGGCGGCGGGCTGCACTGCTGCCAGCAGCGACTGGGTACCGGGCATGGCAATCGGCGTGGGCGGCAGGCCCCGGCGCAGGTAGGTGTTGTAAGGCGTGTCGGCTTGCAGGTCGCGCTTGCGCAGGTTGCCATCGAAGTCGGCCCCCAGGCCGTAGATGACGGTGGGGTCGGTTTGCAGCGGCATGCCGATGCGCAGCCGGTTGTTGAACACGCCCGCCACCAGGCTGCGGTCGCCCGACTGGCCGGTTTCTTTTTCAATGATGCTGGCCAGGGTCAGGGCCTCTTCGGGGGTTTTCACCTGGGTGGTGGGCTGGCGCAGCGCCCAAGCGGCCGCCAGCTTTTTGTCCATGGCGTGCATGGCACGCTTGAGTACCGCAAAGTCGCTGCTGCCCTTGGAATAGGTATAGGTGTCGGGGAAAAAGCGGCCCTCGGGGTGCACACCGGGGCGGCCCAGCGCGGCCATGATGGAATCATTGCCCAGCGCTTTGCTGTCGGGCCTAAGCTGCTCTGCTTTGGATAGCGCAGCGCGCACTTGGGTGAAGTTCCAGCCCTCTACCAGCGTCACCGCACGCAGCGCCTCATCGCCGCGTACCAGCTTTTCCAGCAGACTCAGGGGCGTGGTACCGCTGGTAATTTCATAGCTGCCGGCCTTGATCTGGCGGGCGTTGCCCGAGGCACGAAACCAGGCATACAGCAGCGCTGGCGAGGTTTGCACCCCCGCATCCACTGCCGCCTGTGCCACGCCGCGCGCGCCGGTGCCAGGCTCGATCGACAAATCCAGCGACGGCGCGGCCAGGGCCAGCGGCTGGTGTAACCACCACCATGCCGCGCCGCCGCCCACACCCGCTACCAACAGCAAAACCAAGATCAGACGACGCACAGCCTTACAAGCCTCATAGATAACAAGCGGCGATGATAATTCAGGCCATGACCTATTCTTTGACGGGCACTGCCCCCCTCACCCACCTGGGCATCATTCGCGCCGAAGGTGCCGATGCCGCCAAATTTCTGCACGGCCAGCTGACGCAAGACTTCGCCCTGCTGGGCCAGGCCGAAGCCCGTCTGGCCGCGTTTTGCAACGCCAAAGGCCGCATGCAGGCCAGCTTTATTGGTTTCAAACGGAGCCCGACCGAAATCTTGCTGGTCTGCCACCGCGACCTGCTGGCCGCCACGCTCAAGCGACTGAGCATGTTCGTGATGCGAGCCCAGGCCAAGCTGACGGACGCAACGGCCGACTTTGCGCTGTACGGCGTGGTTGGCGGCCCAGCCCAGCCCGCCTGGACCACCGCCACGGTTAACGACACCACCACCATCGCCCTCTACCCCGCCGACGGACAGTCGCGCGCGATGGTGATTGCCTCTGCCGGTAGTCCCGCGCCCGCAGGCCCGGCGCTGAGCAACGATTTATGGCAGTGGACGGACGTGCGCAGCGGCATCGCCACCGTGTCCACGCCGATATTTGAAGCCCTGGTGCCGCAGATGCTGAACTACGAGTCGGTGGGCGGCGTGAACTTCAAAAAAGGCTGCTACCCCGGCCAGGAGATCGTGGCCCGAAGCCAGTTTCGCGGCACGCTGAAGCGGCGTGCGGCCATCGTGCATGCCGAGGTGGAGTTGGTCGCCGGGCAAGAGGTCTTCCATTCCGCCGATGTCGAGCAACCCTGCGGTGTGGTGGTGCAGGCTGCTGCGGCCCCCGACGGCGGCTGGGACGCGATTGTGTCGCTGCAGATTGCGGCGATGCAGGATGGGACCCTGACAGTAAACGGAGCTGTTTTGACACTGCTGCCCCTGCCCTACGAGTTGTTAGCTGATATTTAAAGCCATCTCGATGTGCGGAATGCCCACTTCCGCGTACACATCGCCGCGTGGGCTGAATCCCAGCCGCTCGTAAAACCCCTGCGCGCTGGTTTGGGCATGCAGGCATACCTCTTTGTCGCCCCGCGCCCGCGCCGCTTGCACCAAGGCCTCTAGCACTTGCTGGCCCAGGCCGCTGCCGCGCAGGCTGGATAACACCGCCATGCGCCCGATGCGCCCCACACCCGGCGCGTGCACCAGCAGCCGTCCGGTGGCCACGGGTTCGCCAGCCGGGTTGTAGATGACGGCATGCACGGCGGTGTGGTCGGCCACGTCCCATTCCAGTTCGGCGGGAATGTTTTGCTCGAGTACGAACACGGCAGTCCGTACTTGCGATGCGGCGGGGCCCAGGTCGGCCCAGGAGCCTACGGTGAGCCGGGTGGGGTCAGATCCCAATTGCGCACTCCATCAATGCGGTGGCAGAGCCGTCAAAACCCGCATTTGGGCTCTGACCCCTCCCGGCGGTTTTGCGTGACGGACGGTGCGGGTCTGCACAGTCCCTTGCAGTGAACCTTCGTTGCCTAGAAGCCGTAGGACCGGCAGTCAAAATGTTCATAAATTAAATGCGTTGCGGAGCGCCTGTGCGGCGGCGAGATGGGCCTGCTTGGCTTCAGGGATAGCGCGGCCCATTTTGATGAATTCGTGGGTCACGCCGCGGTAAATTTCCAGATCGACCGGCACACCGGCCAGCCGCAGCTTGTCGGCGTACAGCACGCCCTCGTCCACCAGCGGGTCGCATTCGGCCAGGCCGAACCAGGCGGGGGCCACGCCGTCCACGTCGGGGGCCTCCAGCGGGGCGAAGCGCCAGTCGGTGTAGTCGGCGGCCTGCGGTAGGTAGCTGCTGAAGTAGAACTGGATTTGCGCCTGGTCTAGCAAATAACCGCTGCCAAAGCGCATGTGCGACGGCGTATCGGCATGGGCCGCACAGCCGGGGTAGAACAGCATTTGCAGGGCCAGCGGCAACTGGGTATCGCGCGCCAGGATGGCGCAGACGGTAGCCAACGTGCCGCCAGCACTGTCACCGCCCACTGCGACCCCCTTGGACTCGGGCTGCGCCGCCAGCCAGGCCAACGCGTCCCAGGCATCTTCCACCGCAGTGGGAAAGCGGTGCTCAGGCGACATACGGTAGCCCAGCGCCACCACGGCGCAGCCGCTCAAGCGGCTGAGTTCGCGGCACAGGATGTCGTGGGTATTGATGCTGCCGATCATGAAGCCGCCGCCGTGTAGGTAGAGCAAGGTGGGCAAGGCCTCAAAGGATGGCGCATACCGCCGGGCGGGCAGCGCAAAGCCGTCGCGGGCCAGAATCGTGAAGTTGTCCACCCGCGCCAGGGGGGCCTTGGGCACTTCCAGCATGGCCGCACCGATTTCATAGGCATCACGGGCTTGCTGGGGCGTGAGCAGATGCATGGGTGTGCGGCGCGCGCGGGCCATGCGCTGCAAGACACCGGCCATGGCAGGGGTGAGTGGGGCGTGGGATTTGGAATGCATGGGGCGCCATCGTAACGGCCCCATGTCACGGTTTTGCCACCAAAATCTTTTCTACTACGCGCTTTATCGAAATAGCCAAGACCATGCCCATCCAGGAGCGCCCACAAAGCCGGGGCGAAGAAATCGCCAACACCCTAAGCCACGGCATTGCACTGGCGGCGGCGCTGGTGGGCCTGCCGTTTTTGCTGCTGGCAGCGGGGCCGCATCTGCTGGGCACCGCCGTGTTTGCGGCGACCATGTTGCTGCTGTACCTGTCGTCTACGCTGTACCACGCGCTGCCTGTCGGGCGGACCAAACAGCTCTGGCTGCAGGTGGACTACGGGGCGATTTATTTCTTTATCGCGGGCAGCTACACGCCGTTTGCGCTGAGTGCGGTGTCGGGTCTGTGGGGTTGGACGCTGTTTGCGATGGTATGGCTGCTGGCCATTGCGGGCACGGCCCTGAAGCTGCTGGGCCGTTTGTCGCATCCCTGGCTGTCCACTGGGCTTTACGTGGCGATGGGCTGGCTGGTACTGGTGGCCGCTGTGCCGCTGGTGGGGCATTTGTCGGCGCAGGGGCTGGCGTGGCTGGTGGCCGGGGGCGTAGCCTACACGGCGGGGGTGGTGTTTTTTGCGCTGGACGGGCGCTGGCAGTATGCACACGCGGTGTGGCACGGCTTTGTCGTGTTGGGCAGCGCCTGCCATGCCTTTGCCGTGCTGTCACATTTCTGAAATCAAACGGTCACGGTATGCGGCACTGCGTCGGGTCCAATAAGGGGTTTCCCCTGCCACCCAAAGGACTGCCTCATGAACGCCATCAAAGAAGCCCAAAAATACATCGCCAAACACCCTGGAAGTGAAGCTGCCCGCACCCTGGCCCAACTGGTCTTGACGCTGGAGTCGACCGAGCCGTTTCCGCTGGAAAAACTGTACGCGCTGGACCTGGACCGCTTTGATCTGGCGCTAGATATCCTGAAAGAATGGCGTCTGGACCGCTACATCGCAGGCAAATCCAAGCTGTACGACCTGTCGCTGCAAATCCAGGAGCAAGGCCCGCAAGACCGTACGTCGCAATTTGGCACCCTGACGTAAGCAACCAGGGGCTCCTGCAATAAAAAGCCTTTTAGGCCTCTAGAACATACGAAACAAGCGCAGACAGCTATATTTATAATAGCAAATTAGACAAAGGCCCCCAGGTCGGTTTTGGCCGACCAGTCCAACGGGTCTTGCTGCAGCACCATGTCGATATCCAGCCCCAGCGCCAGCCCCACCTCGCCGGGGTAGCTGACGGCCAAGCCGTTTTCATCCAGCTCCACCTCTTTGGCGCGGGCCCGCCAGGCGGCCAGATGGACCACGCCAGCCAGCGGTTCGTACACGCCGTCGTCAAACGGCGCAACCTGGCACTGCAGGGCATCCACGATGCGGTCGGGAAACTGCCATTTGCGGGCAAAACCCGCCCCCACATCGGCGTAGCAAAAACCCAGGCGGCGGATTTCCATGCGGGCACGGCGCAGGTCCAAGGGCGATAGTTGTTGGTTGAGCGCCGCCATATCCACCGGCATGCCCATGTGCATGACCAGCTCGCCCACGGCATGCACCAGCCCGGCCGTGAATGCCGTGGCCGGGTTTTGCCGCACCGTGCCCGCCAGGGCCCGTGCCAGCTTGGCCACATTCAGGCTGTAGCGCCAGAAATGCTGCAAATTGACCCCCGGCACGGTGCGAAAGCTCAGGCCCAGTGCCGCAGCCTGGGCCAGGCTGCGCAGGTGGTCAATACCCAGAATCGCCAGCGCTTCAGGGATGCTGCTGACCTTGCGCGATAGCTGGAACATGGCCGAGTTGGCCAGCGTCAGCAGCCGGGTGGTCAAGGCCGGGTCGGTGCCGATCAACTGGCCCAGCTTGCGCAAATCGGGCTCGGGCCGCGCCAGCTCGCTGAGCAGCAGCGCCACCGCTTTCGGGATGCTGGGCAGCGCCGCTTCGGAAGCAAGCAGTTCGTTTAACTCCATGGGGCGGATTCCTGGCGTGGGGGGATGGTGCATGGTAAGGCAAATAACCCTCCGCCCGGCCCCTCTCAGGCAGTCGAACGCAGGTGTACGGGCTACCTTCCGCCTTGCAATTTGGCGAAGGCCGAGGCCATGGCGGACTGGGCCGGTGGGCCATCGTTGCGCCGGGGCTGCTGTTGGCCGCGCGCTGCGCCTTCAAAGCGGTTGTCACGGGGCGCATCGCGGCGGGCCGTGGCTTCGCCCAGCTTCATGCTGAGCGCAATGCGCTTGCGCGCCACATCCACCTCTACCACGCGCACTTTGACGATGTCGCCGGTCTTGACCACTTCGCGGGCATCGGTGGTGAACTTGTGGCTGAGCTGGCTCACATGCACCAGGCCGTCTTGGTGCACGCCCAGGTCCACAAACGCGCCGAAAGCGGCCACGTTGCTCACCGTACCCTCCAAGACCATGCCTTCGACCAAATCCTTGATGTCTTCTACGCCGTCGTTAAAGCGGGCCACCTTGAAGTCCGGGCGCGGGTCACGGCCGGGCTTTTCCAGCTCTGCAATGATGTCCTTGACGGTGATCACGCCAAATTTTTCATTCGCAAACAGCTCGGGCCGCAGGGTTTTGAGCATGTCGGCGCGGCCCATCAGCTCGGTCACCGGTTTGGCCGTCACTTTGATGATGTCTTGCACCAGCGGATAGGTTTCGGGATGCACGCCGGTCATGTCCAGCGGGTTGTCGCCGCCGCGGATGCGCAAAAAGCCCGCGCTCTGCTCGAAAGTCTTGGCGCCCAGGCCGCTCACCTCCATCAACTGTTTGCGATTTTTGAATGCGCCGTTGGCTTCGCGCCAGCGCACCACCGCCTTCGCCACCGTGGCCGACAGGCCCGACACCCGCGTCAGCAGCGGTACGCTGGCGGTGTTCAGGTCCACACCCACCGAGTTCACGCAGTCTTCCACCACGGCGTCCAGGCTGCGCGCCAGGTCGTTCTGGCTCACGTCGTGCTGGTACTGACCTACGCCGATGGATTTGGGGTCGATCTTCACCAGCTCGGCCAGCGGGTCTTGCAGGCGCCGGGCGATGCTGGCGGCGCCGCGCAGGCTCACGTCCACATCGGGCATTTCTTGCGAAGCAAATTCGCTGGCCGAATACACCGACGCACCCGCCTCGCTGACCACTACGCGCTGCATCGCGGTCTTGGCTGGCGCGTTCGGATCCACGTGTTTCTCCAGCAGCTTCATCAAATCAGCCGCCAGCTTGTCGGTTTCGCGGCTGGCCGTGCCGTTGCCGATGGCGATCAGGTTCACGCCGTGCTTGATGCACAGCTTAGCCAGGGTGTGCAGCGAACCTTCCCAGTCCTTGCGCGGCTCGTGCGGAAAGACGGTGGCGGTTTCCACCAGTTTGCCGGTGGTGTCCACCACGGCCACCTTCACGCCGGTGCGGATGCCAGGGTCCAGCCCCAGCACCACGCGCGGACCGGCCGGTGCGGCCAGCAGCAGATCGCGCAGATTGTCGGCAAACACCTTGATCGCCACTTTTTCAGCGTCTTCGCGCAGCTTGGCGAACAGGTCGCGCTCGGTGGACAGGCTGAGCTTGACGCGCCAGGTCCAGGCAACGCACTTGCGGATCAGGTCATCGGCCGGGCGGCTCTGGTGGCTCCAGCCCAGGTGGATGGCGATGCGGCCTTCGGCCAGCGAAGGCTTGCCAGGCTCGGGTTCCACCGGCAGTACCAGTTTCGCGTCCAGCATCTCCAGCCCACGGCCCCGGAAAACCGCCAGCGCACGGTGCGACGGCACGCGGCCAATCGGCTCGTCGTAGTCAAAGTAATCGCGGAACTTGGCGATGTCGGGGTTGTTCTCGTCTTTGCCGGCGGCCAGCTTGCTGCGCAGCAGGCCTTCATTCCACAGCCAGCCACGCAGGTTCTGGATCAGGCCCGCATCTTCGGCCCAGCGTTCGCTGAGGATGTCACGCACGCCGTCCAGCACGGCCTGCACAGTGGTGAAGTCGTCGCCGTTTTCGCCCTTTTCGGCCTTGACGAATGACTGTGCCTCGTCGGCAGGTACCAGCGCAGGGTTCGCAAACAGCTGGTCGGCCAGCGGCTCAACACCGTTTTCACGGGCGATCTGGCCCTTGGTGCGGCGCTTGGTCTTGAACGGCAGGTACAGGTCTTCCAGCTCCTGCTTGGTGCTGGCGGTCAACAAGGCGGCACGCAGTGCGTCGGTCATCTTGCCCTGCTCTTCGATGCTTTTCACAATCGATTCGCGCCGGTCTTCCAGTTCGCGCAGGTAGCCGAGGCGGGTTTCGAGCTCGCGCAGCTGGATGTCGTCCAACCCACCGGTCACTTCCTTGCGGTAGCGGGCAATAAACGGCACGGTGGCCCCGCCGTCGAGCAGCTCTACGGCGGCGCGGATCTGTTCTTCTCGGGCTTTGATTTCGAGGGCGAGCTGGCGGATGATTTTCTGCATGAACGGGAACTCAATAGGGCAAGGGGCGAGAGTTTGCCACAGGTGGAATGTGTGACTTTTTGTATATAAAAAAGGCTGCTGGCGTATATTAATACTGCGCTAGCAGCTACGCATTTAATAGCGCCGCTAAAGCCTGCATCACCAGCGTTGCTACCGCGATGAGCGATTAGGTTTGGGGCGTACCGACCAGCAATTGCTCCAGCAATTCGATGCGATGCCGGTGCGGTGTGGTGATGGCGTAGAAGCGCTCCTGCAGCGCCGTGGAGTGGCCCACGGCGACGAGAATTCCGGCCTGCAGTTCATCCTGCACCACCACCTCGGGCAGCACGGTGAGCCAACCACTGTCGCGGGCAATCAAACGCAGCATGGCCATGTCGTCTACCTCGGCCCGCAGCTTGGGACTCACGCCGGCACTGGCGCACAGCGTATCGAATTGGGCGCGCAAGGCATGGCGGGGGCCAGGTAGCGCAATGTCCA
>NZ_JBDTEM010000494.1:0-1855 GCF_039922535.1 Rhodoferax sp. | reverse complement strand
GGCAGACCGTCGGACCGCAGGCTGCTAGGCACCGAGATGGCGGCGTAGTCCAGCAGGTTGACGAAATTCGTGTACGCGCCCAGGTTACGGTTCAGCACCACCGGGTCCGCCTGCATCTGCGCAATCGTGTAGTGGGTGGGCGCAGTGGGCACCAGCAAGATGTCGATGCTGTCCCACATGACCGCGGCCTGCTGGCCATAGGCGCGCAAACGCACCTGGGCATCGACCAGATCGGCGGCGCTGTAGGCCCGCCCGCTGGCCAAAATGCTGCGCACCGGCTCGACCACCTCGGCCTCGTGCGCATCAAAAAAGCCGCGCACGGCCGCATAGCGCTCGGCCACCAATGCGCTGTCGTACAGCAGAGCAGCAGCGCCCGCCAGCGGAGCGTAGGCAATGGTGACGGGCGTGCCGCCCAAGGCGCAGAGCTTTTGGATCGCCTGCTGGAACGCTGCTTCGGCTGCCGCGTCGCCAAAAAAGGCCAGGGTGTCCGGTACGCCAAAGCGAAACTGCGCGGGCAAGGGGCTGCTGGCCAGCGTCAGCGGGCGCGAAAACGGGTCCAGCGGGTCATAGCCCATAGCCGCCTGCAGCACCTGGGCGGCGGTGCCCACGGTGCGGGCGAAGATAGACACGCAGTCCACGCTTTGCGCGGCAGGCACCAGTCCCCGGGTGCTGACCAGGCCCTTGGACGGCTTGATGCCGACGATATTGTTCAGCCCGGCGGGAACGCGGCCCGACCCGGCGGTGTCGGTGCCCAGTGAGAAATCCACCTGTCCGGTGGCCACCACATAGGCCGACCCCGCGCTGGAGCCGCCCGACACGTAGGCGGCGTTGAGCGCATTGGGCACAGCGCCATACGGCGAGCGCGTGCCGTTCAGGCCGCAGGCAAACTGGTCCAGATTGGTTTTGCCCAGCAGGGATGCACCGGCTTGCAACAGCTTGTGCACCACGCTGGCATGGGCTCCCGGCTCATAGGCAAAGGCCGGGCAGGCCGCCGTGGTGGGCAGGCCGTGCACGTCGATGTTGTCTTTGACCGCGAAGCGCAAACCAGCCAAGGGGCCGTCTGGCGCACCCGCGATGGGAGAATCACAGCGCGATATCCAGGCGGCGGCGGTACCACTGTCGTACGTTTTGGCTTGCACCATTTTAAAACATCCCATCTTGTATCCAAGAAGAGATGCAAACAGCGTGCCAGCTTGCCACCCGTTTCGACAGGGGCATCTGGCCCAGTTCGGCGCTGCGCAGGTAGTCCACGGCAGCCGTACGACTGATTTTTGGCCGCCCTGGTTAAAATCGCGGGTTGCCTGCCCACCCGGCAGCGCCCCGTTTTGCTCTGGAAACCACCTTGTCTTACGCCTCCGAAACCCGCCGCCGCCGCACGTTTGCGATCATCTCCCACCCGGATGCGGGTAAAACCACGCTGACCGAAAAGCTGCTGCTGTTCTCGGGTGCGATCCAGATCGCAGGCTCGGTGAAGGCGCGCAAGGCCACCCGCCACGCCACCAGCGACTGGATGGAAATTGAAAAGCAGCGCGGTATTTCCGTCGCATCCAGCGTGATGCAGATGCTGTACCGCGACCACGTGATCAACCTGCTGGACACCCCCGGCCACAAAGATTTCAGCGAAGACACCTACCGCGTGCTGACCGCTGTGGACTCGGCGCTAATGGTGATTGACGCGGCCAACGGTGTGGAAGCGCAGACCCGCCGCCTGATCGAAGTGTGCCGCCAGCGCGACACACCCATCATCACCTTCGTCAACAAGATGGACCGCGAAGTGCGCGAGCCGCTGGACATCCTGGACGAGATCGAACGCGAACTCGGCATGCCCTGCGTGCCCATGACCTGGCCCGTCGGC
>NZ_JBDTEM010000493.1:0-3831 GCF_039922535.1 Rhodoferax sp. | reverse complement strand
CTCCGCCAGGCTGCAGGTGTTGCCCCCTGCAAGGGGGGTGGCGAAAGACGCGCAGCGCTGCAGACTGGGGGTGTTCAATAGCTAATCCCCGAACTCGTCGCCCAGTTCCCGCGCCCGGTGCTTCGCCGCGTGCACCGCCCGCATGATGATGTTCTTGATGCCGTCCTGCTCCATCGAAGTAATCGCTGCGTGGGTGGTGCCGCCTTTGGAGGTGACGCGCTGGCGCAGGATTTCCGGCGGCTCTTTCGACTGGCGGGCCAGGGCGGAGGCACCGACGAAGGTGCCGACGGCCAGCTTGTGCGCCTGGTCGCGGCTCAGGCCCATGTCGGCACCGGCCTGGGTCATGGCTTCGATGAACAAAAACACGTAGGCCGGGCCAGACCCGGACAAGGCCGTCACGGTATCTAGCTGCACTTCTTCGCCGACCCACAGGGTTTCGCCGGTGGCGGACAGCACTTTTTCGACCAGTTTGCGGTCGGGGTCGGACACGGCGGGCCGGGCGAACAAGGCGGTCATGCCCTTGCCGATCAGCGCCGGGGTGTTGGGCATGGCGCGTACCACGCGCTCGGTGCCCAGCCAGTGGGCGATGCTGTCGCTGCGGATACCCGCGGCCACGCTCAGGTGCAGCGCATTCTTGGTGTGGAAGCGGGTTTGCAGGGCGGCATCTTTGAACATCTGCGGCTTGACGGCCCAGACCACGGTGCGCGCCTGGTCCAGCGCCGGGCCGGGCATGTCATGGGCGGTAATCGCAAAGTCGGCCAGCAGCTTGGCGCGGGCTTCTGCCCAGGGCTCGATCACCACAATGTGGTTGGCCGGCACGCCTTTTTTGACCAGCCCGCCGATGATGGCGCTGGCCATGTTGCCCCCGCCAATGAAGGCGATGTGGTCGTGCGCCGCAGAGCTGCCCTGGCTGCCAAAGTTAGACAGCCCCCCCGCTTGCGAGGTGGAGAAGTTGGATGCGCCAAACTGGGATGGGCTGGGTCGGGTGGGTGCCATGGGAAGTCCAGAAGTACGGGTAAAGAGGTTATTTGCCGTTGATACCCAGCAATTCCACCTCGAACTGCAGCGTGGCATTGGCCGGAATCACGCCGCCTGCGCCGCGTTCGCCGTAGGCAATGGTGGGGGGGCAGGTGAGTTTGGCTTTGCCGCCGACTTTCATTTTCTGCACGCCTTCGGTCCAGCACTTGATCACGCCGTTCAGCGGGAATTCGATGGGTTCGTTGCGCTTGTACGAGCTGTCGAATTCCTTGCCGTCGAGGAAGGTGCCCCGGTAGTGGACTTTGACCTTATCGGTGGCGCTGGGGCTGGCACCGGTGCCGTCTTTCAGGGAGCGGTACACCAGTCCGCTGGGGGTCACGGTGGCACCGGGTTCTTTGGCGGCCGCGGCTGCGTCGTTGGTTTGGGCCCAAGAGGAAGCGGCCGTGGTGGCGGCAAGCAGGCAGAACGCGGCAGTGGTCAGGGCAAATTTCACGAAAAACCTTCGGGTTAGGGTAGATACCAGCCATTATTGCGGTTTCTGGTGGGGTCTTTGGCGCTGCGTCCCCAAAAAGGGGGATGGCGCAGTTACCGTATGCGCCAGGAGCTATCTATTTAATAGCATATTAGAGGGCTGAATATCTCTGCCCCCGTAAAGGAAACCTCTATGTCTTCGTTCCAGTTGGATCTTTTTGTGGTGGGTGGCGGCAGTGGTGGCGTGCGGGCGGCCCGCATGGCAGCCCAGCGCGGTGCCCGGGTGGCGCTGGCCGAGGTGGGGGCTTTGGGCGGTACCTGTGTGAATGTGGGCTGCATTCCCAAAAAGCTCTACAGCTACGCCGCGGGCTATGCCGAGGCGTTTGAAGAGGCGGCAGGCTTTGGCTGGCAGGTGGCGCACCCTACGTTTGACTGGGCCACGCTCAAAGCCAACCGCGCCACCGAGATCACCCGGCTCAACGGCATCTACCGCCAACTGCTGGTGGGCGCAGGCGTACACATCATTCCGGGCTGGGCCACGCTGGTGGATGCGCACACGGTGCAGGTCGGCGAGCAGACATTCACCGCCGAGAACATCCTGCTGGCCACCGGTGGTACGCCTACCGTGCCGGGCATCCCCGGTGCTGAACACGCCGTGGTGTCGGACGCGATGTTTGACCTGGAGCCTTTTCCGCAGCGTCTGCTGGTGGTGGGCGGTGGCTATATCGCCTGTGAATTTGCCTCCATCTTCAACGGCCTGGGTTCTCAGGTCACCCAGGTCTACCGCGGCACGCAGGTACTGCGCGGCTTTGACGACGACGTCCGTAACTTTTTGGCCCAGGAGGTGCGCAAGGCCGGGGTCGATCTGCGGCTGGAGTCCGACGTGGCCAGCATCCTGCACACCCCCGCCGGGCTGGAGGTGCGCCTGGTCGGCGGCGAGACCCTGACGGTAGACCAGGTGCTGTACGCAATTGGCCGCGTGCCCAATGTGCAGGGCCTGGGCCTGGAGGCGGCGGGCGTGGCGCAGGGCCAAGACGGGGCCATCGAGGTCAATGCCCACTACCAGACCTCGGTGCCCAGCATCTACGCGTTGGGCGACGTGACCGCGCGTATCCAGCTCACCCCCGTGGCGCTGGGTGAGGCCATGGTACTGGTAGACCATTTGCTCGGCCCCAAAACTGGCAAGACTGCGCGGCAGATGGACTACGCGCTCATCCCCACCGCGGTGTTCACCCACCCCAATATCGGCACCGTGGGCCTGTCGGAAGCGGATGCGCGCGCGCAGTTTGGCCAGGTCAGCATCTTCCGTAGCGAGTTCAAGGCGCTGCGCCACACGCTGAGCGGCAGCACCGAGCGCACGCTGATGAAGCTGGTGGTAGACGATGCGACCGACCGCGTGGTCGGCCTGCACATGGTGGGTGCCGACGCAGGCGAGGTGGTGCAAGGTTTTGCCGTGGCCATGAAGGCGGGCGCGACCAAGGCGGTGTTTGACAGCACCATCGGCATCCACCCCACGGCAGCGGAAGAATTTGTGACCATGCGGGAACCTGTGGCACCCTAAGCTTTTGCACACGCGGCACTGGGCTGGTCAACGGCATCTATTGCACTGCACAATAGGCGTATGCCCTACCTACCCGCCTTCATTGCCCCCACCCGTTTTACCGATCCGGTTGCCGCTCTGGCGCAGGTCCGCCTGATTTACGACCAGCAAATCGACCATCTGCGTGCCGCCATGCAGCGCTGTGTGGCCGGCGAGACTTTGCCCGGCCATGTGCGCGCTTGCTATCCGTTTGTGCGTCTGCACACCGAGACGGTAGCCCGCGCCGTCGAGTTGGAGGGCGCGCACCTGAGCTATGGCTTTGTGGCCGGACCCGGCCGGTTTGAAACCACGCTGACCCGGCCCGACCTGTTCAGCGGCTATCTGCTGGAACAGTTCCGGTTGTTGCTGCAAAACCACCAGGTCGAGCTGGAAATTGGCACCAGCGCCCTGCCTATCCCGGTGCACTTCTCGTTTGCCGAACACGACCACGTGGAAGGCCAGATGGATGCCAGTCGCCGCATGCTGATGCGCGACGTGTTCGACCTGCCCGACTTGGCCGCCATGGACGATGGCATTGCCAACGGCACCTACGAGCCGCGCCCCGGCGACCCGCAGCCGCTGGCGCTGTTTACCGCGCCACGGATGGACTATTCGCTGCACCGCCTGCGGCATTACACCGGTACCGGGCCCGAGCATTTCCAGAACTTTGTGTTGTTCACCAACTACCAGTTCTATATCGACGAATTCGTCCGCATGGGCCACGCCGCCATGGCCGACCCGCACAGCGAATACGTGGCCTTTGTCGAACCCGGCAACGTCATCACCCGCCGGGTGGGCCTGCC
>NZ_JBDTEM010000492.1:0-18821 GCF_039922535.1 Rhodoferax sp. | reverse complement strand
TGCCATGGCATGCATTTTGGGCGGTGCGATTGGCAACGTGGTGGACCGGCTGCTGCACAGCTACGTGGTGGATTTTTTAGACTTCCACTGGCGCGGCATGCACTTCGCCGCGTTCAACCTGGCCGATGCCGCCATCACCATCGGGGCCATCAGCCTGATCCTGGACGAGCTGCTGCGGGTGCGGCGCGGGAAATAAAACGCGCCAATTAGCCCACCACGCTACTTAAATAATAGCTGCTACCGCAGGCTGCATCTGCGTTAGCAGCTATTTTTGTTTAAATTCATTACTGTAAATACTTGCCAATCATCTCAATATAGATGGCCCATTTAAGTGCTACAAATGCCTATTTTTGTAGAAAATGTTAATTTCATATTAAAAAATGTAACTATTTTATAATGGCAGGGTAAGTCCCAATCAAGTGCACTCAAAGCGGCACACTGATGGCTTAAATGACGGCATACAGCGCAGAAGTTGCCCGTTATTCGCCGGAGCCGTTTTTACGTTTTTGCATGCCTCCCAACGTACTGCACAAGGCATTGAACATAGCGCTCCTTTTTTAACACCCATACAAAAGGACAAGCGATGCATTCAGACAATAAATTAATTTTAGCCACTGATATTGACGGAACATTCCTGTTTCCAGAAACGCACAACGAATCTACCGATCTTTACAAGTTCATCAAAGACAATCAAAAACAAATAATACTCATCTATACCACCGGTCGTGGCCATGAAAGTATTATGCCGTTGCTGGATGACCCCTCACTGCCGAAACCAGACTACATTATTGCGGACGTGGGTGCGACGATATTAAAGAAACAAGGGGACTCTTATACCCCGGTCATGCCCATACAAAATGAAATTGCCGAAAAATGGCCTGGGCGGGAAAAAATAGTTAATAGCGTTATGGGCATTAAAGGCCTGCAGCTTCAAGAAGTGCCCCAAGAGCGGCGCTGCTCTTTCTTCTACGAAGATCCCGAGATAGTGAGCGAATTGGAAGAAATTGCCAATGATCTCGGATTGGCCGTATTAACCTCTGCCGGTAAATACCTGGATTTCTTACCCTTGGGTGTTTCCAAGGGCAGCACTTTGATTTCGCTGCTGGCCTCGGAAGGATTGCCCCAAGAAAATGTACTGGTCGCAGGCGACACCTTGAATGACTTATCGCTCATGCGCACGGGCTACCGCGGTGTAGCTGTGCACAACGCAGAGCCAAGATTAAAACAGGCAGTCGAGGCCATCAATAAAACCGCTACGCCACCGAAGATTTATTTGGCGGAAAAAGTAGGTCCTAACGGTATTTTGGAAGCCATGCACCACCATGGGTTCAGCCATGCATTAGGTGGCTTAGGCGAAAGCCAGGAGGCTCTGTACGGCGACGCGGATCTGGTGATTGTTTACCACCGGCAGCCGTTTGATGAGGTGAAAGAAGGCGATGCGTACGTGCGCCAATCGCCCAAAAGCCCGAACGGCATCCTACCGACTCTGCTGGGCTTCTTTGCCGAAGGCAAGAAGGGCGCCTGGGTGGCCTGGTCGCAGCGCGACAGCCGAAACCCCAAGGGTTTTGAAGTTGACGTGCCAGTAGACCCCGAGAAATACCCCCATCTGATGGCTTCTCGCGTGGCGCTCACCCCGCATGACGTCAATATTTTCTATAAGCAATTCTCCAAAGAGGCCTTCTGGCCAATTATTTTCTCGTTCCCAGAAAGAGCCACTTTCATTGAAGAGCATTGGCTGCATTTTTGTGAAATTAATCGCTTGTTTGCAGAACGCACGGCAACCGTAGCCGCTTTTGGTGCCACCATTTGGATTCACGACTACAACCTATGGATGACCCCTGCGTATCTGCGCGATTTACGTCCCGACTTGAAGATTGCTTTTTTCCACCACACGGCATTCCCCGGCGCAGATATCTTCAACATACTGCCATGGAAAGGGCAAATTATTGCCAGCCTATTGAAATGCGATTATGTGGGTTTCCATATTCCTCGCTATGTAGAGAATTTTGTCGATGTTGTGCGCTCCAATGTATCCGCCCAAATTTTGGAAAAAGAACTGTGCGCCCCAACCTACCTGACCTACGGCTGTGCGTTGGGTGTCGAAGAAATGACACGCAAAATACAGACCTCTTATGGCGTGGTGGGCGTGGGTGCCCATCCGGTGGGCATCGATAATTCCAAGATTAAGCGAATTTACGAAGAACCATCTACCCAGAAACTGGTAGACAATCTCTTGCAGGAAGCCAACGGCCGGAAAATTATTTTCTCGGTGGAGCGTCTGGATTATGTCAAGGGCCCTATTGAGAAAATGCTGGCCTACGAAAAGTTTTTGGAAAAACATCCAGAATGGCACGAGAAGGTCATCATGCTGAATATCGTGACGCCTGCCGCTCCCGGCATGGAGATCTACGAAGCTACGCGTGAAAAAGTGGACCAGGTGGTGGGCCGCATCAATGGTCGATTTTCGCGCCTGGGCTGGACACCCGTTCGCTACTTCTACCGCTCCATGCCGTTTGAGGAACTGGTGGCGTTCTACGTCGCGGCCGACATCGCCTGGATCACGCCCTTGCGCGACGGCCTGAACCTGGTCTGCAAGGAATACGTGTCCGCCAAAGCTGCCTCCAACACACTGGGTAGCTTGGTGCTGTCGGAGTTTGCTGGCGCAGCGGTCGAACTGAAGGGCGCAGTACTGACCAATCCCTATGACGAGAACAGCCTGATTCAGGGAATATTGACCGCGTTGAATCTGGAGCCCCAAGAAAGCGCATTTCGTATGGCGACCTTGCAGCAGCGGGTGCAAGAGTACGACGTCAATGCCTGGGGCCAGGACTTCATGAAGTTCCGCGACGCCTGATCCCTTGCCCCGGCCTGGGCACCGGTGCTGGTTGGAGGTTTTTATCGTCAACCCACCCGCGCGCCCTGCGTTCCGTTCGATGCTCTGAGCCTGGCAAGCTGCCAGGCCCTACCCCTGCCTTGGCACAGCCCGCTTCAGCGGGCTTTTTTACGCCAGCATCTGCCCGCTTGTCATCACTTCGTCACGTACAGCCCATCTAATGAAATCGTTTTCACACAGACCCATTTCATTCCATGAGCATCCGAGAAGTAGCGACGCAAGCCGGTGTGTCTATGGCCACCGTGTCGCGGGTATTCAACCTGCCGGACAAGGTGAATGCCGAGACGCGCGCCCGGGTGCTGCACGCCAGCAAGCTGCTGGGCTACCTGCCGAACGCTAGCGCGCGCAGCCTGCGCACCCAGCGCAGCCGGGTGATTGGCGTGGTGCTGCCTACCCTGCTGAACCCGGTGTTTGCCGAATGCCTGGACGGCATTGCCAAGGCCGCCAGCGCTGCGGGCTACGCCATGCTGCCCATCACCACCAACTACCAGCTGGAAGCAGAAGAACGGGCCGTTCAGCAGCTGCTGGCGGGCAATGTAGACGGCATGGTGCTGGTGGTGTCCAACCCGGCCACCTCCACCGCGCTGGCCCGGCTGCGCGCGGCAGAGTTGCCCTATGTGCTGGCCTATAACCGGCACCCGGCCCACCCCTGCGTGTCGGTAAACAACGAACAGGCCGTGCACGAGGTGGTGGCACGGCTGGCCGCGCTGGGGCACCAGCACATCACCCTCATCAGCGGCCAGTTGGCGGCGTCGGATCGCGCGCAGCAGCGGCACCGGGGCTTTACGGCAGGCATGGCCGCGCTGGGGCTGGATGGCACGCAGTGGCTTGAGGTACCGTTTGTCGAAACCGCCATGCAAGACATCCGCGCCCGGCTGCAGGCCAGCCCCCACACCACGGCGCTGGTGTGCTCTAACGACTTGCTGGCGATACGCAGCATCCGCGCCGCGCACCTGGCCGGCCTGCGCGTGCCGCAAGACATCAGCATTACCGGCTTTGACGGCATTGCGCTGGGCGAAGACCTCACGCCCATGCTCAGCACCATCACCCAGCCCAACACCGATATCGGTCGCCGCAGCGTGGAGTTGCTGGTGCATGCCCTGGCAGACGGCCGGTCGGTAGACCCCAGCGCCAGCGTGCTGCTAGCCCATGGTTTTCGCACCGGGGAGTCCTGTGCCCCGGTGCTGCAGTCATAACAAGAAGCTACGTCCCTCCCACCCTTTCTTTCTTCAACGGAGTTTTTATGCGTAAACCTTTCCAAATCCTGGCGCGCGCCGCCCTCTTGGCCATCGGCCTGGCCGGTGCCAGCGCCATGGCGCAAAACGCCATCTGCTACAACTGCCCGCCCGAATGGGCCGACTGGGCCAGCCAAATGAAGGCCATCAAGGCCAAGACCGGCGTGACCGTGCCGCCGGACAACAAGAACTCCGGCCAATCCCTGGCGCAACTGGTGGCCGAGAAAGCCAGCCCGGTGGCCGACGTGACCTACCTGGGCGTGACCTTCGCCATCCAGGCGCAAAAAGAAGGCGTCATCAGCGCCTACAAACCGGCTGGCTGGGCCGATATTCCTGACGGTTTGAAAGACCCGCAAGGCCACTGGTTCACCATCCATTCCGGCACCATGGGCTTCATGGTGAATGTCGATGCGCTCAAGGGCAAGCCCGTGCCGCAGTCGTGGGCCGACCTGCTCAAGCCCGAGTACAAAGGCCTGATCGGCTACCTGGACCCGGCCTCGGCCTTTGTCGGCTATGTGGGTGCGGTGGCGATGAACCAGGCGCGCGGCGGCACGCTGGACAACTTCGGCCCCGGCATCGACTACTTCAAGGCGCTGCAAAAGAACGAACCCATCGTGCCCAAGCAAACCGCCTATGCCCGCGTGCTGTCGGGTGAGATCGCCATCCTGCTGGACTACGACTTCAACGCCTACCGCGCCAAGTACAAAGACAAGGCAAATGTGCAGTTCGTCATCCCCGCTGAAGGCACGCTGGTCGTCCCCTACGTGATGAGCCAGGTGGCCAACGCGCCGCATGCCGACAACGCCCACAAGGTGCTGGACTTTGTGCTGTCCGACGAAGGCCAGGCCATCTGGGCGAATGCCTATTTGCGCCCGGTGCGCGCGAATGCGATGCCTAAAGAAATCCAGGCCCGCTTCCTGCCCGCCAGCGAATACGCCCGCGCCAAAACCGTGGACTACGCCAAGATGGCCGCCGTGCAAAAGGGCTTCTCGGACCGCTACCTGAAAGACGTGCAGTAAGTCTGCACAGAGGCGCTTCGCATGTCTTCCCCATCCCGCCTGCTGGGCGCCTGCGCGGCGCCGGCCGTGGCCTTCTTCGCCGCCTTTTGGCTGCTGCCGGTGGTGCGCCTGTTCGCGCTGCCGGCGGAAAAAGGCTGGGCCACCTACTTCGCCGTGCTGACCGACGGCCGCTACCTGCACAGCCTGCTGAACACGCTGGGCCTGGCGCTGGTGGTGACGCTGGCCACGCTGCTGCTCGGCGGCCTGGTCGGCATCACGCTGGCACGCCAGCGCTTTGCTGGCAAGCCGCTGCTGCTGTCGCTGCTGACCCTGCCGCTGTCCTTCCCCGGCGTGATCATTGGTTTCTTCATCATTTTGCTGGGTGGCCGCCAGGGCCTGGTGGCCGACCTGACCGAGTGGCTGGGCCTGGGCCGCACCACTTTTGCCTATGGGCTGACCGGGCTGTTCCTGGGTTATCTGTACTTCTCGCTGCCGCGCGCCATTGCCAGCTACACGGCTGCGGCCAGCGCTATGGATTTACAGCTGGAAGAAGCCGCGCGCTCCCTGGGCGCGTCCCGCTGGCGGGTTGCCAGAGATGTATGGATTCCTGAGCTGGCGCAGACAACGCTTGCGTGTGGTGCTATCGTTTTTGCAACAGCCATGGGCGCTTTTGGCACGGCCTTCACGCTGGCCAGCAAGTTTGAAGTGCTGCCGATCACGCTGTACAACGAATTCACCAACTACGCCAACTTCGCGCTGGCCGCCAGCCTGTCGATCACGCTGGGCCTGATCACCTGGCTGAGCCTGTTCCTGGCGCGGCATGCAGCCGGGCCAGCGGCCGCAGGAGCTTGAATGAAAAACGCCAAACAACTCCCCACCCTGCTGCTGGTGCTGACCGGGCTGGTCAGCGTCTTCATGGTCGCGCCCATCGCCTTGTCGGTACTTGCCGGGCTGGTCAACAACTACAGCACCGGGCTGGCCAGCGGGCTGACGCTGCGCTGGATCAGCGAGGTGCTGGACACCTATGGCGGCACGGTCGCCGCATCGCTGCTGTTGGCCTTGCTGAGCGTGCTGGGCTGCCTGCTGATGGGTGTGCCCTGCGCTTATGCGCTGGCACGCAGCCGCTCGCGCTGGGCTCGGCTGTTTGAAGAACTGCTGACCCTGCCGGTGGCCGTACCCGGCTTGGCCACCGCGCTGGCGCTGATATTGGCCTACGGCCAGCTGCGCGAGTTTCGCCAGAGCTTTGCCTTCATCCTGGTCGGGCACCTGGTGTTCACCCTGCCCTTCATGGTGCGCACCGTGGGCGCGGCTTTCCGCCGCCACGAGCTGCTGGCGCTGGAGGAAGCCGCCCGCTCGCTGGGTGCCAGTTTTGCCCAGCGCTTCATGGGCGTGCTGGTGCCCGCCGTGCTGCCCGCCATCGTGGCTGGCAGCCTGATGGTGTTCACCCTGTCGGTCGGCGAATTCAACCTGACCTGGATGCTGCACACCCCGCTGACGCGCACCCTGCCGGTGGGCCTGGCCGACAGCTATGCATCGATGCGCATCGAGATCGGCTCGGCCTACACGCTGGTCTTTTTACTGGTCATCCTGCCCGTGCTCTGGGGCCTGCAGTGGCTGGGACATTTAATAGAGAAAAACCATGGAACTTGAACGCACGCGCGTCGATGTGATTGACTGCGCCAAAACCTATGCCGACGGCACACGCGGCCTGCAGCCGACCACACTGGCGATCGAGCCCGGCGAAGTGCTGGCGCTGCTGGGCCCGTCCGGCTGCGGCAAAACTACCTTGCTGCGCCTGATCGCCGGGCTGGAAACGCCAGACGCGGGCAGCCGCATTCTGTTTGGCGGCGAGGACGTGACCGCGCTGCCGATTGAACGGCGCGGCATCGGCATGGTGTTCCAGCACTACGCGCTGTTTCCGCAGATGTCGGTGGCCGCCAATATCGGCTACGGCCTGCGCATACGCGGCACGCCCAAGGCCGAGGAGCGCCGCGTGGTCGGCGAGCTGGTGGACTTGGTACGTCTGCATGGCCTGGAGCACAAGCGCCCGGCCGAGCTGTCCGGCGGCCAGCGCCAGCGCGTGGCCCTGGCCCGCGCCGTGGCGGTGCGCCCGCGCGTGCTGCTGCTGGACGAGCCGCTGACCGCACTCGACGCCAAGCTGAAAGAGTCGCTGCGCGACGAGCTGGCCGAGCTGCTGCGCCGCCTGCACATCACCGCCATCCACGTCACCCACGACCAGCAAGAAGCGCTGGCCATTGCCGACCGCCTGGCCGTGATGCAGGCCGGCCGCATCGTGCAGGTGGGCGATGGCGAGACGCTGTACCGCCGGCCTGGGCACCCGTTTGTGGCGGCATTTCTGGGCCGGGTGAATACTTTGCGCCGCGACACCCCGGCGCTGATGCGCAATCTGCTACCGCTCGGTGGTCTGCTGCTGGAATGCCCACCGGCCCGGGCGGGCCAAAGCACGCTGCTGGTGCGCCCGGAAGACATTGAGATCGGCCCGGTGCAGGCTGGCGCCGGCCAGGCCGTGGTGCAGCGCCGCAGCTTCCTCGGCGACAGGGTGCAGCTCACGCTGGCGCTGGCCGACCAGGCGCTGCTGCAGGCCGAAGTGCTACGCGACCACCCGGCCCAGGTGGGTGACACCGTGGGCATCCGCATCGCCCCCGAGCGCCTGATGTCATGCGAGGAAAACACATGACCACACTGCTGCTGCAACTCTCCGACCTGCACATCCGCGAACCCGGCCGCCTGGCCTATGGTCGGCTGGACACCGCGCCCTTTCTGCAACAGGCGGTAGACACCATCCTGCGCCTGCCCCAGCAGCCGGATGCGGTGGTCATCACCGGCGACCTGACCGACTTTGGCCGTGCCGCCGAATACGCCCATCTGCACGGCCTGCTGGCCCGCCTGAGCATGCCGGTGTATCTGATGCCCGGCAACCACGACGACCGCACGCAGCTGCGCGCCAGCTTCCCCCGCCATGCCTATCTCGGCGACAGCGGCTATATGCAATTCAGCGTGGCGGTTGGAGACTTGCAGCTGGTGGCTCTCGACACGGTCGTGCCCGGCTCCAGCCATGGCAGCCTGTGCGCCGAACGCCTGCAGTGGCTGGCCGATACGCTGGACCAACACCGCAACCGCCCGGTGGTCATCGCCATGCACCACCCGCCGTTCGCCACACTGATCGGCCACATGGACCAGATCGGCCTGCTGCAAGGCGCGGCCGAGCTGGAAGCACTGGTGGCCCAGCACCCGAATGTGGAGCGCATCATTTGCGGCCACCTGCACCGCAGCATCCAGGTGCGTTTTGGCGGCAGCATCGCCATGACCGTGCCCTCGCCCGCGCACCAGGTGTGCCTGGATCTGGCACCCGACGCGGCCTCGGCCTGGACCCTGGAGCCGCCCGGCTTCGCGTTGCATGCACTGAGCGACAGCGGCCAACTGGTCAGCCACCTAGTAACCAGCGGTCGCTTTGCCGGGCCGTATCCCTTCCACGATGGTGGGCAATTGATCGATTAGAGAAGCGGCCACATCTGCTATTTATTCAATAGCTTTTTGTGCAGGCCTTATATGCGCTGGGGCCCTAAAATACTTCCATTTTCAGTCGGGCCATGGTGGCCCGGCCGCCGCCAGAATCTTGGCAGCAGAAAGTTGGCAGTAAGACAGGCTTCCGCACAATGGTGCCCATGCAGCGTCTAAAACACCTCCCTTCTTTTCTGCCCCACCGGGTAGCCTGACACCATGGGCCGCATCGCACTTGTCGAAGACCATGAACGCCTGGCCCAGATGGTGGGTAAGGCGCTGGCCGAGGTAGGCATTCCGGTGGATACCTTTGGCCGTATCGACACTGCCTGGGCGGCGCTGCGCGATGGCGACTACGAGGCAGCGGTCATAGACCGTGGCTTGCCCGACGGCGACGGCATCGACCTGGTACGCCGCCTGCGGCAGGCCCGCCTGTCCACGCCCTGCCTGGTGCTGACCGCCCGCGATGCGCTGCACGACCGCGTGGACGGCCTGGAGTCGGGTGCCGACGACTACCTGACCAAGCCTTTCGCAATGGAGGAACTGGTGGCCCGGGTGCGCGCCCTGACGCGCCGCCCAGCGCAACGGCTGAACGCCATCGACAGCTTTGCCGACATCGCGGTGCGGCCCGACGGCGGCATGCTGGTGTGCGGTCACGAGGTCATCACACTGGCACCGGCCGAGATGCAAATCATGCTGGTGCTGGTCCGTGCCGGTGGCCAAACCGTGCGCCGCACCGCGCTAGAGCTGGCCGCTTGGGGCCTGAGCGAAGCCGTCACGCCCAATGCGCTGGACGTGGCCCTGCACCGGCTGCGCCGCAAGCTGTTGGCGATTGGTTCAGTGGTCCGCATCGGCAATACCCGTGGGCACGGCTATGCGCTGGCCGAGGCATAGCTGGTTGCACAGCCTGCGCGGGCGCTTGCTGGCGGCCTATGCCGTGGGCGTGTTGATCGTGGTCGCGGTGCTCAGCAGCGTCTTCATCTTCCTATTTGCCTGGCAGGACGACTGGACCGCGCGCCACCGCATGCTGCAAGACGTCGCCTCCAAGGTCGCCGACCGTGTGGAGCGGAACGCCGACGGCCTCCCCAGCCGCATTCCGCAGCCCGCGGAGCTGCAATGGTTCTACGACGCGTTTCCGCGTGACATCGAGTTCCGGGTGGTGGACGCACAGGGCCGGACGGCGCTGCGCGTGCACCCAGGCGAGCAGTTGCTGCCGGTCGACTTTCAGCGCACGCCCAAGGTGGGCTCCGTCGATTTACAGGTCAATGGTGCGGCGGTGCAACTGGCCACGGTGCGACTGGAAGACCTGCCAGCCAGCCCGCCCTACTACCTGGAAGCCGTCGCCAGCGAACGCATCATTGCACTGGCCCAACTGACGGCCCGCAACCCGGTGCGCGGCAGCCTGGTACTGGCGCTGCTGGTGTCGATACCGGTGCTGATCGGGCTGATGCTGCTGGCGCTAAAAAGCCTGCTGCGCCCGCTGCGCGACACCTCCGAGGCGGCAGCGCACATCGACACCCGCAACCTGTCGGCCCGCTTGCCCATCGACCGTGTGCCGACGGAGCTGGTGCCGTTGATCCAGGCCTTCAACCAGGCGCTGGAGCGGCTGGAAAAAGGCTTTCAGGTGCAGCAGCAATTTCTGGGGGCCGCCGCCCACGAACTAAAAACCCCGCTGGCCCTGATGCGCGGCCAGATCGAGCTGGAGGGCACGGCCGACCGCGAGACCCTGCTGATGGACATTGACGTGATGGCCCGCCAGGTGCACCAGTTGCTGCACCTGGCCGAAGCCAGCGAGGCCGCCAACTACAAGTTTGAAACGATCAATGCCACCGATGTGGCGGTGGCGGTGCTGGCTTTTCTATCACGCCTGGCCGACCGCAGCATGGTGCAGCTGGACCTGGGCCTGCCCGAGCAAGCCGTGCACTGGCAGGGCGACAAGGGCGCGCTGTTTACGCTGCTGAAAAATCTGCTGGAAAACGCCATCCAGCACTCGGCCCCTGGTGGTGTCGTGACCCTGTCGTTGGACGAATCTGGTCTGAACGTGCGCGACGAAGGCCCCGGCATCGCCGCCGAACACCGGCCCCACCTGTTCGAACGCTTCTGGCGCGGCCCCCACCTGGGCGCGGCCGTGCCGCAAGGCGCGGGCCTGGGCCTGTCGATTTGCCAGGAGATTGCCGTCGCCCACGGCTGGCAGCTACGCCTGGGTGATGTCCCCAAAGGCAGCTTGTTCCAGCTGGAAACCAACCACCCCTTTTCCTCTACCAACCATTGAAAGACAAGCCATGTGCACCCCTTTGTTTCGCGGCTACGCCGGTCTTTTGCTTGCCTCCACCGTCTGGGCCGCCACCGGCAACAGCGCCTTGGCCCAGGACGCGCCCAACCTATCCGATAGCTGGAAGTTCTCGGCCGGTTTAGGGCTCATCAGCCAGCCCAAATACCCTGGCAGCGGCGATAGTAAAACCTCGGTCCTGCCCATCTTGGGTGCCAACTACGGCCGCTACTTCATCGGCGGTGTACCCGGCGCGGGTGTTCCAGCCGGTATCGGCGCGTACCTGGTGCAAGACGCCCACTGGCGCTTGGGCGTGGGCCTGGGTGGCAACCTAGACAAGCCGCGCAAGGAATCGGACTCGCCCCGCCTGGCGGGCCTGGGCGACATTGACGCAACCGCCCTGGGCACCGTGTTTGCCAGCTACAGCGATGCCTGGTGGAAGGTGGGCGGCAATGTGCTGACCGATATCGGCGGCAAAAACCAGGGCACCCGCGTCTCCGTGGACTTCGAAGCCCGCTACAGCCCCATGCCCAAGCTGATGCTCACCGCAGGCCCCGGCCTGACCTGGGCAGACGGCAAGTACACGCAGACCTTCTTTGGGGTGGATGCCGCCCAAAGCGCCCGTTCCGGCCTGGCCCGCTATACGGCCAAGGCAGGCCTGAATACGGTCAGCTTTAACCTGGGGGCGAACTACCAGCTGACCCAGCAATGGGGCCTGGGTGCGCGCTTCACCGCCAGCAGCCTGCGTGGCGATGCCGCCGACAGCCCGGTCACCGAAGAGAAGTCACAAAACAGCTTCGGCGTATTTGCCAACTACCGCTTTTAAACACTATAAAAAAAGTAGCTGCTTGCGCAGACTCCACCTGCGTCAGCAGCCTATTTATTACGCAATATGGCAGATACAAATGCTTATTGTTGGTAACGTATTCTTGGACTTTACATAGCGGTTTTACGCCTAGCCACACCCACCCTCCATGCCGTCACCGCCCTTGCTTCCCCACCGCACCACACTGCCGCTATTGCTCTGCACCCTGCTGTCGGCCTGCGCCGCCGTCGGCCCCAGCTACCAGCCCCCCGCCGCCCCGCAACTTGCCGTGCCCAGCCAGTGGCAAGCGGCACTGCCGCATGCGGGCGACACGGGCCAGCTGCTGGCCTGGTGGCAGCGCTTCAACGACCCCGCACTTACCGCCCTGCTGCAAGCATCCGAGGCCAGCAACCCGTCGCTGCAAAAAGCCACGGCCAACATCGCCTCGGCCCGCGCCAGCGCCACCACGGCACGGGCATCCGGCCAGCCGGTGGTCAGCGGCGCGGCATCGGCCACGCGCAGCAACACCCTAGGCTCGGCACAGACCAGCGTGACCGGCGGGCTGGATGCCAGCTGGGAGATCGACCTGTTTGGCAGCGTGCGCCGCGCGGCCGAATCCGCCGATGCGCTGCTGCAGGCCCGCCAGGCCGACTGGCACGATGCCCGCGTCTCGCTGGCCGCCGAGGTGGCCACCGACTACGTGACCTACCGCGCCTGCCAAATGACGCTGCAAACCGTGCAACAAAACGCGCTGTCCAGCCAGGCCACGGCCAACATCACCCAGCGCTCGCTGCAGGCCGGCATGACGGCCCGCGCCGATGCCGCCCTGGCCGATGCCAGCGCCGCCAGCGCCTCGGCCAGTGCCATCGCCCAGCAGGCCGAGTGCGATGTGACCGTCAAGGCCCTGGTAGCGCTCACCGGCTTGGCCGAACCGGCACTGCGCCAGCAGTTGGCCACACCAACACCCCGGTTGCCCACGCCCAGCGGCTTCCAGGTCAGCAGCTTGCCGGTAGACCTGCTCAGCCAGCGACCCGATCTGGTGTCGGCCGAGCGTGCCCTGGCCGCCGCCAGCGCCCAGATCGGCGTGGCCGAGGCCGACCGCTATCCGCGCCTGTCGCTGGCAGGTTCGCTGTCCAGCAGCCGCACGGCGGGGGTGGACACCACGCCCTGGTCCTTTGGCCCCAGCCTGTCGCTGCCGCTGCTGAATGGCGGGGCCAAACGCGCGGCGGTGGACAGTGCCCGGGCCGCCTACGACCTGGCGCTGGCGACCTACCAGCAGGCGGTGCGCACCGCCGTGCAAGAGGTCGAGCAAAACCTGGTGCAGCAAGACAGCGCCGAGCGCCGTACCGCCGATGTGCGCCGCAGCGCCGACGGCTACCGCCGCTACGCCACCGCGGTAGAAGCCAACTGGCGCGCCGGTGGCGACAGCCTGCTGAACCTGGAGCTGGCCCGGCGCAACGCGATTGCGGCCGAGCAAACCCTGATCACCGTGCAGCGCGACCAGTTGCTGTACGGCATTGCCTTGTACAAAGCTGTGGGTGGCGGCTGGTCGGCATCCCTTGGAGAGACGAAGTGAAATTAGCAAAAATCAGCCTGATCGCAGCCGCCGTGCTGCTGGTGGTGATCGGCGGCGTGTGGGTGGCCAAATCCCGCACCGCCCCAGCCACGCCCGCCGCTACGGTGGCCCCTGCCGCCAGCACCGGCCTGACCGTCAGCGCCGTCACCCCCCAGCAAGCCACCTGGGGCCGCAGCCTGCAACTGTCCGGCGGACTGTTCGCCTGGCAAACCGCCAGCATCGCCAGCGAGGAAGCCGGGCTGCGCCTGGCCGAGGTACTGGTGGACGTGGGCAGCGTGGTCAAGCGCGGCCAGTTGCTGGCGCGCATGAACGACGACAGCCTGCAGGCCGACCTGCGCTCGCAGCAAGCCGCCGTGGCCCAGGCCCGCGCCAAGCTGGCCCAGGCCAAGGCCGAGGCCGACCGCAGCCGGGTGGTGCGCGACAGCGGTGCCCTGTCGGACCAGCAGGTCACCTCGTACCTGATTGCCGAGCAAACTGCCCAGGCCAGCCTGGATGCCGCCGTAGCCACGTTGGACAGCCAGCGCATCAAGCTGGGCCACACGCGTATTTTGGCGGTGGACGACGGCATCATCTCCAGCCGCAGCGCCACGCTGGGCAATGTGGTGGCCTCCGGCACCGAGCTGTTCCAGCTGGTACGCCAGCGCCGCGTCGAGTGGCGCGCCGAGGTCACCGGCCAGCAGATCAGCAGCCTGAAACCCGGCCAAACCGCCAAGATCACCCTGCCCGACGGCAGCCAGGTGGCAGGCCGCCTGCGCCTGGTCGGCCCCACGTTGGACAGCGGCACCCGCAACGGCCTGGCCTACGTGGACCTGCCCGTGGGCAGCGCCGCCAGCGCGGGCATGTACGTGCGCGGCGAAATCGACACCGGCCAGGCCCCGGCCCTCACCGTGCCCAGCAGCGCCGTGGTGCTGCGCGACGGCAACAGCTATGTGTTTGAAAAAGACGGAGCCAGCAAAGTGGCCCAGCGCCAGGTACAGACCGGGCGGCGCGTGGGCGAGCGCGTGGAGATCAGCAGCGGCATCACCGCGCAGGCCCAGCTGGTGCTGAGCGGCGGGGCTTTCCTCAAAGACGGTGACCCGGTGCAGTGGACCGAAGCCAAAGCGCAGGCAAGCAAGGGGACTCCATGAACGTTTCGAGTTGGTCGATACGCAACCCGGTTCCGGCAATCCTGCTGTTCATCATCCTCACCGGGGCCGGGCTGTTTGGCCTGCACAAGCTGGGCATCCAGAATTTTCCCGACCTGGACCTGCCGACCATCGTGGTGTCGGCATCGCTGGAAGGCGCAGCCCCCGCGCAGCTGGAAACCGAGGTGGCCCGCAAGATCGAGGACAAGCTGGCCTCGATTGCCGGGGTCGACCACGTCACCACCACCATCACCGACGGCGCGGCCAGCATCAGCGTCAGCTTCGATATCGACAAAGACAGCGAGGTCGCGCTGAACGAGGTGCGCAACGCCGTGGACAGCGCCCGTGCCGATCTGCCCACCGAAATGGCCGCGCCGGTGGTCTCCAAACTCACCCGCTCCAGCGGCGCGCTGCTGACCTACACCGTGGCCGCCAAGCACCTGAGCGAGTCCGACCTGTCCTGGTTTGTCGACAACGACATCAGCAAGGCCCTGCTCTCAGTGAAGGGCGTGGGCGGCATCACCCGCATCGGCGGGCTGGAACGTGAAATGCACGTCACCCTGGACCCAGCACGCATGGCCGGCCTGGGTGTGACTGCGGGCAGCGTATCCACCCAAATCAAGGCGGTGCAGACCGATGCCTCGGGCGGGCGCGGCACGCTGGGTGGCGGCACCCAGTCGGTGCGCACGCTGGGGCGGCTGGACCAGCCGGACCAGTTAGCGGCGCTGGCGATTCCGGTCACCACCGCCACCGCAACCCAAACCAGCGTGCGGCTGGACCAGATTGCCACGGTATCCGACACCTCTGAGGAGCGCTTTGCCTTTGCCGCGCTGAACGGCAAGCCGGTGGTCGGCTTCCAGGTGACGCGCCAGATCGGCAGCAGCGAGGTTTCGGTGGCAGCGGCAGTGCGCGCCGCGGTCAAAACCTTTACCGCCAACCACCCACAGGTGCAGCTCACCGAGGTGGTCGAAACCGTCACCCCCACGCAAGAGAATTACGACGGCTCCATGCACCTGCTGTACGAGGGCGCGGTGCTGGCCATCATCGTGGTGTGGCTGTTTTTGCGCGACTGGCGGGCCACCTTTGTGTCTGCCGTGGCGCTGCCGCTGTCCATCATCCCGACCTTCATCGTGATGCACCTGCTGGGCTATTCGCTGAACCTGATCACGCTGCTGAGCCTGTCGCTGGTGGTGGGCGTGCTGGTGGACGATGCCATCGTGGAGGTGGAAAACATCGTGCGCCACCTGCGCATGGGCAAAAGCCCCAAGCAGGCAGCGATGGAGGCGGCCGACGAAATCGGCATGGCGGTGATTGCCACCACCTTCACCCTGGTGGCGGTGTTTTTGCCCACGGCCTTCATGAGCGGCATACCGGGCAAGTTCTTCCGCCAGTTTGGCATCACCTGCTCGGTGGCGGTGCTGGCATCGCTGCTGGTGGCCCGGCTGCTGACGCCGATGATGGCAGCCTACATCCTCAAGCCCAGCCCGCCGCACGAGGAAAAAGACGGCCCTATCATGCGCCGCTACCTGGCCATGGTGCACTGGTGCCAAACCCACCGGCTCATTACCGTGGTGCTGGCGGGGCTGTTTTTCATCGGCTCGGTGAGCCTGGTGCCTTTGCTGTCCACCTCGTTCATCAACGCATCGGACAACGCCCAGACCACCATCTCGCTGAAGCTGCCGCCCGGCAGCACGCTGGACCAAACCCGCACCGCCGCCGTGCAGGCCCAGGCACTGATTGCCCAAATGCCCGAGGTGACGCAGGTGTTTACCGTCATCGGCGACACCACCAGCGATGCCAGCAGCAGCACCGTCAACGAGGCCTCGCTGACCGTCAGCCTGACACCACGCACGGCCCGCGCGCGGTCCCAATCGGACATGGAAAACGCCATCCGCCAGGCCCTGCGCGCCCTGCCCGGCACCCGCGTCGGCGTAATGGGCATGGGCAACGGCCAGTCGCTGGACATCACCCTGGCCAGCGACGATGCGGTGGCACTGAACCAGGCCACGGCGGCGGTGGTCAAAGACCTGCGCACCCTCCAAGGCATCGGCAACATCACCGACAGCTCCAGCCTGCAGCGGCCTGAAATCCATGTGCGGCCCGACCCGGTGCGCATGGCCGAACAGGGCGTGACCACCGATGCGCTGGCCAGCGTGGTGCGCATCGCCACCTACGGCGACTACGCCACCAACCTGGCCAAATTCAACCTGCCGCAACGCCAGATCGCCATCCGCGTGCGCTTTGACGACAGCTTGCGCGCCAACCTGGAGGCCATCGGCCAGCTGCGGGTAGACGGCCGCACTGCCGCCGTGCCGCTGGCCGCCGTGGCCGATCTGTCGCTGGGCGGCGGCCCGTCGCAAGTGGCCCGGCTGGACCGCATGCGCAATGTCACGCTGAGCATCGAGCTGGGCAGCCTGAGCACCGGCGATGTCAACAAGATGGTGCAAGCCCTGCCGAGCATCAAAAACCTGCCCAGCGGCGTGCAACAAATCGCCACCGGCGACGCGCAGCGCATGGCCGAGCTGTTCACCAGCTTTGGTGGCGCGATGCTGGTCGGCATCTTGTGCATCTACGCGGTGCTGGTGCTGCTGTTCCACGACTTCATGCAGCCCGCCACGATTTTGGCCGCCCTGCCCTTGTCGATTGGCGGCGCGCTGATGGCGCTGCTGGTGACTGGTAGCGGCTTCTCGATGTCGTCGGTGATCGGCCTGCTGATGCTGATGGGCATCGTCACCAAGAACTCGATCTTGCTGGTCGAATACGCCGTGGTGGCCTACCACCAGCAAGGCATGGGCCGCTACGAGGCGCTGGTCGATGCCTGCCACAAGCGCGCCCAGCCCATCCTGATGACCACCATTGCCATGGTCGCCGGCATGCTGCCGATCGCGCTGGGCATCGGCACCGACCCGAGCTTCCGCGGCCCGATGGCCATCGTGGTGATCGGCGGGCTGATCACGTCCACGGTGCTTAGCCTGCTGGTGATTCCGGTGGTGTTTACGTATGTGGACGACTTGCTGCTGTGGCTGCGCAAGCATCTGAAGCGCAGGCAGCATGTTGCTACTTAAATCGTAGCTGCTAGCGCAGGTGCTGCCTGCGCTGGCGGGCTATTTCTTATAAATTTCGGCCTGTACTACACCCACAAAGCGCGCCACCACCGGGTTGGCACCGGCACTGCCTGCTGCCGCCTGCCAGGCCAACCCGACCTGCCAGCGGGCAGCGCGGCCGTCCAACGGCAGAAAGCGCACGCCCTGGCTTTGCAGGTCGGCGCTGCGCAACGGTAGCAGAGATAGGCCGAGGCCTGCGGCCACGATAGCCAGCACGGTTTGCACATCGTCGGCCTGCTGGGTGCAGCGGGGCGCCCAGGCGTGTGCCGCGCCCCACTGGTCGATTTGCGCCGCCAGGCCCGGCCCGCGCGCCCGGGCCAACAGCACGAAGCCGGTCTGGTTCAGGGCCTCCAGGTCTTCGGGCAAGGCAGTCCAAAGGCTGTGCGCGGGGACGGCCAGCGCCAGTTGCTCGTCCAGCAGCGGCAGGCTGGCCAGGCCCGCCGGTACCGGTAGGCGCACAAAACCAGCATCCAGCTGGCCGGCTTGTAATTGGCGGGTTTGCTCTGCGGACGGCATGTCGTTCAGGCTCACCTCCACCTGCGGATATTCGGCGCAAAACTGCGCGATGCACGCGGGTGCCAGCGCCAGGGTCGAGAGGCCAAACCCCACACGCAAGCTGCCACGCTCCCCGCGGATGAACTGCTGGGCCCGCAGCAGCATGTCTTCGGCCTGCTGCACCAATTGGCGGGCATCCACCAAAAACCGGCTGCCCAGCGGTGTCAGCAGCGCGCCGTAGCGCCCCCGCTCCAGCAAGCGCCCGCCCAGCGCGGCCTCCAGCGCGGCAATCTGCTTGCTCAGGGCGGGCTGGGTCACACACAACTGGTCGGCGGCGCGCCCGAAATGCCCGGCATCGGCCACACAGACAAACGCGCGCAGGAGTTTGATTTCCATTCCAAATGGTTATTCAAAGTGGTACATATTTTCATTTTACAAATGGATGGGCGCGAGGCCCAATGGCGGCATTGACCCCCTTGGAGAATCCCCATGCCCCTCGCTCCGCTGCGTGCCGCGACCGTCCAGTTTCAGCACCGCGCCAATGACAAGGCCTATAACCTGGCCCAGATTGACCAGTTTGCCCAGCAGGCCAGCGCCCAACAAGTGCAGCTGCTGGTATTTCCCGAGATGTGCATCAGCGGCTACTGGCATGTGCGCAAGCTGGATGTGGCCGCGCTGGAAGCCTTGGCCGAGCCGGTCGATGGCCCCTCGATCATCCATATCGCACAGCTGGCCCGGCACACCGGCATGGCGTTAGGCGCGGGCTGGCTGGAGCGCGGCGAGGATGGCCGCCTGTTCAA
>NZ_JBDTEM010000491.1:0-4404 GCF_039922535.1 Rhodoferax sp. | reverse complement strand
CCCGACGAAGTAGCCCTTGACTGCGCCCAGGAGGCCGCTGGCCAACTACGTTACGAGATCGAAGCAGCGTTCAGCCAGGGCCTGCCCAATACGCCGATGGCCGGGGCCACTATCCGGGTGATTTCAGGCAACTTCATCACCGCCCGGCCCGTGGGCATTGTGGATGGCATCGACTTCCAGCATTCGGGCCTGGTGCGCAAGGTGGACACCGGCGGCATCACCCGCGTGCTCGACATGGGGGCCATGCTGCTGATGTCGCCGTTTGGCTTTTCGCCCACCGGGGAGGCCTTTAATTTGACGATGGAAGAAGTGGCGACCTCGGTGGCCAGCGCGCTGCAGGCCGACAAGCTGATCTTTTTGACCGAGGTGCCCGGCATCCGCATGCGCCCCGGCGAGCCCGAGAGCGACGACAACCCCATCGACACCGAGCTGCCGCTGGCCGTGGCCGAAAAGCTGCTGGCCGACCTGCCCGCCGCCAATCTGCCCACCGACCCCGCCTTCTACCTGCAGCACCGCGTGAAGGCCTGCAAATCCGGCGTGGAACGCAGCCACATCATCCCGTTTGCGGTAGACGGCGCGATCCTGCTAGAGGTCTACGTGCACGACGGCATCGGTACCATGGTGGTGGATGAAAAGCTGGAGAGCCTACGCGAGGCGCTGGTGGACGACGTGGGCGGCATCTTGCAACTGATCGAGCCGTTTGAAAAAGACGGCACCCTGGTCAAGCGCAGCCGCACCGAGATCGAGCGCGATGCCGATCTGTACACCGTGGTGGAGCACGACGGCGTGATCTTTGCCTGCGCAGCGCTCTACCCCTACCCCGAGGCCCACACCGGCGAAATGGCGGCGCTGACCGTGTCGCCCCAAGTACAGGGCCAGGGCGACGGCGAAAAGGTGCTCAAACGCATTGAGCAGCGCGCCCGCGCCGCCGGGCTGCACAGCATTTTTGTGCTGACGACACGCACCATGCACTGGTTCATTAAGCGCGGCTTCGAGCAGGTGGACCCCGAGTGGCTGCCCGAGGCCCGCAAGCGCAAATACAACTGGGACCGGAAAAGCCAGGTGCTGGTGAAAAAGTTGTAGCCCAGTTTCAGTAGGACGTGCGCTCTGCCGAAACCTCAATGGCTGTGCAAGCCTGCCGGTGCGGTGTCTTCAAATGACGGCAGGTCAATCTGCTCGGGGCGCAGGTATTTCTCGGCAAAGTGGCGGTACACGCCCTTGCGCATGAACACGTCGAAGAGATCGGGGTCGATGTGGCCGCTTTTACTGAACCGCACCATGATCTCCAGCGCCTTGGACAGCTTCATGCGCGGTCGGTACGGGCGGTCGGCGCTGGTCAGGGCTTCAAACACGTCGGCCAGCGCCAGCATGCGTGCCTGCAGCGACATTTGGTGCAGGTTCAGGCCTTTGGGCAAACCGGTGCCGTCCAAGGGCCCACGGCCCGTACTGGCGTATTCGGGTACGTTTTTCAGGTGCTTGGGCCAAGGCACTTGCTCCAGCATGGCCTGGGTGGCGACCATGTGCTGGTTGACGATCTCGCGCTCTTGCTCGGTCAGCGTGCCATCCGGGATCGACAGGTTTTCCAGCTCGTCACTGCTTAAGAACGGTACTTGCATGCCGTCGGGATTGCGCCAGTAGCGGCGCGTGCCGATGTCGCGGATTTTGCTGAGCTGGGCATCGGTCATCACCGTTTGGGCCTGGTTCACTTCACGCAAAAATGCCCGGTCGGCATCGATGCGGGTGTGGGTCTCTTGGCCGCGCTGCTCGGCAACGGCCTCGGCGGCAGGGTCGGTACAGGCACGCAGGGCGAGTTGCTGGCGTAACGTGGCAATTTCGGCATCGCGTTTAAGCACCTCAAACCGGGTGCTGATGAGCTCGATGCGGTCAAACAGGGTTTGCAGTTTGGTGGCCTTGTCGGTCACGTGCACCGGTGTCGCGATCTTGCCGTAGTCGTGCAGCATGCCCGCGATTCGGAGCTCGTAACGGTCGCGTTCGTTCATCTGGAAGCTGGCGTACGGCCCGTCGGTGGTGGTATCCACGGCAGAAGCCAGCATCATGGTCAGCGCGGGCACGCGGTTGAAGCGGTCGCGGGCATAGGGCGATTTGTCGTCGATCGCCGTATTGATCAGTTGCACAAACGACTCGAACAGGGTCTCCAACTGGTTCACCAGTTGCCGGTTGCTCAAGGCAATCGCGGCTTGCGAGGCCAACGACTCGACCAGGCGCTGGTCGGCTTCGGAAAAAGTCACCACCCGGCCCAAACCGGGCTCCAGTGCGTTGATGAGCTGCAGCACGCCAATCACTTCGCCGTCGAAGTTTTTCATGGGCACCGCCAAAAACGACTGCGAGCGGTAGCCGGTGCGGGCATCGAATGCCTTGGTGCCAGAAAAATCGAAACCGGCTTCTACATACGCATCGGCAATGTTGACAGTGCGGTCGTGGATGGCGGCAAAGGTGGCCACCATGGTGTCGTTGAAGCCGCCCTCGGCGTTGATGAGCTGCAGCGGCGCAAAATCGATGGGGTTGCCGGTGGTGCCACCCAGAAATAGGTTCAGCGAATTGGTCCGCATGATCTCAAAGCGCAGCGCGCTGCCGTCTTCGGTCATGCGGTAAAGGGTACCGCCATCGGCCTGGGTGATGTTTTTGGCGGCAATCAGAATGCCTTCCAGCAGGCTATTGGTATTGCGCTCCTTGGACAGCGCGGCCCCAATGGTATTGAGCTGATCGAGTCGGCTGAGCAGGTCATCGACGAGGTCCATCGCCATATTTGCATCGTCCCGAATGTTAATGTTTGTAAGTTCTTGTTAGCCGAGAAGATTAACACCAAATCCTGAAAATAAAGTCCACAGCAAGTGCACACAAGCCTGCCCACCGCGGCGGGTGTATCGGGCAAACCGGCCTCGTTACAATTACAAATCTCCCCTCTACTCACCTCCAGCCCGACCGTATACCGCGCGCAGTGAAGTCCGCCTCCCTTCCCCCCACTGCCCCTGCCCGCATGGACCGTCGCCATGTCCGGGAATGGCTGGTGTTGCTGCTGCTACTGGCCCTGCTGGGCGGTGCCGTGGCGTATTGGCTGGGCCGGGCGCACAGCGCCAACCGCGAGCGCGAACGCAACCAGTTGCAAAACCAGGCCCGGGTGGTCGAAGAAAACCTGGAACGGCAGCTACTAGGTGCCAACAACGCGCTGACCGGTGTTCGCTACGACCTGTTTTACGGTGATGGCGATACCAATGCAGCCAATCTGCAGCGTCGCCTGCAGGTACTGACCGATGCCATGCCAGGCGTACGAGGCATGGTCGTACTCAACCAAGACGGCCTATCGGTGGGGGCAAACCGCAAAGAGCTGCTGGGCAAAGACTTTCATGCCCGTAGCTACTTTGCCGTGCCCCAGGCACAGCCGGATTACGCCTCACTGTATGTGTCACCACCCTTTTTATCGGTTCTGAATACCTACGTGGTGGCCTTAAGCAAAGCATTTTCGAACGACCGTGGCCAGTTTTCAGGGGTCATTCTTACGTCCCTCGACCCCGACTATTTCGACATCGTGATGCGTTCGGTAATTTACGCCCCCGACATGGCCGTCAGCCTCGCCCATGGCGACGGCAAGGAATTTTTGGTTATCCCGCCCGACAAGTCCCCGCGCGAGCAAGACCTGAACGTCACGGGCTCCTTGTTTCGGCAGCACGTGGAGTCCGGCCTGGCCAGCAGCGATTTGATCGGCCTGTCGCAGCGGTACAAAGACGAGCGCATGGTCGCCATGCGCAATATCCGCCCCGTCGAATTGCGCATGAACAAACCGCTGACCGTGACGGTCAGCCGCAACCTGGCGGCGATTGATGCCCCCTGGCGCACCGATGCGCTGGCCTCGGCCGGCGTTTTTGGCCTGCTGTGTGCTGGAGCCTGCATCGCCCTGGGCTATGTGCACAACCGCCGCCGGGCGCTCAAACAAGCCCACGCCACCGCGCAGCAGGCGCTGGAAGAAACCATGCGCCGTTTCGAGTTCGGCCTCAAAGGGGCCGACCTGGGCCTGTGGGACTGGGATATTGCGAACGACACGCTGACCATCAACGAACGCCAATGGCAGATGCTGGGCTACACCCCTGAAGGCGCACCGTTGAAGTCGGCCTTCTGGCACAGCCTGATCCATCCCGAAGACGCGCCGGCCGTGCAGGCGACCTTTTTAGCCCATGCCAAAGGCCTGGCCGCGGGCTACAAGCTGGAACACCGCATGCAGCACAAACAGGGCCATTGGCTCTGGGTGCTGAGCCACGCCATGGTGACCGAGCGCGACACTGCTGGCCGGGCCACGCGCATGCTGGGTACGCACCTGGACATCACCGAGCGCATGCAGTTCCAGTCTGAGCTGCAGCAGGCCAATGCACAACTCGCACAGCTCAGCAT
>NZ_JBDTEM010000490.1:0-5088 GCF_039922535.1 Rhodoferax sp. | reverse complement strand
TCGGCGTGCAGCTGGACCTGGAAGACTGGACCCGCATCGGCCAAGGTACGCCGACCATTGTGGATTTGCAGCCTTCGGGCCGCTTCCTGATGGAGGAGTTCTACTACGCCGGTGGCCTGCCCGCCGTAATGCGCCGCCTGGGCGAAAACGGCCTGCTGCCACATCCCAACGCGCTCACCGTCAATGGCAAATCCATGTGGGACAACGTGCGCGAAGCACCCCAGTACAACGACGAAGTCATCCGCCCCATCGACAATCCGCTGATTGCCGACGGCGGCATCTGCATCCTGCGCGGCAATTTGTCGCCGCGCGGCGCGGTGCTCAAACCGTCTGCTGCCACGCCCGCGCTGCTCAAGCACCGAGGCCGTGCTGTGGTGTTTGAAAACCTGGAGCACTACAAGGAACGCATCGTTGATGAAGACCTGGACATCGACGCTACCTGTGTGATGGTCTTGAAGAACTGCGGCCCCAAAGGTTACCCCGGCATGGCCGAGGTGGGCAATATGGGTCTGCCACCCAAGCTGCTGCGCCAGGGCGTGAAGGACATGGTGCGCATCTCTGATGCCCGCATGAGTGGCACCGCCTACGGCACCGTGGTGCTGCACGTGGCCCCCGAAGCTGCTGCGGGTGGCCCGCTGGCTGCCGTGCGCGACGGTGACTTCATCGAGCTGGACTGTGCCCAAGGCCGCCTGCACCTGGACATCAGCGATGCCGAACTGGCCGAGCGCCTGGCCACGCTGGCGGGCGTTGCGCCCAAACCGCTGTCGGGGGGCTACGCCCGCCTGTATGTAGACCACGTACTGCAAGCCGATGACGGCTGCGATTTCGACTTCTTGGTCGGCTGCCGCGGCTCCACCGTTCCCCGCCATTCCCATTAATTTTGAGTTGAACGCCATGCACAACGCATCCAACCCCCGCTACCGGGGCATCTTCCCGGTCGTCCCCACGACCTTCACCGCCTCGGGCGAGCTGGACTTGCCCAGCCAGAAGCGCTGTGTCGATTTCATGATCGACGCGGGCTCCGACGGCCTGTGTATCCTGGCCAACTTTTCCGAGCAGTTCTTGCTGTCGGATGACGAGCGTGAGGTTTTGACCAAGACCATCCTGGAGCACGTCGCAGGCCGCGTGCCGGTGATCGTCACCACTACCCATTTCGGCACCACGGTGTGCGCCCAGCGCAGCCGCCGCGCGCAAGACATGGGCGCAGCGATGCTGATGGTGATGCCGCCTTACCACGGGGCGACTTTCCGCGTAGGCGAGCCGCAGGTTTACGAGTTCTACGCCAAGCTGTCGGATGCGGTCAACATTCCTATCATGGTCCAGGACGCGCCGGCTGCAGGCACGCCGCTGTCGGCCGCTTTCCTAGCCCGCATGGCCAAGGAAATCGAGCACCTGTCGTATTTCAAGATCGAAACCGCTGGTGCCGCCAGCAAGCTGCGCGAGCTGATCCGCCTGGGTGGCGAAGCCATCGAAGGCCCATGGGACGGCGAAGAAGCCATCACCCTGCTGCCCGACCTGGATGCCGGTGCCACCGGTGCCATGACCGGCGGCGCTTTTCCCGACGGCATCCGCCCCATCATCGAAGCCCACCGTGCGGGCGACCGCGACAAAGCTTACGCGCTGTACCAAAAATGGCTGCCGCTGATCAATTACGAAAATCGCCAGGGCGGCATCCTCACCGCCAAGTCGCTGATGGCCGAGGGTGGCGTGATCGCCTGCGAAGCCCCGCGCCACCCCTGGCCCGCCATGCACCCCGATGTGCGCGTCGGTTTGATCGAGACCGCCAAGCGGTTGGATCCGCTGGTGCTGCGCTGGGGTAAATAGTCGTCACTATGCTTTTTATAGCCGCTAGCGCAGGTGCTATTTGCGCTGGAGACCTAAAAAGCTTATAAACTTTCGCACAGTGCGGCGGGCCCGTCGCGCAGTGGCTTGTGCCAGCCGCCAGGGCCGCGCGTTCTTCACTTGCGCAATCACCCCATCTTTCCACACCAGCCAACGTGGATACCAGCGGCGAAACCAGGCCAACTGCATCAAGCTGGGTTCGGTGAGCTGAAACAGGCGCGCCGCTACGGCCGTGCCCACCACCTTGGCGGCTAGCACCACCAGCAGGCCCAGCACGGTGTGGCCCCGGGCCATCCAGTACACCGCCAGCAACTTGACCGGCAGCAGGGTCAACATCGGCACGCACAACAGCAGCAAAGCCGCGTAGGGCGGCAGTCGCCGAATCAAGGCTTCCAGTTGCGACCAGACCGGCAAGCGCGCCAGACGGTCCATGGCCCGCGCCAGCGGCTCCCAACCCCATTCACCAAAGATCAATACCAGCGCAATCGCGGTGTGGAACACGGCCTTCAGAAATCGCTTCACGTAGTGCATGCAGGGGTCCAGAGTTGGGGCAGGGCGCGTTCGATGTTAAATTGGCCGATTGTTCGCACCCCGTCTGAAGCTGTTCTTAATCCATGCATTCCCGCGCCCTTGTTTTGTTTTCCGGTGGGCAAGATTCCACCACCTGCCTGGCTTTGGCTCTGTCCAAGTACGCCCACGTAGAAACCGTCGCCTTTGACTACGGCCAACGCCACCACGTCGAGCTGGACGCGCGCTTGCACGTCCTGTCCAACATCAAAGCCCAGTTCCCCCAGTGGGCGAGCAAGATGGGCGAAGACCATTTGCTGGATTTGTCGGTGCTGGGCCAAGTCAGCGAGACTTCGCTGACCCGCGACATGGCCTTCAAGATGGAGGAGGGCGGCCTGCCCAACACCTTTGTGCCCGGCCGCAACCTGTTGTTTCTGACCCTGGCCGCCGCGCTGGCCTACCGGCGCGATCTGGAGGTGATCGTCACCGGTGTCTGCGAAACCGATTTCTCCGGCTACCCCGATTGCCGTGACGACACCATGAAAGCCATGCAACTGGCCTTGTCGCTGGGCATGGACAAGCGTTTTTTGATCGAAACTCCGTTGATGTGGATCGACAAGGCCGAAACCTGGCAGCTAGCGCAGCAACTGGGCGGCCAGCCGCTGGTGGATTTGATCGTCGAAGACACCCATACCTGCTACCTGGGCGACCGCGTACACCGCCATGCCTGGGGCTATGGCTGCGGCGAGTGTCCGGCGTGTGTGCTGCGGGCACGCGGATTTGAGCGGTTCACGGCACTGGCTTGACCTTGCCTGTGGCCCGTGTTTGACGGGCACGTGACGGATATCACCCTTCGTTCTTTTCCTTATCGTCTGTAGTGGCGATAGGGCCTTTGGCACTTGTTACATCAGATAACATCCAAAAAGGTGCGCGTACCTTGTGTGCACTTGTTGTTGCTGGACCTTTCCATGAAGCCAATCTCCCCTCCTTACCGCGCTGTTCTTGTGGCGTTGCTGTGCGCCAGCAGCCTGGCCGGTTACGCCGTGACCGACAGCAAAGCTTCTCGTTTTTACGAAGATGCATTGGGCCGTTACGAAAAGCACGACATGCCGGGTGCCATCATCCAGCTGAAAAATGCGCTGCAAATCGACAAAAACATGCTGCCCGTGCAAGTACTGCTGGGCAAAGCCTTGCTGGCCAACGGCGAGGCCGCCACGGCCGAGGTTGCCTTGCTGGAGGCCTTGCGCCTGGGGGTGAACCGTGCCGAGGTGGTTGTGCCTTTGGCCGAGGCCTTCATTGCGCAGGGTAAGCAAAAATTGTTGCTGGAGCAATCGCAGTTCAATCCTGCCGGTCTGCCGCCCGGCACCCAGGTGCAATTGTTGTTGCTGCGTGCGTCCGCCAGCGCCGATCTGGGTGATCCACGCGGTGCGCTCAAAGGGATTGAGGAAGCCCGTGTGGTGGATGGCCGCAGCCCCGAGGTTTGGTTGGCCGAGGTCCCGGTACGCATCCGCGCGCGCCAGTTTGCCGAGGCCAACGTGGCGGTGGAGCGGGCCTTGGCGCTGGCCCCCAATTCTGCCGAGGTACGCTACCAAAAAGGTGCGCTGTTGCATGTACAAGGCAACTTGCGTGCGGCCGTTGCGGCCTACGATGCGGCTTTGCAGATCGACCCCAAACATATTGAGGCGCGCGTTGCACGGGCAGGTGTTGCTATCGATTTAGGTAAAGATGCGGATGCCGCCAAAGATGTGGCCGAGCTGCAGCGCCTCTCGCCGCGTGAACCCCGTGCAGCCTACTTCAAAGCTCTTTTGGCCGAACGTAGCGGAAACAGCGCGGCAGTCCGCACCGCCTTGGCCGAAGTCACCAGCTTGCTCGACCCGGTGCCCCCGTCTTTCGTCCAGTACCGGCCTCAGTTGCTGATGCTCAACGGCTTGGCCCACTACGGCCTTAAAGAGCCCGAAAAAGCCAAGCCTTACTTTGAGTCGTTCCAGCGCGTGCAAGGCAACAGTCCGGTTTCGAAGTTGCTGGCACAAATCTATATGTCCGAAGGCAACTTCACCCGCGCCACCGAGTTGCTGGAGGACTACATCAAAGTGCAGCCCGGCGACGGCCAAGCCCTTACTTTGTTGGCCGGTGCCAACATGGCCCAGGGTCGCAATGCCAAGGCGACCGCGATCATGCAGCAAGTGTTGGCGAGCAAAGATGCGCCCGAGTTCCGTACCGCCTTGGGCCTGAGCTTGATCGGTGGCGGCAAAACCGGCGACGCCATTGTGCAACTCGAAACCGCCTTCAAAGACCCCAAGCAAACCCAGGCGGGTATCGCATTGGTGGGCTTGTATCTGCGCGATGGACAAACTGCCAAAGCGGTCGGAATTGCCGACAAATTGGTCAAGTTGCAGCCCAGTAATGCAGGTTTCAACAACCTACTGGGCATGGCCCAGGCCCAAGCGGGCGTATTGCCCGCCGCCAAAACAGCCTTTGAGCGGGCAGTCCAGCTGGACGACAAACTGCTAGAGGCCAAGATCAACTTGGCCCGTGTAGATATTGCGGCTAAATCTTATGACAGCGCCACCACACGTCTGGCTACCATCCTCAAGGTAGACGACAAAAATATCGATGCCATGTATGAAATGGCCAACCTGTCAGACCGCCGCGGCCAGCCTGCCGAGACCTTGCGCTGGCTCCAAAAGGCCAGCGATATCGCCGGCCCTAAAGAGTTTCGACCAGACACCTCGCTGGTAG
>NZ_JBDTEM010000489.1:0-13024 GCF_039922535.1 Rhodoferax sp. | reverse complement strand
GCCCGGCAAGACCAGGGTCTGACCCGCCTGGCTGCGCTTGGGCAAGGTCACTTTGACGTACTGCTTGGCCTGCTCGGCGGTGCTGGATTCCAGGCTGCGCGCATTCGCCATGCGGCTGAACACGGTGCGGCCAGCACCCAGCGCCAGCAGCAACAGCACCACCAGCGCGGCGATCTGGGTGCGGCGCACCGTGCGCCGGTGTTGCGCCGGGTCGATAGCTGCTGTGTCCTGGTCTGCGGATCGGGGTTCGGTCATGGTTCAGGTCTCCTGCAGATGGGGAACGATGGGGTGGCGCTGCTGCTGCGCCAGGCGGCGCCGTGCCAGGCGCTGGTGCACGCCGGCAAATACCACGGGTACAAAAAACAAGGTCGAGACGGTGGCGAAAACCAGGCCACCGATCACCGCGCGGCCCAGCGGGGCGTTTTGCTCCGCGCCTTCGCCCAGTCCGAGCGCCATCGGGATCATGCCGATCACCATGGCCAGCGCCGTCATCAGCACCGGGCGGATGCGGGTCGCGCCTGCGGCCAGTGCGGCGGCCAGCGGCAGCACACCTTCTTGCTGCTGCTGCCGTGCAAACGACACCAGCAAGATGCTGTTGGCCGTGGCCACGCCCATGGTCATGATGGCCCCGGTCAGCGCTGGCACGCTCAGCGTGGTGCCCGTGATCAGCAGCATCCAGGCAATGCCGGCCAGCGCCGCTGGCAGCGCCGCAATGATGACCAGCGCGTCGATCCACGACTGGACGTTGACCACGATCAGCAAATACACCAGCACGATGGCCATGGCCAAGCCGACGCCCAGGCCGAGGAACGATGCCTGCATGGTCTCCACCTGGCCACGCAGCACCACCTGGCTACCGCGCGGTAGCTTGGGCCGGATCTCGTCCACCAGGGTCTGCACGCGCGAGGCCACGCTGGCCAGGTCCGTGCCTTGCACGCTCACGTACACGTCGATGGCCGGCAGGATGTTGTAGTGCGAGGACACGGCAATCTGCCGGCTGGGCGAGACTTCCACCAGGTTACCCAGCAGTTGCGTGCTGGCGGTGCTGCCCGCTGTGGGGCTGCCGCCGGCCGCACCGGTGCCCACCGGCATGTTCAGCAAGGCATCGAGCGAGTCCACCTGGTATTGCGGGGTTTGCACGGCAATGTTGTAGACCACACCGTTTTGCGGGTTCAGCCAGAAGGCCGGGGCCGTCTGCGAGCTGCCAGACAGCGAAATCAGCACGTTCTGCCCCACATTCGCAGCCGATAAACCCAGCTGCTGCAGGCGCGAGCGGTCCATCTGCAGGCTCAGTGCCGGGGCATTCAGCCGCTGGTGCACATGGGCGTCCACCGCGCCGGGAATCTGCCGAATGGATTGCGTCAGCTGGGCGGCCAGGGCGGCGTTCTCGGCCATATTCGCGCCGGTGAACTGCACGTCGATGGCGGCGGGCAGGCCGAAGTTAAGAATCTGGGTCACGATGTCGGCCGGTTGGAAGAAGAACTCCATGCCCGGAAAGCGCTTCGGCAGCTCGGCCCGCAAGCGGGTGACAAAGCCTTCTGTGGGCGCATGTCCTTCGCGCAGCGACATCAGGATTTCGCCGTCCATGGTGCCGATGGTGCCCGCGTTGCTGTACGACAGATTGATACCGCTGTTGGGCACGCCCAGGTTGTCCAGAATGGTTTCCAGCTGGTCTTTGGGCACCAGCTCGCGGATGGCGGCTTCGACCTCGTCGGCCAGGCGGGCCGTTTCTTCGATGCGGGTGCCGGTGGGCGCGCGCATGTGCAGGCGGATCTGGCCCGCATCCACCGACGGGAAGAAATCGCGCCCCAGCACCGGATACAGCAGACACGAGGCCAGGCAAAACAGCATGAAGCCGATGGCAAAGCCGCGCTTGCGCTCCAGCAGGGCCGACAGCACCAGCGTGTAGCCGCCGCGCACCCGTTCGAACTGCCGGTCGAACGCCAGATAGACACGCTGGAAGGCATTCGCGTTGCCCGCGTTCGCCGGGGTGTGGTTGCCCATCAGCAGCAAAACCAGGGTCGGCACCAGTGTGCGCGACAGCAGGTACGAGGCGATCATCGCCAGCACCACGGCCTCGGCCAGCGGCACGAACAGAAAACGCGCCACGCCGGACAGAAAGAACATCGGCACAAACACGATGCAGATGCACAGCGTGGAGACAAATGCCGCCACGCCGATTTCGCCGGCGCCGGTCTCTATCGCTTCCTCGATCGCCGTGCCCATGTGCAGATGCCGCTCGATGTTCTCGATGGTCACGATCGCCTGGTCCACCAGGATGCCGACGGACAAGGCCAGCCCTCCCAGGGTCATCAGGTTCAGCGTTTCGCCCAGCATTTTCAGCACCAGGATGGAGGCCAGAATCGACAGCGGAATGGTCAGCGCAATGATCAGCGTGCTGCGCCAGTTGCCTAGAAACAGAAGCACCATGGCGGCCGTCAGCGCGGCGGCGATCAGCGCCTCGATCACCACGCCCTTGACGGCGGCCTTGACGAACACCGACTGGTCAAACAGCGGCGTTACCGTGATGTCCTTGGGTAGCACCTGCGTGACCCGCGGCAGCAGCGCACGCAGATTGGCCACGATGTCCAGCGTAGAGGCACCGCCGTTTTTCAGCACCGACAGCAGCACGCCGCGTGCGCCGTCCTGGCGCACGATATTGGTTTGCGGCGAGAAACCGTCGCGCACCTGGGCTACGTCGCGCAGATAGGTGGTGGTGTTGCCCGCGGTGCGTATCGGCAGGTCACCCAGGCCGGCAATGGTGTTGGGCGAGCCGTTCATCTTCACCGTGTACTCGGTCAACCCGAACTTGGCGGTGCCCGAGGGCAGTATCAGATTTTGCAGATTGATGGCGTTGACCACATCGGTCGGCGACATGCCACGTGCCTGCATGGCGGCGAAGTCCAGGTCCACCGAAATCAAGCGGCTTTTACCCCCGTAAGGAAAGGGCACGGCGACGCCGGGGATGGTGATGAGCTGCGGACGCAGCACGTTCACTGCGCTGTCAAACACCGACTGCTCGGGCAGCGTGGGGCTGGACAGTGCCAGCTGGATCACCGGAATGCTGGAGGCCGAATACTTGATGACCAGCGGCGGCGTGATGCCCGGTGGCAATTGGCGCACCTGGGTCTGCATGGATGCCACGACCTGGGCGATGGCGGTCTGGATATTGGCCGTGGGCTGGAAGAACACCTTGATGACCGTAATGCCCGCGAGCGATTGCGACTCGATGTGCTCGATATCGCTGACGGTGGTGGTCAGGCCGCGTTCGCTCTGGCCGGCAATGCGCTGGCCCATTTCTTCGGCGGCCAGGCCGTTGTAGCTCCAGATGATGCTGACCACCGGGATATTGATTTCCGGGAAGATGTCGGTCGCCATATTGAGTAAGGCAAACGGCGTGGCCAGCACGATCAACAATGCCATCACGATGAAGGTGTAGGGGCGGCGCAGCGCCAGGTGGACCATATTCATCGGAGGTATTTCCCATTGGAGAAGTCGTGCGAATATTAGCCACGTACTGCATCGCATTTGTAAAGATATAGCGTGTATTTACGGCCCGAATCGGTGGCGGTGGGCTGTTGTTGAGAATTGTTATCATCCAAAAACCAACTTACGCGGCAATGCGCCGTACCACGCCATGCAAACCCCTACCCGTACCGAGCGCGATACCTTTGGCCCCATCGACGTGCCAGCCGACAAGCTGTGGGGCGCGCAAACCCAGCGCTCGCTGCAAAACTTCGACATCTCGGGCGAGCAGCAGCCGCGCGAAATCATCCGTGCGCTGGCCCAGGTGAAACGCGCGTCGGCCGTGGTCAACCACGCCCTGGGCCTGCAAGACGCGCAGAAAACCCAGGCCATCGTCGCCGCTGCCGACGAGGTGATCGCAGGCCAGCACCCCGGCGAATTCCCCCTGGTCGTGTGGCAAACCGGCTCGGGCACGCAGACGAATATGAACGTCAACGAAGTGCTGGCCAACCGCGCCAGCGAGCTGCTGGGCGGCGAGCGCGGCGAGGGCCGACTTATCCACCCGAACGACGACGTGAACCGCAGCCAGTCCAGCAACGACGTGTTCCCCACGGCGATGCACGTGGCAGCAGTGGATGCACTGACCGACAAGTTGCTGCCCGCGATTGAAAAGCTGCGCGCCACACTGGCGCAAAAGTCCGCCGACTTTGCCGACATTGTCAAAATTGGCCGCACCCATTTGCAAGATGCCACGCCGCTGACCCTGGGCCAAGAATTCTCAGGCTACGTCGCCCAGCTAGAGCACGGCGCGCGCCACGTCCAAGCCGCGTTACCGCACCTGTGCGAACTGGCACTGGGCGGCACGGCGGTGGGCACGGGACTGAATGCCCCCAAGGGCTACGCCGAGCAGGCGGCCGCCGAGCTGGCGCGCCTCACCGGCTTGCCTTTCGTCACCGCACCGAACAAGTTCGAAGCCCTGGCCAGCTGCGACGCGCTGGTGCACGCCCACGGCGCACTCAAAACCCTGGCCGCCAGCCTGATGAAGAGCGCCAACGACGTGCGCTGGCTGGCCAGCGGCCCGCGCAGCGGCATCGGCGAACTCAGCATTCCCGAGAACGAACCCGGCTCATCCATCATGCCGGGCAAGGTCAACCCCACGCAGAGCGAGGCCGTGACGATGCTGGCGGCGCAGGTGTTTGGCAATGACGTGGCGATCAACTTCGGCGGCGCCTCTGGCAACTTCGAGCTGAACGTTTTCCGCCCGATGGTGGCGCACAACTTTTTGCAGAGCGTGCGCCTGCTGAGCGACGGCATGGTCAGCTTCAACGACCACTGCGCGGTGGGCATAGAGCCGAACCGCGAACGCATCACGGCGCTGGTGAACAGCTCGCTGATGCTGGTCACCGCGCTGAACACCCACATCGGTTACGACAAGGCCGCGTTTATCGCCAAAAAAGCGCACAAGGATGGCAGCAGCCTGCGTGAAGCCGCCGTGGCGTCGGGCCACGTGACGGGCGAGCAGTTCGACGCGTGGGTGGTGCCGGGTGATATGGTGGGGCGCTGAAGCTGCTATATAAAAAGTAGCTGCTAGCACCGGATCCGTATGCGCTAGTAGCACTTTTTGGTTATTTTTCGTTGCGGGTGGCACGCCACGGGTAAGCAAATTGCGTTGTTATCCAAGCGCGAAGGAGCGTAGGTATCCGGAAAACCCAACTTGAACTGAACCTGAACCAGGTCTGCAAAGGCATGGACCTAGTGCCCAGTACGGCGCGCTGCTGGGGGCAAGAAGTTTCCTGAATTATTCGTGAAGCAGGTATATAAACAACCGGAACTTGATATGACACAGTTAGGTCAGCGCTGTTGCACATGACCATACCAAAGTTCAGGCCGGTTCGATGGCGTCTCGGGCGATAACAATGGGTTGTCAAGTTCGATGACTGTACGTTCATTCAGGCGAGCCTTGCGTACCGCTTCACCCCAATATTCTTCAAACAGCTTGTTGAAAGACCCATCGGCGATAGCCTTTTCCAAGCCTTCGCGTATGTCATTTGCCAATTTCGTATTGTGTTTATTGACGAAAAAGTAGGAGTCGTAGAAATAGTGCAAGGCAAGGTGTTGCTCGATTTTTAGGGTGTCCTTGTTTTCGTCGAGTTCGCTCCATATTTCCATGACGCTTCGGGGGAAGTAGTCGAAGCGCTTGCCAGTCAGCATTTTGAACAGACCTTCGTATGTGGCACCTGTGATCACATTGATACCGCTGCCTTCTAATATCGTCGTGTCTGGCCATTCATGACCTTGCCCTAGACGTACGCGCTTCAAATCGTCCAAAGTCTTGACGTTTGAAAATAAGGCCTCATCACCGTTGCGTATAAGGCCAAGGCGCCAGCCAAGCAGTCCTTTGTTGAGTGGAATCCGAATGGGCAATAGGCGCGTCTCGCGTTCAGCGGATGTTGGAATTGGACCCACATCGATGGTACGACCTGCCTCCAGTTCCCGAACCTGTCGCTCCTGGTTCATCGGAATAGGCGGATACACCACCTGGTACTTTGTTTGTGTTTTAGACAACGCAAGCTCAAGGAGCTTGCGAGGGTAGTCATACCGCCGGTCCCCACTGGTTTCGGGAATTGGATAGCGCACGAGTTCAACACACAAGGCGCTTATGTTCCAGAGCATCAAAGCACTGGCGAATGCGATACGAATGAAATGGGTGGCCATGATTTCTCCAGATAGTGTGGGGGACTTAAGGTGCATTCTTAATGCAAAAAATAGTCCTTCGCGAGCACTTCGATGGCGCGAATTTTTCCGGCCAGCTCATGCTCCGGTACAGGGCGCGCAAACCAGTATCCCTGCGCATAGTCGCATCCGAGTTCTGACAGAATCTCTACATGCTCTTTTTCCTCGACACCCTCGGCTACCGTTTTGAAGCCGAGGCTTTTGCCAAGCTGAACAATTGACGTAACGATCGCTTTGTCCTTCTGATTGACGGAAAGGTCACGGATAAAGGCTTGATCAATTTTCAGGATGTCAATCGGGAAATTTTTCAGATAGGCCAGTGACGAATATCCTGTTCCAAAGTCATCAATGGCGACTTTGAGTCCTAAGTTCTTGAGCGCATCGAGCTTGGAAACAATGTCTTCGTTGTCGCCTGCAAGTGCTGTTTCGGTTAATTCGATTTCGATGAGGTCTGACATATCCGGTGAGGTTTCGCGGAGCTGGCGTAAGGTTGACATCAACGCGTCGCTGCGAAATTGGACCGGCGATACGTTGACCGCTAGGGCCACGTTGTACCCAAGCTCCGCGCGCAACCGGTACGCCGCTGCAAGTGCTTCCCCTAGCACCCAGGCACCAATTTCAATAATCAATCCGGTCTCCTCGGCAACAGGAATGAAGTTGGCGGGGGAAATGACTCCCGCCTGAGGGGATTTCCAACGCAGCAAGGCTTCTGCCGAATCGACCCGACCAGATGACAGATTGACCTTTGGCTGGAAGACGAGCGAAAACTGCCTTTCCTGCAGGGCCACGCGCAGGCCGTTTTCCAGATGGAGCCGTGCCATCGAAGATTGCAGCATTTCTTCTTCAAAAACACGAAATGTGTTCTTCCCGTGTCGCTTTGCCGCATACATGGCCAAGTCTGCATTGCTGATCAGTTTTCCAACATCTGTTCCATGATTTGGGCACATGCTGATGCCAATCGATGAGGTAATACGCAACACGTTCCCTTCGTGACCTTCGATAATGAACGGTTCGGCAATTGTCGCCATCAGCTTCTCAGTCAGGGCGATCGCAGATTCGACAGAAGAAATATTCGGCAAGACCACGATAAATTCGTCGCCACCATGGCGAGTCACCCATCCGGTGCCCGCGATAACGGCCTCAAAACGTATTGCCAAAAACTTGAGCATGCTGTCACCCAGCAGGTGGCCCAAGGTGTCATTGATATTTTTGAAGTTATCCAGGTCGATGCAAAGCACGGCAACCTGACTCGAATCGCTTTGCGCCAGTCCGATGTCTCTAGGCAATATTTTTGCCAGCATTGCGCGGTTGCCGAGTCTTGTCAGAGGGTCATGGAAAGCCTGGAACTCGATTTTTCTATGGTTGGAAACCTCCTCCGAAATATCGGTAAAGACAAAGATCATCGAAATAGCAATGGAATCACGCACAGGTGCAGCGCTGATTCTGGCGTCAAACATATGGTCCGAACTGATTCGTATGGATACTTCGAGACGAATAGGCGCTGTATTCCCCTCCATGAGAATGGATTCAAAAAAACCACTGAGATCGGAGCCGGTTGCAGGGTCGATGAGGTGCAGAATTTCATCAATTTTCTTACCACTGATTTCCTCCGGCAACGCTTGAAGGAGTGCGCAGGCAGCGCTGTTGACATATCCGATCCGCCGTTGCGAATCGAGCGCAAGAACACCATCGGATATGGCACCCAGCGTAGCCTCAATCTCTGAAACCCGTTCGTGCAAGTTCGCCTCAGCGGCAGAGCGTCGCACTATTTCGTCATTGCGATCACCGACGAAGCGATTGACGGCCTCCACAAGGATATCTAGCTCATCGTGGTACGAACCTATTTTCTTACGAGCGATGGAAATAGATTCTCCTCCAGGTGTTCCTTTCGCAGCAGGCCCAAGATTGGTCACATCCTCGGCAAGTTTCCGCAAATGGCGCGCAATTTTTCGATAAACAATGACGAACAGGATGGCCGATAAACCAATGATCTTGATGAGATCAGTCATCGCCAGTATCTTCATGGATTCCGCAATCTGGGCGCTTACCTCTGCGTAGGATTCTGAAATACGCAGAGTACCTATTTCTTCTTTTCCCTCAGGAGCCAGTACGGGCAAGATCCAAACATCGTCAACCGATTCTTTGAAACCGGGTCGATTGATGTCGGCAATGGTCTTGCCGTTGTCGAGCAATTCGGCGCGAACGATGGATCCTGATTGAACTAGGCCTCTAAGCAATGCATTCATGCCAGCCGAGTCGTATTGCCATAGGGAGCTCCCCAGAACTGTGAGGCGGAGCCTGACCGCTTCTTCCGCATTGGCATGCGCTACACGCAGCGCCTTGTTACGCTCATGCACGATGCCAAAGCTCGTTGCTAAAGCAAATACGATCAGACTTGCCAGCAAAACCCACAGAAGGATTCTGAGCGCAAGAGCCGAGTATCTGAAGAAGCCTAAATTGAACAATTGCGGGAACCCATGTAAAGACAATGTTGTCTGATCTACTCTTGACTGCCTGAACATGAAATCCGACGGCCAAATTGAATTGCGCTGCAGCACCTAGAGAGGCCACTAGGTGCCCCAGGATCCGAAAGTACAAAATGAGCCGGGCGGAGATTCACAGATCGTCGAGATTCATCGTGCGTCCTTTGCAAGAAAGCTCAAGAAGACCCAACCCATACGTCGATGACTACGCCTTAAAAACCAGTGCCACCGCACCAGGCTGCGTCCACTTACATTGTGCCGAGCGATGCCTCTTTTACAAGTGTGGATTCCACATGAGAGGATTGACCCTAGGGTACCGGCCACTTGCCGCTAACCTATTGGTACTTTGCCGAATGCACGATGGCTGGGGTTTACCCGGATGCGGAATCCACACTTGTAAAAGCTGTGCTCCGCGCCAAAATTCACGGTCGCTATGGGCAATACGTACCGTCAAACGATACGATAGTGAATATCCGCCCGGCTCATTCTGTGCTTTGGTGGCCTGGGCCTGATAACTGCCTTTCTGCGCGGTGTGGCACAGTTCAATGTTGGATTTCACCCGCTTTCGTAGACAAATTTCAACTTCCAGTTTGAAGTTGCTCAAATGCCAACGGGCTCAGTTGGTCTAGGTGACTGAGCCTGCGCACGCGATGGTAAAAACACTCGATGTAATCAAACGCGTCTGACTTGGCATCTTGCCGTGTGGCATCGATGCCAGTACGGTGTTGCGCTTTACAGAAGATCTTAAAACCCGCCAAGGCAAACTGCAGGCCATTGAGGTGGTCTGCATGGACATGTTGCGAGCGTTCATCGCGGGTGCGGCCCAAGATATACCGGCTGCGGCAGTGGCCTTTGACGGGTTTCAGGTCGTGCAGCTTGCCAATAAGGCCGTGGATGCGGTCCACCGCGAGGAGGCCCAGGGCGATGGCTGGCTCAAGAAGACGCGCTGAGCGATATCTATGCGTGCAGCGTCGATGCAGCCTTGCGTTCACAGGCGCTCAAGAATTGGCTGTACTGGGCCCAGTGCTCACAGCTACACCCTATCAAAGAGTTGCTCAAAACCATCCAACAGCACCGGGCCGGCGTTTTCACGCGTTTGATGCATCCCACTTGCATACGGGTTATGTGGAGGTCATGATTTCATTTTTGCAAGTAGCCAAAGCCAAGGTGCCTGGCTACGGCGCTACCCGCCACTTCATCGCCATGGTCTTCTTGATTGCGGGCAAGCTCTCTCACCTCTCCTCCCATCCGCTTTAAAAGGCACGCGCTATTCCCTGAGCGGGGTGTGGACTGTGGCGTGCACCGGAAACGGAAGAGAGTCCTTTTTATGCGTTACACACTCACATAGCGCAGCAGCATCTGCACCACGTTTTCCCGCCGCTGAATAATGGCTTCGGGGCTGTCCAGGTCGCGCTGGAAGATCAGGGCGAAGGTGTGGCTGTTGGATACGTTGAAGAAGCTCAGGGCGCTGATGGACATGTGCAGATCCACCGGGTCCAGGCCGGGGCGGAACACACCGGCGGCCACGCCGCGCTGGTAAACCGCCTTGACACCGTCGATGGCGGTGGCGTTGAGTTGCTGGATGGTGGTGCTGCGGGCCAGGGAGGCTCCGCGCTGGATGTTTTCGTTCATCACCAGGCGCACGAAGTCGGGGTTAGCGCGCTCGTAGTCCACGGTAAAGCCAACCAGGGTGCGCAGGGCGTCGATAGGGTCCAGGTCTTCCAGGTGCAGTGCGCTCTCTATCGTGCGGATGCGGCTGTAGGCAGCCTCCAGCACGGCCAGGTACAAGCTCTCCTTGCTACCGAAGTAATAGTAAATCATGCGCTTGCTGGTGCGCGTGGCTTCGGCGATCAGGTCAATGCGGGCCCCGGCAAAGCCTTTTTCCGAGAACTCGCGCGTGGCTACGGTGAGGATGTCGGCGCGGGTGCGTTCGGGGTCGTTGGTGCGGGGCTCGGATTTGGGGGCAGGGGCTAGCACTTTCATAGCAGAGAGTGTAGGAGATAGTGCAGCGCTGGATCTCTGGCTAACCCCCCAAGGCGGTGCGCAGTGCGGCATTGAACACCTCGGCGCGCTCGTACTGCACCCAGTGGCCTGCGGCATCCACCAGCTGCAGCGACTGGAAAGTGGGGGCGGCCTGCAGCGCGGCGGCTAGGTCGGGTAGTCGCCCCAGGTACAGCGCGTCTTCGCGGCCATAGATGGCCCACACCGGGCAGCGCACCTGCTGCAAGGCCCGCGACAGCACGTCGGTGTACGACAGGCGGCGGCCGGGAATGCGGTCGCGCACCACGTTGGCGATGTGCATGGCCAGGGTGTCGGCATCGACGCCTGCCGGGTCGAACAGCATCAGTGCCGTGAGGTTGTGGCGGTGCCGCAGTTCCCGTGCTGCCGGGTCGGCCAGGTGCCGCCAGGCTTTCAGCGGCACGGTATTGCGTTCCACCATGCCCAAGGCGGGCGCGCCGACCAGCACCAAGCGGGCCGCACGGGCCGGGTACGACTGTGCCAAAAACGCCCCCACCATGCCCCCGAACGAGAAGCCCACGACATCGACCGCGGTGTCGCCGATGAGCTGCTGCAGCCCGGCTTCCAATGGCGTGGGCAGGGCATCGGCATCGCTGCCGCTGGTCGGCAGGGCCGAGTCGCCAAAGCCGGGGAGGTCGGGCACCCACACCTGCCGCCCGGTATCCACCAGGTTTTGGATGTTGCGTACCCAGTGCGTCCAGCTGCCGCTGCCGCCGTGCAATAACAGGACGGGTGGCTGGTTTCCGGTCGTAACCGATGGCCCCCAGACATGCCAGACGGTATGGCCGTCGCCGCAGGGCGTGGTGTGCTGGGTGGCGCGGCTGCGCAGGTAGGCGATGTCGGAAGTGGGCATGGGTGCTATGCAAATAAGAGCTGCTCACGCCAGTGGAATAAGCGTGAGTGGCCTATTTTATGCCTGCTTTGGCACCGCAGCCTGGCGCGGCTCAAGCGGCGGTGTGGTCGCCGTCAGGCCGCCGCCAGGGGTCGATGTGGGTCATCAGGTTCAGCACCCGGTGCCGCTGCAGCACGCGCTGGCGCGCCATGACGGCAATCTCGTGCCCGGCCTCCACGCTTAACGTGGCATCGACCTCGATGTGCGCGTCGGCCACCACCATATCGCCCATTTTGCGGGTGTGCAGGTCGTGTACCCCCAGCACGCCGGTCGTGGCCTGCAGGGTTTGGCGGATGGCCTCCACCTCGGCTTCATCGACGGCCCGGTCCATCAGGTCGTGCAGGGCATCCCAGGCAAAGCCCCAGCCCATTCTGGCCACCATGAAGCCCACTATCAGCGCGGCGATCGGGTCCAGCAGCGGGTAGCCCGCCAGGTTGCCGATGATGCCGATGCCCACCACCAGGGACGATGCCGCGTCCGAGCGGGCATGCCAGGCGTTGGCGACCAACATGCTGGATTTGACCCGTTTGGCCACGGCCAGCATGTAACGGAACAGCAGCTCCTTGGCCATCAGCGCGCCGCCGGCCACCCACAGGGCCAGCACGTGCACCTGGGCGATGGTTTCGGGGGCTTCGAGCTTGCTGGCGGCCGACCACAGCATGCCCGCGCCCACGGCCAGCAGCAACAGGCCCAGCACCAGTGAGGCGGCGGTTTCATAGCGCTGGTGGCCGTAGGGGTGGTCTATGTCGGCATCTTTTTTGCTGTGGTGGCTGGCCAGCAGCACCACGAAGTCGGCCACCAGGTCGGACAGCGAGTGCACGCCGTCGGCGATCAGGCCCTGGGATTTGGAGAAGATACCCGCCGCGATCTGCAGTACGGTCAGCCCCAGGTTGACGGCCACGCTGACCCAGGTGCTGCGCGTTGCGGCGGCGGCCCGCTGGGCCGGGGTGTGTTCGGTATCTTCGCTGTCGTCGTTCAAATCGTTCAGGTCGTACATAGAAAAAGGAAGTGGTAAGTAAGGGGGCTGGATCACCAGCGCTCTTTGGTGCCGGTTAGCATGGCCTTGACTAGCCGGGTGCGTTCCAGGCGGCCCATCACCAGGGCCGCGACGGTGTGCAGGGTGGCCAGGCCGATCAATACGTTGCCCATCGTGCGGTGCAGGTCCTGCAGCCACTCTTCGCCCCAGAAGATATCCAGCGTCTGCATCCAGCCAGTGGTGCCCAGCGCCAGTACTACCGCCATCAGCACCAGCACCATGGTGCCTCCCAGCGGGTTGTGGCCAGGGTGCGGGTTGTGCGTGCCACTGCGCAGGTGGGCCAGGTGGCTGCGCAGGCGGGCCGGGGTCGGGAAGAAGTCCGCAAACCGCGCATGGCGCGTGCCGATAAAGCCCCAGACGGTGCGCGCCAACACCAGCGCCAAGGCCATGCTGCCC
>NZ_JBDTEM010000488.1:0-9697 GCF_039922535.1 Rhodoferax sp. | reverse complement strand
GCTACCGTGCGGGTTGGATGGTGGTATCGGGCGATAAAAAATCGGCTACCGATTACATCGAGGGCCTGAACATGCTCTCGAACATGAAGCTGTGCTCCAATGTGCCCGGCCAATGGGCGATCCAGACGGCGCTGGGCGGCTACCAAAGCATCAACGACCTGGTGGGCGAGGGTGGTCGCCTGCGCCGCCAGCGCGACCTGGCCTACGAGTTGATCACCGCCATCCCGGGCGTGAGCTGTGTCAAGCCCACCGCCGCGCTGTACATGTTCCCCAAGCTGGACAAGACCCTGTACCCGATTGAGGACGACCAGCAGTTCATCCTGGAGCTGCTGCAGGAAACCCATGTGATGCTGGTGCAGGGCACGGGCTTCAACTGGCCCACGCCGGACCACTTCCGCATCGTATTTTTGCCCCACGAAGACGACCTGCGCGAAGCCATCAGCCGCGTCGCCAAATTCCTGGAACACTATCGTAAACGTAGCGCCTAGCGCAGGTGCTACCTGCGCTAGAGCCACTTTTTATACTTAAAAATCATATGAAACCCATCCAAGTAGGCATCCTCGGCATCGGCACCGTCGGCAGCGGCGTGTTCAACGTCTTGCAACGCAACCAAGAAGAAATCAAGCGCCGTGCCGGGCGCGGCATAGAAGTCACCATGGTCTCGCGCCGCAATATTGCCGAAGCCCAGGCTTTGGTCGGTGACCGTGCCCAAGTGGTGGCCGACGCGCGCGCCATCGTGCAAAACCCGGCCATCGACATCATCGTCGAGCTGATTGGCGGCACCAGCCTGGCCAAAGAGCTGGTTCTGGAAGCCATTGCCCAGGGCAAGCACGTGGTCACCGCCAACAAGGCGCTGCTGGCCGTGCACGGCACCGAGATCTTCGCCGCGGCCCATGCCAAGGGCGTGATGGTGGCCTTCGAAGCTGCGGTGGCCGGGGGCATCCCCATCATCAAGGCGCTGCGCGAAGGCCTGACCGCCAACAGCATCCAGTGGGTGGCGGGCATCATCAACGGCACCACCAACTTCATCCTCAGCGAAATGCGCGACAAAGGTCTGGACTTTGGCGTGGTGCTCAAAGAAGCCCAGCGCCTGGGCTATGCCGAGGCCGACCCCACCTTCGACATCGAAGGCGTGGATGCGGCCCACAAGCTGACGCTGATGTCGGCCATCGCTTTCGGCATCCCGGTGCAGTTCGACAAGGCCTACATCGAAGGCATCACCCAGTTGGGCGCACAAGACATCAAGTACGCCGAACAGCTCGGTTACCGCATCAAGCTGCTGGGCATCACCAAGCGCACGCCCAACGGCGTGGAACTGCGCGTGCACCCCAGCCTGGTGCCCGCCAAACGCCTGATCGCCAATGTGGAAGGTGCCATGAACGCCGTGATGGTGCAGGGTGATGCCGTCGGCACCACGCTGTACTACGGCAAGGGCGCGGGCAGCGAGCCCACCGCCAGCGCCGTGATCGCCGACCTGGTGGATATTGCCCGCTTACACACTGCCGAACCCGCCCAGCGCGTGCCCTACTTGGCTTTCCAACACCACGCCATGAGCGACCTGCCGGTGCTGCCCATGGGCGAAGTCGTCACCAGCTACTACCTGCGCCTGCGTGTGGCCGACCAGGCTGGCGTGCTGGCCACCGTGACCGGCCTGCTGGCGGCCGCCGACATCAGCATTGACGCGGTGCTGCAGCGCGAAGCCGACGAGGTCGGTGGCGAGGGTGCCACCCAGACCGACGTGATCATCCTGACCCACGACTGTGTGGAGTCCCGCATGAACGCCGCCCTGGCGCAGATGCAGGCCTTGCCCACCGTGCTGGCTCCGATCACGCGGATTCGTAAAGAAGAGTTAGCGTAAGGTAAAGCGGTCGTCCGGCGCACGGCATGGGCCGTTGAGGTTCACAAGCGCAAACCACCAGCGCTGTGCCCCCCAACCGCTAGTTTTTTAAGGAAAACCCATGAAATCGAATATCCGTGCCCTCGCTATCGCCCTTGGTATGTGCTTCGCCGGTGTGGGCTTTGCCGCCACTGCCGTGCCTGCCGCCACCGCTTCGGCTCCTGCCGCCATGGCTTCTGCGCCTGCTGCCGCCAAGCCTGCCGCCGCAGCCCCTGCCGCTAAAAAGGCCGCTAGCGCCATGCCCACCATGGCAGCAGCCGGTGGCGGCGACGGCAAGGTCTGGGTGAACGAAAAGTCCAAGACCTACCATTGCGAAGGTACCAAGTTCTACGGCAAGACCAAGACCGGTGAATACATGGCCGAAGCCGATGCCAAGGCCAAGGGCAACCACCCCGCCGGTGGCAAGGCCTGCGCCAAGTAAGCAGCCATCCGCAGCTGAATACAGCTTCAAAAACCCAGCCTGGCTGGGTTTTTTTACGTCTGGAGTACAGCTGCAGAATGGTGGCACTGCATTGCTAAAATTTGCCCACATTTATGTCGCGCAAGCACCCTGCGTTGCGGCACATTGACTGCGAGACAAACCCCATGCACTACCTCTCCACCCGTGGCGATGCCACCCCCCGTCAATTTTGCGAAATCCTGCTTGAAGGCCTGGCGCCCGACGGCGGGCTGTACCTGCCCGCGCACTACCCGCAGGTAGACAGCGCCACGCTGACCCGCTGGCGCAGCGTCTACCACCAGCAGGGCTACGCCGAGCTGGCGTTCGAAATCCTTTCCCTGTACATCGACGACATTCCCGCCGCCGACCTGCGCGCTCTGTGCGCCAAGACCTACACCGCAGAGGTGTTCCGCACCGGCGAAATCGTGCCGCTGCGGCATCTGGAAAGTGGTGTGCTGCTGGAGGGGCTGTCCAACGGCCCCACGCTGGCCTTCAAAGACATGGCCATGCAGTTGTTGGGCAACCTGTTCGAATACGAGCTGGCCCGGCGCGGTGAAGAGCTCAACATCTTGGGTGCCACCAGCGGCGACACCGGCAGCGCGGCCGAATACGCCATGCGCGGCAAAAAAGGCGTGCGCGTGTTCATGACCTCGCCGCAAGGCCGCATGAGCCCGTTCCAGCAGGCGCAGATGTTCAGCCTGATGGACGAAAACATCGTCAACATCGCCATTGAAGGTGTATTCGACGACTGCCAGGACATCGTCAAGGCCGTGTCCAACGACCTGGATTTCAAGCGCAAGTACAAGATCGGCACCGTCAACAGCATCAACTGGGCGCGCTTGCTGGCCCAAGTTGTCTACTACTTTGCCGGCTACATCCAAGCGACTGAGACCAATGACCAGCAGGTCAGTTTCTCCGTGCCGTCGGGTAACTTCGGCAACGTCTGCGCGGGCCACGTAGCGCGCATGATGGGTCTGCCGGTTGCCACTTTGGTGGTGGCGACGAACGAGAACGACGTGCTGGACGAATTTTTCCGCACCGGCATCTACCGCGTGCGCGGCAGCGCCGATACGCATGAGACTTCCAGCCCGTCGATGGACATCTCCAAGGCCTCCAACTTCGAGCGCTTTGTGTTCGACCTGGTGGGCCGCGACGGTGCGCGCACCAAAGACCTGTTCAGCACGCAATTGGCGGCCCAGGGCTACTTTGATTTGAGCGCCGACCCGGCTTTCAAAGACGCTGCCACCCGCTACGGTTTCGCCAGCGGCAAGAGCACCCACGCCGACCGCCTGGCCACCATCCGCGACACCGATGCCCGCTTCGGCATGGTCATCGACACCCACACCGCCGACGGCCTGAAGGTCGCCCGTGAGCACCTGAAAGCCGGTGTGCCTATGCTGGTGCTGGAGACGGCGCTGCCCATCAAATTTGCATCGACCATCGTTGAAGCCCTGGGCCGCGAACCCGACCGGCCAGCGCAGTTCATTGGCATCGAAGCCCTGCCCAAGCGCGTGCTGAACCTGCCCGCCGACGTGGCGCAGGTCAAATCTCTGATCGAGAGAACTTGTGGTTAAAACGGCATCCAGCGCATATTCCACCTGCGCAGATAGCTATCAAAAATATAGCTTTAGTCCGGTGCAGCCATGAAGGCCGTGGTGTTTGCCGGGTTCTCCGGCTCGGGCAAAACCACCCTGGTCGAGCAACTGATTCCCTTGCTCAAGCAGCAGGGCCTGCGCGTCTCGGTGGCCAAGCATGCGCACCATCGTTTTGACATCGACCAGCCGGGTAAAGACAGCTGGCGGCACCGCCAGGCAGGCGCGTTTGAAGTGGTGATTGCCTCCGACCTGCGCCTCGCCCTGGTGCGCGAATTTGAGCAGCCCGAGCGCCTGTCGGTGCACGCGCTGATCGCCGAGCTCAACCCCGGCGTGGACTGGGTGCTGGTGGAAGGTTTCAAAACCAGCGACCTGCCCAAGATCGAAGTCTGGCGCGCCGCCTCCGACCAGCCCGTGCAGTACCCCGATGACCCGCGCATCGTCGCTATCGCCACCGATTCGCCTCTACCAAGCCCCTCCACGCTCCCCGTGCTCGACATTAACCACCCCGCCGCCGTGGTGGCCTGGTTGCAGTTGCACGCCGACATCTTTGAATACCAGGCCCCCGTATGACTCCCCGTGCTCCCCTGATTCCGCTCGATGACGCGCTGGCTACGTTGCTGGCCTACGCCGTGCCGCTGGCCGCCACCGAGTGGGTCAACACCTTCGATGCCGATGGCCGCGTGCTGGCGCAGGATGCCGTGTCCCCGCTGCAGGTGCCCTCGTTCGACAACAGCGCGATGGACGGCTACGCCATGCGCGCGGCAGACGTGGGCGATGCTGCACTTCCCTCCTTGCCAGTTTCCCAACGCATCGCCGCAGGCGCTGCCCCCGGACCGCTGCAGCCCGGCACCGTGGCCCGCATCTTCACCGGTGCGCCTTTGCCCGCCGGAGCCGACGCGGTGGTGATGCAGGAAGAGTGCGCCGTGCAGCCCGACGGCACGGTGCGCGTGCTGCGCCCGCCCCAGCCGGGCGACTGCGTGCGCCGCGCCGGTGAGGACGTGGCTAAAAATGCCGTAGTGCTATCGAAAGGTGAGCGCCTTGCGCCCGCATCTATTGCGCTGGCGGCCAGTATTGGCATGGATGCAGTGTGTGTGGCGCGCCGCCCCCGCGTGGCCTTGTTTTCTACCGGCGACGAACTGGTGATGCCCGGCGACGTGGCCCCGCAAGACATGCGCCCCGGAGCCATCTACAACTCCAACCGCTTCTTCCTGCGCGCCCTGCTGCAGCGCATGGGCTGCGTGGTCACCGATTTGGGCATCGTGCCCGACCAGCGCGATGCCACGGTGGACGCGCTGCGCGCCGCCAGCCAGACGCACGATTTGATTCTGACCAGCGGCGGTGTCTCGGTGGGCGAAGAGGACCACGTCAAAGCCGCCGTGCAAACCTTGGGGCACTTGCACCTGTGGGCCTTGGCCATCAAACCCGGCAAGCCTTTCGCCTACGGTGCAGTGGGTCCTTGCCACTTCATCGGCCTGCCCGGAAACCCGGTGGCCAGCTTCGTGACCTTTTTGTTGCTGGTGCGGCCGTTTGTACTGCGCCTGCAAGGCGCTACCGCCGTGGAGCCGCCCGCCATGGCTTTGCCTGCCCACTTTGACTGGCCGAGGGCCGATAAGCGGCGTGAATTCCTGCGCGTGCGGCGCAATGCGGCGGGCGGGCTGGACCTGTTTGCCAACCAAAGCTCGGGCGTGCTCACCAGCGCCGCCTGGGCCGACGGCCTGGTGGACACCTTGCCCGGCCAGACCATCGCCTGGGGCGACATGGTGCGCTTCATCCCGCTGGCGGAGCTGCAGGCATGAGACTCACCGTGAAATATTTCGCCTCCATCCGGGAGGCGCTGGGCACCGGCCAGGAACTGGTGGACACCAGCGCGGCCACCGTACAGGCATTGCGCGACGAGCTGGTAGCCCGTGGCGGTGCCTATGCCAGCAGCCTGGCCCCAGGCCGGTCGGTGCGGGTGGCGTTGAACCAGGGGATGGTGGATGCGCACGCCGCGCTGTCCGATGGGGCGGAAGTGGCGTTTTTCCCGCCGGTGACGGGCGGGTAGTCGGGGGTAGCAAGGGTAGTAGACTATCGCATCGCAATTACATCGCATTGCATGATGAAAACCACCAGCTTCCCCTCTCTGCGCGTCGAACCCGCGCTACGCGAAGCCGCCCAAAGCGTGTTGCGTGACGGTGAAACGCTGACCAGCTTGATGGAAACAGCGGTGCGCGAAACCATCCACCGCCGTTTGGCGCAGGCCGAGTTTCTGGCGCGTGGCCTGCAGTCCAGTGCCGATGCCAAGCAGTCTGGCAGCTACCACGCTGCGGCTGACGTGCATGCCGAAATGCAGCGCAGACTGGACGGGCGGCGCAAAAAGGTATTGGGGTGACGGACTTATTCGAGGTTCGCTACACCGATAGTGCCCGCGAAGACTTGCTGCGGCTGCTGGACTTTTTGCTCGACCGTGCCCAAACCGTCGAAGACTTCGATGCTGCGCAGGACGTGATCGACGCGGTCCGCGCCGCCGTTGAAACCCATTTGTGCCGTACCCCGTTTATCTTCCGCAAGGCCGCAGACAGCCCATTTTTACGAGAACTGGTGATTCCGCTGCGCCGCGCAGGCTATGTGGCCTTGTACGAGATTGAAGCGGGCCAGGTCGTCAATATCCTGGCGATTCGGCACCAGCGGGAAGACGATTACCACTAAGCTTTATCCCAAATCTGCCAGCTTCGACGTGCGCAGCCGGTTCGGTGCCAGCGCGCCGGCGGAATCCAGGATCGGGTAAGCAATCGAGCAGATGTGCGAGTTGATGCGCTTCAATTCGCTGATCAGGTCGATGTGCAGTGAACTGGTTTCGATGCTCGACTGGGTGTTGTCTGCCAGCCGCACCAGGTGCGAGCGCGAGTAGGCGTGCTCCAGGTCGCGGAAGCGGGCTTTTTCTTCCAGCAGCTTTTTCGCGTCGTGCACATTGCCGTTCAAAAACACGCTCATCGACAGGCGCAGGTTGTCGACCAGCCGGGCGTGCAGCTCGGTGATTTCGGCCATGCCCGCTTCGGAGAAATTGCGGCCGGGCTTGATCTTTTTGTCTTCTACGTCGATCAGCACGCGCTCGATGATGTCGCCGATCTGCTCCATGTTGATGGTGAAGCTGATGATGTCGGTCCAGCGGCGGCTTTCTTCTTCCGACAGGGCTTCGCGCGAGATCTTGGTCAGGTAGTACTTGATGGCCGAGTACAGCCGGTCCACCGTGTCGTCGAGCTTGCGCAGCTCGTCGGCCAGCGCCAGGTCGTTGTTTTTGATGACGGTCAGGATGCCCAGCATCATGGTCTCCACCACGTCGGCCTGGTGCAGCGCCTCGCGGGCCGCGCAGGAGATGGCCAACGAAGGCGTGGACAGGGCGGACGGGTCTAGGTGCTGGGGCCGGGTGCGTTCGGCCGGTTGGTCCGGCGGCTTGGGCAGCAGCTTTTCCATGGCCTTGGCCACCAGCTGCGTCAGCCCGATAAAGGCTACGCTCATGGCCACGTTGAAGGCCAGGTGGAACAGCACCACACCCTGTGTGGCATCGGGCATGGACGGGTGCACGTGGCGCAGCCACAGGCCGATACAGGGGGCGGCCAGCACTACGCCCATCAGCTTGAAGACAAAGTTGCCCACAGTGACCTGGCGCACTTCAGTGGCCGACTTGAGGGTGGTCAGCACCGCCAGCGCGCCGCTGCCCAGGTTGGCCCCTAGCACCAAGCCCAAGGCAACGTCCATCTGGATCACGTGGGACGCGGCCAGCGCGGCAATCAGCAGCACCACCGCTAGGCTGGAATAGGCCAGCACCGCCAGCAGCATGCCCAGGGTGATTTCCATTAGCACGTCGCTGCTCACCGCCGCCAGCAGGCCCCGTATTACCGGCGAAGCCAGCAGCGGCTCGGTGGCCTCCACCACCAGCCGCAAAGCCAGCAGCATCAGGCCCAGGCCGATCAGCACCCGGCCAATCCGCCCGGCCGTGCCGTCTTTGGTGGACAGGAATAGCACCACGCCGACAAAGATGAACAGCGGTGACAGCCAGGACAAATCAAACGAGAACAGCACCGACATCAGGCTGGTGCCGATGTCGGCCCCGCGCATGATGGCCAGCGCGGCGGGCAGGGTGATCAGGCCCTGGCCCACGAAGGACGATGTCATGAGCGAGGTGGCGGTGCTGGACTGCACCAGGGCCGTCACGCCGATGCCGGACAAGGCCGCCGTGAACCGGTTGCCCATGCTGCGCGCCAGGATCTGGCGCAGATTGGCCCCAAATACCCGCAGTACGCCGGTGCGTACCAGATGGGTTCCCCAGACGAGCAGTGCGATAGCGGCTAATAAATTGAGTAAATGCTTCATAAGGTAAGCGCGCGACTATACGCCGGGCTTACGGTCGTAATTTCTATGCAAGCGCCCTCGAATCGCCTGCATTCGCCACCGTAGTCGGGTCTTGGCGTGCGTAGCTCACGGTCAGCATCTCCCACTGGTGGCCGTCGGGCTGGTTCCAGTAGATGCTGCGCCCGCCCATGAAGGGGCTGACCTGCCCGTCGTCCGCACCACGTACCGTGCTGCGAAACGCAATGCCCGCGGCCCGGATGCGGCCCAGAATCGCATCGAATGCGGCATCCTCCACCCGAAAGCAGAAGTGGTAGATGGGGAATGCTTTGTCGGTCTCGATGAAGTCCAGCGTCAGCCCGTCGTTGAGGTACACCGGCGCAAACGGCCCGATGCCGCTGGGTGCCCAGGGCACGTCCAGCAGCTCCGCCAGCATGCGTGCTGCAGCGACCTTGTCGCGGCTTGGAACGATGGTGTGGTCGAGCTGGATGGACATGTTTTCTCCTATCCAAAAAATATAAGAGAAATAGACCGTTAGCGCCAGTCCCATCAGCGTGAGAAGCTCCTATTTCGGTAGCAAATCTAGGGCTTCGGTAATCGCCTGCGCCTGCATGGGCCGCACCAGCCGCGCCATTTCACGCCCGTCTTGCACAAACACCAGTGTCGGCCACAGCTTGATGCCAAACGAGCGGCCCAGCGGGCGGCCCCGGCCATCGGCAATCTTGAGATGCTGCACCTCGGGCCGTGTGCCCAGCGCCTGTTCGATGGCCGGGCGGGCAGCGCTGCAAATGCCGCAGTAGTCGTCGCCAAACTCCAGCACCAGCGGGCCGGGGCGGGTGTCGATGTCGGCGCGGGTGGGGGCTTCCTGGCGGTAGGCGTGGGGCATGGTGTCCTGGCGTGTTGGGGGGTCAGGCTGCCAGTGTAGGGGCCTCTGAAAACCGGGCTTGCAGTGGGCCCAGTTCATCGCCGCGCACCTGGGCCAGCACGCCATAGAGGGCAGGGCGGCGACCCCGCAGCCAGCGCTGGCCGGTGCAGCGGTCGACCAGGCCCAGGTCCAGATCGGCCACCACCATGGCATCGGCGGCAACCCAGGTTTCGGCCAGGATGCGGCCATAGGGGTCGAGCACCATGGCGTTGCCGGTGCGCACTTCGTCGTCGTCCTGGCCGACACCGTTGCTGAACAGCACAAACATGCCGTTGTCGTGGGCACGTGAGGGCAGCCAGCGCAGCAGCCACGCGCGGCCGTTGTCGCCCTTGAATTCCGCCTCTATCGCCTCGGGGTGGGTCGCACGCTGGGCCCATTTTTCCAATGCAATCGGCTTCATGCCGTGGGGGCTGCGCGAATGGGTGCCGCCGGTCTGGTGCGGTGCGATCAGCAGGGTGGCCCCGGCCAGCGCGCAGGCGCGGGCGTTTTCCACCAGGTTGTTGTCCCAGCAA
>NZ_JBDTEM010000487.1:0-2351 GCF_039922535.1 Rhodoferax sp. | reverse complement strand
TCGCGGATGCCGTCGCGGATGCGGCTGGCCAGCTGCACGTGGACCCGGTTGCAGGGGCTCAGGTCGGAGCCGGTCTGGGCGATGCCGATGATGGGGCGGCCCGAGCGCAGTTCGGCCGGGGTGATGCCGTAGTTCATGAAGCGCTCCAGGTAGAGCGCGGCCAGGTCGATGTGGCCGGGCGCGTCAAACCAGTCTTGGGAGCGGAAGCGGCGGGGGGGCGTGGATGGGGTGGTCATCGTGGTTTTTTATGTGGGGTTCGGGTTCAGCGCCAGCCGGCATCGACCCAGTAGTTGTGGCCGGTGCACATGCGGGCATCGGCAGAGGCCAAAAACAAGGCCATGGCGGCCACGTCGCTGGGCTGGATGCGGGCTTTCAGGCACTGGGCGGCAATGATGGCGGCCTCGCCTTCGGGCGTGTACCACTTGGCCTGGCGCGGGGTTTCCACGTTGCCGGGCAGGATGCAGTTGACGCGGATGCGCTGGCTGCCGAGCTCGCGGGCCAGGGCCCGGGTCATGCCTTCAATGCCCGCCTTGGCGGTTTCGTAGAGCACTAAATTCTCTAATCCAAGGTGCCAAGCGATCGAGCCAAAGTTGATGATCGAGCCGCCGCCCCGCGCCTGCATGCCGCCGACCACCGCCTGGGCGCAAAACAGCATGTGGCGCAGGTTGACGCCGATGCGGTCGTCAAAGTAGGCGGGGGTTACTTCGGCCAGCGTGTGGCGGTCGTCATTGCCCGCGTTGTTGACCAGCACGTCCAGCGGGCCGATGGCCGCAAAAGTGCGGGCGATGGCCTCGGTGTCTTGCAGGTCGCAAAGGTGAAATTGCGCTTGCGCGGGCGGGTTGGCCGGGGCCATGCGGTCCAGAAAATGCACCTCGCAGCCCTGGCGCACAAAGGCCGTGACCAGCTCTGCGCCAATGCCGCTGGCACCGCCGGTAATGGCCACGCGTTGGCCGCCCAGGCTGGGGTAAACCGTGTAGGAAGGTGTCGTCATAGTGGGTGGTATCAACGTAGGAGATTGCGGCGGGCCAGGTTCAGCATCAGGGCGGTGATGCCGTTGGTCCAGGGCGGTGCATCTTCGCAGGTGCGGACCCGGTTGACCAGCGTTCCGAGACGTTCGCTGGACACTTTCACTACGTCGCCCACCTGGTGGGTAAAGCCCTGGCCTGCCGCGCCCCGGTCCTGGATGGGGGCGAACATGGTGCCCAAAAACAGCGCAAAACCGTCGGGGTACTGGTGGCTTTGGCCCATGGCCTGGCCCACCAGGTCCAGCGGGTCGCGGCTGATGAGCGACATCGAGCTGCCACCGGTCAGGCGGAAGCCATCGTCCCCGGTAATCTCCAGTTGCACTTCGGCACGGCGCACGTCGGCTATGCCAAAGCCGCTGTCAAACAGGCGGATGAAGGGGCCCAGCGCGCACGAGGCGTTGTTGTCCTTGGCCTTGCCCAGCAGCAGAGCGCTGCGGCCCTCGATATCGCGCAGGTTCACGTCGTTGCCCAAGGTGGCACCGAGCACCCGGCCCGTGGCATCGGCGACCAGCACAATTTCGGGTTCGGGGTTGTTCCAGGCGCTGTCCGATCGCACGCCCACGTAGTCGCCCCAGCCCACCGACGACAGCACCGGTGCCTTGGTAAAAATCTCGGCATCCGGCCCAATCGCCACCTCCAGGTACTGCGACCACAGGCCATCGGCAATCAGCACTTGTTTCAGGTGCGCGGCGGTGGCCGAGCCGGGCTGCACGGCGCGGATGTCGCCGCCGATGCGCGCACTCAGCGAGGTCCGCAGGGCCTGCGCAGCCTGGGCATCGCCCCGGGCACGCTCCTCGATCACCCGCTCCACGGCCGACACCGCAAACGTCACCCCGCTGGCCTTCACCACCTGCAGGTCCAAGGGTGCGAGCAAACGGATGGCGGTGCTGCCTTCCTGCCACGCGGTTTGCAGCGGCAAGTCGGCAATGTCCCCCAGGTCCACCCCGGCAGAAATGTCGCAAGGCCAGGCGGCCAGCAGCTGCGACACCGTGGCCGCAATGGCCGACACGTCGATCACCCGGCCCGCCTGCAGCACCACCGGGGTGGGGCCTGCGGGTAGCTGCAGGCGCCCCACAAACAGTCCAGAACGAAAATCTAGGGGCAGATGGTCTTGCATGGCAAAGTTCTTATGGTTTGGGGGAGTTTGGGGGAGGCTTGGGGGAAATAGGAAGTAAGTTCGACAGTCTAACTAACGTGCGGCCCACTGCATACCCCGGGTTAACATGGTGCGCATCTGCGGCACGGCAAACTCTTGGGCCACATGGCCCAAGGCGCTGTAGAAGACCCGGCCTGCGCCATGGCGGCGCTTCCACACCACCGGCATCA
>NZ_JBDTEM010000486.1:0-5235 GCF_039922535.1 Rhodoferax sp. | reverse complement strand
CCCATAGCGCCGCACCCGAGGCGCTTTTTTCTTCCAAACGCTGGTATTTGCAGCCCACCGAGCGGGGTGCCAAGCCCTTCGACGGCACCCGGCTGCTGCGCGTGCTGGAAGCCAAAGAACATTCTGGTGGTGTCGTGGCCCAATCCCATGAGGTTGTGGGGCGCGATGCTGCCGAGGCGTTGCGGGGCTCGCGTATTTTTGTGGCCCGCACTAGCTTCCCTAGCGTGTCCGTCGATGAGTATTACTGGGTTGATTTGATCGGCTTGGACGTGGTCAACCGCGAAGGCGTTGCGCTAGGGCAGGTCAAAGAACTGCTTTCTACCGGCGCACAAACCGTGCTCGTTATCGCCTACCAAGAGGCAGACGAAGCAGGTGTAGTGCAAGCCTTGGAGCGCATGGTGCCGTTTGTTGCCGTGTACGTGGACAAGGTCGATTTGCCCACCCGCCTGATCACCGTAGACTGGCAACCAGACTACTGAACCGGCAGGCGCTGCGCATGCGGTTTGACATCATCAGCCTTTTTCCCGAGTTGTTTTCGCCGTTTTTGACCAGCGGCGTGACGCGCCGTGCGTTCGAATCGGGCCTGGTTGAACTGCATCTGTGGAACCCGCGTGATTTTGCCGATGGCAACTACCGCCGGGTGGATGACCGGCCTTTTGGCGGCGGCCCTGGCATGGTCATGCTGGCCGAGCCACTGGCGCGTTGTTTGGCGGCTATCCAGGTGGCCCGCGCGGATGTGGCACCCGTCGTCTTGTTTTCCCCTTTGGGCCCCGCGCTCACCCATGCCACGGTAGAGGTATGGTCGGCCAGCGCAGGCGCGGTGCTGGTGTGCGGGCGCTACGAAGGCATCGACCAGCGTTTCATCGATCAATTTGTCACCCACCAGATCAGCCTGGGTGATTTCGTGCTTTCGGGTGGCGAAATTGCCGCCCTGGCCCTGCTGGATGCCGTGGCGCGTTTGCAGCCCGGTGTGTTGAATGATGCAGGCAGCCACCAGTTTGATAGCTTCAACCCTGCGCTCGACGGCCTACTGGACTGTCCGCACTACACCCGCCCGGAAACCTGGGAAGGCCACAAAGTGCCCGATGCGCTGCTGTCGGGCCACCATGTGCAGATCGAGCGCTGGCGGCGTGACCAGCGCCTGCAGCTCACGGCAGAGCGCCGCCCCGATCTGCTGCAAGCTGCCCGTACCGCGGGCCGCCTGGGCCGCGCGGATGAGCAATGCTTGAAGGGCCTGCCGCCTGTATAAAAAGACGGTATGGCATGAAATGCTATACTAGAAGGCTTTTCGATCCTCTGCCCGGCCGCTTTTCCATTCCGGTAAAAGCATTTCTAATTCAGGCGCGGACACGATCATTAGAGGAAAACCATGAACTTAATCGAAATCCTAGAGCAAGAAGAAATTGCCCGCTTGGCCAAAGTGATCCCTTCGTTCGCCCCTGGCGACACGGTGATCGTCAGCGTCAACGTGGTTGAAGGTGCGCGCAAGCGTGTGCAGGCCTATGAAGGTGTCGTGATTGCCAAGCGCAACCGTGGCCTCAACAGCGGCTTCACCGTGCGCAAGATCTCCAGCGGCGAAGGCGTGGAGCGTACGTTCCAAACCTACAGCCCGTTGATCGCTGGCATCGAAGTTAAGCGCCGTGGTGATGTGCGCCGCGCCAAGCTGTACTACCTGCGTGACCGCAGCGGCAAGTCGGCACGTATCAAGGAAAAGTTGCCTAACCGCATCAAGGTCGCAGCTGCCAAGGCAGCCGCAGCTGCAGCGTAATCTGCACTGTTCCTTGAAAAAGCCGCCACATGCGTCAAGCTGTGGCGGCTTTTTTCGTGGATCTTTGAAGCTCTGAGATGTCGCAACTACCTTTGACTCCTTTGTCGAAGCTGTCCAACTTCGACCCGCGCAAGGTTCCTGTTGTGGGCTCTGATGCCCATCTGCTTGCGGTTGCTGCGGCACAACTGCTGCCCAATGCTCTGCGCGCCCGCTTCCAGAACCCGCCGGTATGGCAGCCCGAGGTGCGGGCCGAGCCGCGTTTTACCGACCGTGCCCCCCGCCATGCCGCTGTGCTGATCCCCATCGTGCTGCACAGCCAGCCCACGATTTTGTTGACCCAGCGCACCGCCCACATGTCGTCCCACGCCGGACAGATCGCCTTTCCTGGCGGCAAGGTAGATGCCACCGACGCAGATGCCAGCGCTGCCGCCCTGCGCGAGGCCTGGGAGGAGGTGGGTCTGGCGCCTGGGTATGTAGAGGTCATTGGCGAGTTGCCCGCGTATGTGACCGGTACCGCCTTCATCGTCACGCCTGTGGTGGCGCTGGTGCAGCCGGGTTTTACGCTGGTGCACCAGCCTGAAGAAGTGGCCGATGCCTTCGAGGTGCCGCTGGCCTTTTTGATGGACCCGGCACACCACCGCCGCCATGCGTTCGACTGGGAGGGCGTGCAACGCGAGTGGTTTTCTATGCCCTACACCGATGCGCGGGGCGAGCGTTTCATCTGGGGTGCGACCGCGGGCATGCTGCGAAACTTCTACCGATTCCTCTGTGCCTGAAGCTGCGCCACAGCGGGCCGTTATCATCCTGCCATGAGCTTTTTTGCGATCATGTTTGCGCTCTTGTTAGAGCAGGTACGCCCCGTAGCCCGAGACAACCCCATACACGGCCTGTTGCGCGCCTGGGTGCGGGCCTCCAGCCGCAATTTTGATGCCGGTACACCGCAGAACGGTTGGCTGGCTTGGGCCTTGGCCGTCGTCGTGCCCAGCCTGGTGGCGTTGGGCCTGCACTGGCTGCTGGTGTGGGCGATTGGCTGGCCGGTGGCGGTGCTGTGGAACGTGGCCGTGCTCTACATCACCCTGGGTTTTCGGCAGTTCAGCCACCATTTCACCGCGATCCGCGATGCCCTGGAAAGTGGCGACGAGCCGCTGGCGCGCGAGCGGCTGGCGCAGTGGCAGCAGGTGGATGCCAGCGAGCTGCCGCGCAGCGAAATCGTCCGCCATGTGATCGAGTACTCGGTAATTGCCGCGCACCGCCATGTGTTTGGTGTGCTGGCCTGGTATTCGGTGCTGGCCGCGCTGGGCCTGGGGCCCGCGGGTGCGGTGTTTTACCGGCTGAGCGAATTTGTGTCGCGCTACTGGAAGCACAAAGCCAGTGACCGACACCAGCCCGCCAGTGCCTCGCTGCAAAAAGCCGCCGCCAACGCCTGGACGGCCATCGACTGGCTGCCTGCCCGGGCCACGGCGCTGGGATTTGCCGTGGTGGGCAGCTTTGAGGATGCGATCGACAGCTGGCGCAACTATGCCCAGCGCTTTCCCAATGACAACGATGGCGTGGTGCTGGCCGCCACTTCGGGTGCCTTGAATGTGCGCCTGGGTGGCGAGGCGTTGAAGACCATGGAAGCCATCGGCTATAGCCAAGCGAGCCCTTTGGAGTTGGCTGTGGATACCGAATCCACCCCGGGCCGCGACCCCGAACTGGCGCATCTGCGCAGCGTGGTCGGGCTGGTGTGGCGTGCCGTGGTGCTGTGGATGGGCATGCTGGCCTTGCTGACCCTGGCAAACCTGCTCGGTTGATATTTAAAGAAAATAGGGCTCTAGCGCAGGTACTACCTGCGCTGGCAGCTATGAAAGTAGTAGCATTTTGACTTCTTCCCCTTTTTGGAGCCCGGTGGTCGCCGGGCTGGTGCCTTACGTACCGGGTGAGCAGCCCAAGCTCGCCAACCTGACCAAGCTCAACTCCAACGAAAACCCGTACCCACCCTCGCCCCAGGTGGTGGCCGCCATCCAGGCCGCCGCGGAGCAGGGCTTGCAGCTCTACCCGGACCCGGAATCCATCGCCCTGCGCACGGCGATTGCCCAGCAGTACGGTTTGCAAAGGGACCAGGTGTTTGTGGGCAACAGCTCGGACGAGGTGCTGGCACATGCCTTCTTCGCCTTGTTCCAGCAGGCTGGGCCACTGGTGCTGCCCGACGTGACCTACAGCTTCTACCAGGTGTATTGCGGGCTGTACGGCATCCCCATGCACGTGGTGCCACTGGCCGATGGCTTGCGGGTGGATGTGGACACGCTGGTGGGGCCTGCGGGTGCTGCTATCGCCGGTGTGGTGATCGCCAACCCGAACGCCCCTACCGGCATCGGCCTACCGCTGGCGCAGATCGAACGCCTGCTGCAGATGCACCCGCAGCACGCCGTGCTGGTGGACGAGGCCTATGTGGATTTTGGTGGGGCATCCGCCGTGGGCCTGATAGCCCGCTACCCGAACCTGCTGGTGACGCAAACCCTGTCTAAATCGCGCTCCTTGGCCGGTTTGCGGGTGGGCTTGGCCTGTGGCCAACGGCCGTTGATCGAGGCGCTGGAGCGGGTGAAAAACAGCTTCAACTCCTACCCGCTGGGACGACTGGCGCAGGCCGGTGCGCTGGCAGCGTTTGAAGACCAGGCCTACTTTGCCCAGACCTGCGCCGCCGTGGTGCACAGCCGTGAAGGCCTGGTGCTGCAGCTGGAAGACATGGGCTTCGAGGTGCTGCCGTCGCAGGCCAATTTTGTGTTTGCCCGGCATCCGCAGCGCGATGCGGCCGAGTTGGCGGCACAACTGCGCGCCCGGGCGGTGCTGGTGCGCCACTTCAGGCAGGAGCGGATCGCCCAGTACCTGCGGATCAGCGTGGGCACGCCTGCGCAGTGCGACACCTTGCTGGAGGCTTTAGCCGCCATCCTCGGCTAAAACTTCGGCGCGTCCAGTTCGGCAAACAGGTCTCTATAGATTTTGTAGCGCCTGTCGCTGATGCTGCCTGCGCTGGAGTCACTTTTGACGGCTGCAATCACGCCGCAGCCGGGCTCGTGCAAATGCGTGCAGTTGTAGAACTTGCAGCGCTCCACAAAGGGTTTGATGTCGGGCATCAGGCCCGACAGATGCCGGGCATCGATGTGGTGCAGGCCAAATTCCTGGAAGCCGGGCGAGTCGATCAGCGCCGTCTTCGCCTCTTTGTCCACCCAGTACCAGGTGGTGCTGGTGGTGGTGTGCTTGCCGGTGTTCAGGGCCTGCGAGATTTCGCGGGTGGCGGCCAGTGCGCCGGGCACCAAGTGGTTGGTCAGCGTGCTTTTGCCCGCGCCCGAGGGGCCCAGCACCAGCGTGGTCTTACCTGCCAGTTCGGCTTTCAACATATCCAGGCTGTCGCTGGAGCCTTTGAGCGACAGCGGCAGCATGCGGTAGCCCATGTCGCGGTAGGCGGCCAGCCAGCCCCAGGCGCGCTC
>NZ_JBDTEM010000485.1:0-4554 GCF_039922535.1 Rhodoferax sp. | reverse complement strand
CTCGGGCGGCACCATGTGGGTGATGGCCAGGTAGGCCAGCAGCGCGCCGCCCAGCATCTTCAGCACCCCCAGCAGCACCCAGCCCGGCCCGCCCGCCAGCACGCCCAGCCACCAGCGGCGGCGCGTGGCGGGGGTCGCGGGGTTATACGCAGGCATGAAGCGCAGGTAATCGGCCTGCTCGCCCATCTGGGTGATCAGCGCAATGCCCACGGTGAGCGCCGCGCCGAACGACAGCAGGTTGAAGCTGTCCGCATGCCCGGCCACGCCGCCGTAGTGCAGCACCCCGGCAAACGCGCCAGGCTCGCGCATCCATACGTAGGCAAACGGCACCACCAGCAGCACCAACCACAGCGGCTGGGTCCAGACCTGCAGGCGGCTGATCATGGACACGCCGTGCGTGACCAGCGGAATCACTACCAGCGCGCAAATCAGGTAGCCCCAGCGCGGCGGTATGCCCAGCGACAGGTCCAGCGCGTAGGCCATCACCGCGGCCTCCAGCGCGAAGAAGATGAAGGTAAAGGACGCGTAGATCAGCGAGGTGAGCGTGGAGCCGATATAGCCAAAGCCCGCGCCGCGGGTGAGCAAATCCATGTCCACCCCGCAGCGCGCCGCGTAGATGCTGATGGGCAGCCCGGCCAAAAAGATGATCAGCCCGGTGGCCACGATGGCCCAGAAGGCATTCACAAAGCCGTGCTGCACCAGCAAGGTTGCGCCCACGGCTTCCAGAATCAAAAACGATGCCGCTCCGAAGGCCGTGTTGGCCACCCGCCACTCGGACCACTTGCGAAAGCGCTGCGGGGCAAAGCGCAAGGCGTAATCTTCCAGCGTCTCGCTGGCCACCCAGCTGTTGTAGTCGCGCCGGATCTTCACCACCTGCTGGGGCGCGTCGTTGAGGGGAGACAAGGGGGTGAGGTCGGATTCGGTCACTGCGGCATCTTCGCAGCTTTTGTGCCCAGCAATGCACCAAGCTTGTGCGCCATTTGGCGTAGACCTAAGGCCCGTAGCTTGCTTAATAATGCGTGGAATAAGTCACAACTTTAAAGATCCTATGGAACTCACTCCGCGTGTTCGGCCGGCCTTTGCGGCCGCACGAGCTAATTATTGAGAGAAACGAAATGGAACTTACTCCTCGTGAAAAAGACAAGCTGTTGATCTTCACCGCCGCCTTACTGGCCGAGCGCCGCAAAGCCCGGGGCCTGAAGCTGAACTACCCCGAAGCCATTGCCTTCATCAGCGCCGCCGTCATGGAAGGTGCGCGCGACGGCCAGAGTGTGGCCCAGTTGATGAGCGCAGGCCGCAACATCCTGACCCGCGCCGATGTGATGGACGGCATCGCCGAGATGATTCCCGACATCCAGGTGGAAGCCACCTTTCCGGACGGCACCAAGTTAGTGACCGTCCACCAACCCATTGTTTAAATATGCAACACCCCCAGTCTTCGCGCACTACGTGTCGCTGCGCCAACCCCCTTGCAGGGGGCAAAACCAGCAGCCCGGCAAAGCCGGTTCTGCGGTTTTCTGAAACAGTCAGTCGCGCCTTTTAGTTGATGCCTATATTTTGGAGTTCATATGCATAAAAAATCCATCCGCACTATTGTTTTAATAGCTGCCACCGCAGCATCTACGGGCGCCATGGCCCATACCGGGCATGGAACCCATGGTTTCATGGAGGGCTTGGCCCACCCCTTTGGTCCAGACCATCTGCTGGCCATGCTGGCCGTGGGGGTGTGGTCGGTGAGCGCCCTGCCCGCCAACAAGGTTTGGCAAGGGCCCGCGACGTTCATGCTGGCGCTGGTGGTGAGCGCAGCGCTGGGTGCTAGCGGCGTGAGCGTGCCCTACCTGGAGCACGCGATTGCTTTGTCTGTCACCTTGTTCGGGCTCATGCTGGTGATTGCCGCCAAACCGGTACCCAAAGCGTTTGGTCTGGGCTTGATTGCGGTGGCGGCCTCTTTGCATGGTCTGGCCCATGGCGCGGAAACGCCTGAGACCGGGTTTGCGGGCTACGCGGCGGGCTTCCTGCTAACCACCGGTATCTTGCACATGAGCGGTGTCGGTATCGGCCTGAGCATCCGCCGCTTTCTGGGCGAACGCCGCGCCATGGTGCTGGGCGGCATGGGCACCGTGCTGGGCATGGCGGGTCTGTACCTGTTCAGCCAAGTCTGAGGGCTGCAGCATGACCCCCGGCGAATTCCTCATCGACGACGGCGACCACGCCCTGAACACCGGCCGACGCAGCGTGACCCTGGTGGTCAGCAACACGGCAGACCGGCCCATCCAGGTTGGCAGCCACTACCACTTTGCCGAAACCAATGGTGCGCTGGGCTTTGACCGGGCCGCAGCCCAGGGTATGCGGCTGAATATCGCCTCTGGCAGTGCAGTGCGTTTCGAGCCCGGCCAGCAGCGCACGGTGGAGCTGGTGGATTTTGCTGGGGAACGTGTGGTTTACGGCTTTCGTGGCCTCGTGCAAGGAAAACTCTAAATGGCAACCATTGGCAAACGCGCTTACGCCGAGATTTTTGGCCCCACTACCGGCGACCGGGTGCGCCTGGCCGATACCGATCTGCTGATCGAGGTGGAAAAAGACTACACCTTGGCTGCAGGTGCCTACGGTGAAGAGGTCAAGTTTGGCGGCGGCAAGACCATCCGCGACGGCATGGCGCAAAGCCAACGCATGAACAGCGAAGGTGCGGTGGACTGCGTGATGACCAACGCGCTGATCTTGGACCACTGGGGCATCGTCAAGGCCGACATTGGCCTCAAAGATGGCCGCATCGTCGCCATCGGCAAGGCAGGCAACCCCGACGTGCAGCCGGGCGTAGACATCATCATCGGCCCCGGCACCGAAATCATCAGCTGCGAAGGCAACATCGTCACCGCCGGTGGCATCGACAGCCACATCCACTTCATCTGCCCGCAGCAGATCGAAGAAGCCCTGGCCAGTGGCGTGACCACCATGCTGGGCGGCGGCACCGGCCCGGCCACCGGCACCTTTGCCACCACCTGCACGCCCGGGCCGTGGAACATCGAGCGCATGCTGCAAGCCGCCGATGCCTTCCCCATGAACCTGGGTTTTCTGGGCAAGGGCAACGCCAGCCTACCCGCCGCGCTGCACGAGCAGATCGGCGCGGGCGTGATTGGCCTCAAATTACACGAAGACTGGGGCACCACCCCCGCCGCCATCAGTAACTGCCTGGACGTGGCCGAGCTGGAAGACGTGCAGGTGGCCATCCATTCCGACACGCTCAATGAATCCGGCTTTGTGGAAAACACGATTGCTGCCACCAAGGGCCGTGGCCTGTGCGCCTTCCACACCGAAGGCGCAGGCGGCGGCCACGCACCCGACATCTTGCGGGTGGTGGGCGAAGCGAACTTCTTGCCCAGTAGCACCAACCCCACCATGCCCTACACCGTGAACACGCTGGACGAGCACGTGGACATGCTGATGGTTTGCCACCACCTGGATGCCAGCATCCCCGAAGACCTGGCTTTCGCCGAAAGCCGCATCCGCAAGGAAACCATTGCCGCCGAAGACGTGCTGCACGACCTGGGTGCCATCAGCATGATGAGCAGCGACAGCCAGGCCATGGGCCGCGTGGGCGAGGTGATTCTGCGCACCTGGCAGACGGCGCACAAGATGAAGACCCAGCGCGGCAGCCTTCCAGAGGATTCCTCACGCAACGACAACTTCCGCGCCAAACGCTACGTGGCCAAGTACACCATCAACCCGGCGCTGGCCCACGGCATCAGCCACGAGGTGGGCAGCATCGAAGTGGGCAAATGGGCCGATCTGGTGGTGTGGAAACCGGCCTTTTTTGGCGTGAAACCGGCGCTCATCCTGAAAGGCGGCTTCATCGCCATGGCCGCCATGGGCGACCCCAACGCCAGCATCCCCACGCCCCAGCCGGTGCACTACCGCCCCATGTTTGGCGCCTACGGCTCGGCCCTGGCGCGCGGCTCGCTCACTTTTGTGTCGCAGGCCGGGCTGACCGGCGGCATCAAGGAACGCTTCGGCCTGGCCAAGACTTTGAGCGCAGTGAAAGACATCCGCGCCGTGCGCAAGCAGCACATGGTGCACAACAGCCACCTGCCCAAGATGGAGATTGATGCGCAAACCTATAGCGTGCGGGCGGATGGGGTGCTGCTGACGTGTGAGGCGGCGGTAAGCTTGCCGATGGCGCAGCGGTATTTCTTGTTTTAGAACTTAAAGAGCCTGCAGGTGCTGCCGAATCCAGGTTGCGAAGGCGGCCTCTTCCAGTTTGCCCATGGCCACATCGAGCATGGTGAAGACGCAATCGGCATCGCTTGCGGTCAAGGCATAGCCGTTCAACGCCAAAAACAGCTCCACCGCCACAAATGCCGTGCGCTTGTTGCCGTCGATAAACGGATGGTTGCGTGCAATGCCCACGCCGTAGCTGGCGGCCAGGTCAGCGGCATCCGGCTCGGCATAGTTGGCCAGTTGCTGTGGCCGCGCCAGTGCCAAACCCAGCAGATTCGGGTCGCGCACGCCCGCCCCACCGCCGTGCTCCACCAACTGCTCTTCGTGCACGGCCAGCAT
>NZ_JBDTEM010000484.1:0-3376 GCF_039922535.1 Rhodoferax sp. | reverse complement strand
GCCGTCACATCCCTAGCGACTTGAGAAACTCGTCGGTATCGTCATCGGCGCTACTGTTGTGCGCCGGGCCGGGGGCGCTCAGTTCGTTGTTGTGCACCTGCGCCATCACGGCGGTGGGGTCTGGGGGGGCGGGTACTTCAAAGTCCACCATCTTGATGAACTGGATGTTGTCCACCGCCAGCTCCAGGTAAAAGATGCGGTTGGTGCTGGTGTAGAAGGTGACGCGGCGGGCCTCGGGCTGGTCGAGGTTGGCGTCCACACTCATGATGACCTGCTTGTTCAGCAACAGCATCTTGGGCTGGTTTTGGGTAATCTGGGTTTGCAGTTCGCGCTGCACCTTGCCGGTGAAGTCGCCCACCACCTGGTTCATCAGCTCGCCCATCACGTTGCTGACTTCGTCCGAGGTGAAGGAGGTGACCAAGTCGGCCCTCGACATGCCCATGTTCAGCAGATAGCTCTCGTACAGCTCCATCGCCGCCTGGGCGGTGAAGTTGATGATCACCAGGCCAGAAAAGCCCCCATCGAACAGAACAAAGCAGCCGATGTCGGGCTTGAGGCAGGTTTTGCTGATGCGCTGCACCATGCCCGAGTAGCGTATGTGGGTGTTGGTGGCCACGTTCAACACCCGGGTGACCGAGTTGCACAGGCTCAACAGCAGGTCTTCGGTGCCAAATATGACATCAGGTTCTTGCTTACTCATGGTTTTTAAGTCCTGCAGTTTGGAAGCTACAGCATAGGCCATGTAACCGGTTGTTTACATTCGATTTAAGCCCTGAATAGACCGCAAACAGGTTCTTACACCACCCTAGCGGCGTGCAAAGCCGCAATCGCATCTACATCCAGGCCCAAGCCCGCCAGCACTTCGTCGGTGTGCTCGCCCAGGGCTGGCGGCGGCCGATGCAGCACGGGTGGGGTGGCAGTCAAGCGCAGTGGGCTGGCCACGCTTGCTATTTCTTTAATAGCTGCCCCCGCAGACTCTGCCTGCGCAAGAGGCTGATTCACCTTTATACCCCGAGCCTGCACCTGCACGTCGGCAAAGGCCTGGCCCATGTCGTTGATGGGGCCGCAGGGCACGGCTTTGTCCTCCAGCAAGGCAATCCACTGCGCGGTGCTGCGCGTGCGGGTGACCGCCTCCAACGCGGGTATCAATGCGGCGCGGTTTTGGACCCGCAGGGTATTGGTGGTGAAGCGCGGGTCGGCGGCCCACGCGGGCTGTTCGGCGGCGGCGCAGAAGCGGGCAAACTGGCCGTCGTTGCCGATGGCCAGCAGCATGGCGCCGTCGGCCGTGGGGAAGTCCTGGTACGGGGCCAGGCTGGGGTGGGTGTTACCTTGGCGCTGGGGCACCTTGCCGGTGTTCAGAAATCCGGCCGCCTGGTTGGCCAAGACGGCCATGCCTACGTCTAGCAAGGCCATGTCGATGTGCTGGCCCAGGCCGGTGCGGTGGCGCGACTCGATGGCGGCCAGGATGGCGCTGCAGGCGTAGACCCCGGTAAACAGGTCGATCACCGCCACACCGACTTTTTGCGGCGCGCCGCCCGCCGGGCCGGTGATGGACATCATGCCGCTCAGGGCCTGCACCATCAGGTCGTAGCCCGCGCGCTCGGCATACGGCCCGGTCTGGCCAAAGCCGGTGACCGAGCAGTAAATCAGCCGCGGGTTGAGGGCCTGCAAGCTGGCGTAATCCAGCCCGTACGCGCTGAGGCCACCGACCTTGAAGTTCTCTACCAGCACGTCGCTGGTCGCCGCCATCTGGCGGATCAGCGCCTGGCCTGCGGCCTGGGCCATGTCGATGGTGATGGAGCGCTTGTTGCGGTTGCAGGCGGTGAAATACGTGGCCTGGTCGGTGTCATTTCCGTCCGTATCTTGCAGAAACGGCGGGCCCCAGTGGCGGGTGTCGTCCCCCACCAGCGGGCGCTCGACCTTGACCACATCGGCACCCAGGTCGGCCAGCATCTGGGTGCACCACGGCCCGGCCAGCACGCGGGACAGGTCGAGGACCTTGAGGTGCGACAGCGCGGCCGTCACCTCAGTTGCCAAACGCTGCGATGCCGGTCTGCGCGCGACCCAGAATGAGCGCGTGGATGTCGTGCGTGCCCTCGTAGGTGTTGACTACCTCCAAGTTCACCAGGTGCCGGGCCACGCCGAATTCGTCCGAAATGCCGTTGCCGCCCATCATGTCGCGGGCCAGCCGGGCGATGTCTAGCGACTTGCCGCAGGAGTTGCGTTTGAGCAGCGAGGTCAGCTCGACGGAAGCCGTGCCCTTGTCCTTCATGCGGCCCAGGCGCAGGCAGCCTTGCAGGCCCAGGGCGATGTCGGTCTGCATGTCGGCCAGCTTCTTCTGGATGAGCTGGTTGGCGGCCAGGGGGCGACCAAACTGTTTGCGGTCTAGCGTGTACTGGCGGGCGCGGAACCAGCAGTCTTCGGCCGCACCCAGCGCGCCCCAGGCGATGCCGTAGCGGGCACTGTTCAGGCAGGTGAACGGGCCTTTCAAGCCCTGCACGTCGGGGAAGGCGTTGTCTTCAGGGCAAAACACGCCGTCCATCACGATCTCGCCGGTAATGCTGGCGCGCAAACCGACCTTGCCGTGGATGGCCGGGGCGCTCAGGCCGGCCATGCCTTTTTCCAAAATGAAGCCGCGAATCGGACCCACGTTGCCCGCCGCGTCCACCTCTTTGGCCCAGACCACGAACACATCGGCGATGGGGCTGTTGGAAATCCACATCTTGCTGCCGCTGAGCTTGTAGCCGCCCGCCACCTTGTGCGCGCGGGTGGCCATGGAACCGGGGTCGGAGCCGTGGTCGGGCTCGGTCAGGCCAAAGCAGCCAATCCATGCACCCGTGGCCAGCTTGGGCAGGTATTTTTGCCGCTGGGCTTCGGTGCCAAACTCAAAAATCGGCACCATCACCAGCGAGCTTTGCACGCTCATCATCGAGCGGTAGCCCGAATCCACGCGCTCCACTTCGCGGGCGATCAGGCCGTAGGCCACGTAGTTCAGGCCGGGGCCGCCGTATTGCTCGGGGATGGTGGGGCCAAGCAGGCCCACTTCGCCCATTTCACGAAAGATGCTGGTGTCCATCTTCTCGTGGCGGAAGGCGTCCAGCACGCGGGGGGCGAGCTTGTCCTGGCAATAGGCCGCAGCGGCATCGCGCACCATGCGCTCGTCGTCGGTCAGCTGCTGGTCGAGCAGAAAGGGGTCTTCCCAATGAAACGTTGCGTGGGCCATGGTGGTGTTCCGGTTGTGTGAGCACACTGTGGTGTGCTCAATGTGCATGAATGAAGGTGCTTCTATGATGCTATTCCTAGAAGATCGCATCAAGCAAGCGAGACGTTTGCATTCTGGTATGCGATATTGGAACTTTTAACTCGCCTAGCCCAT
>NZ_JBDTEM010000483.1:0-7475 GCF_039922535.1 Rhodoferax sp. | reverse complement strand
CGCGGCTGCAAGACGGCGGCGTGGCCCTGCGCAGCGACTGGCAGTCGGTGGAAGAACTGGTGGGCTCCGCCATCCGCGCCGCAGGCCCGGCCCTGCGCGGCCAGCACGTAGACACCGATGTGCCCGCCGACCTGCCGCTGGTGGAATACGACGCCGTGCTGATGGAGCGCGTGCTGGTGAACCTGCTGGAGAACGCGGCCAAATACGGCGCCTTGCCCATCGTGCTGACTGCCCGCGCCACCCCCACCAGCCTGGTGCTGTCGGTGCGCGACCACGGCCCCGGCCTGCCACCCAAGCTGCGGGGCCGCGAGGCCGAGCTGTTTGACAAGTTCACCCGTGGCAGCGCCGAATCCACCACCCCCGGCGTGGGCCTGGGCCTGGCCATTTGCAAAGCCATCGTGGATGCGCACCGGGGCCAGATCGTCGCCGCCAACGCGCCGAACGGTGGTGCAGAATTCACCCTCACTTTGCCGCGCCGCCCTGCGCCAGAACTATCTTGACCAGCCCTGTCGCCGTTCTCATCGAAGACGAACCCCACATCCGCCGCTTCGTGCGCGCCGCGCTGGAGGCCGAAGGCTGGCAGGTGTTCGAAGCCGACACCGCCAAACAGGGGCTGACCGAGGCTGGCACCCGCAAACCCGACCTGCTGGTGCTGGACCTGGGCCTGCCCGACGGCGACGGGCTGGACGTGCTGCGCGACGTGCGCGGCTGGTCGGCCGTGCCCATCATCGTGCTGTCGGCCCGCAGCGACGAGGCCGACAAGATCGCCGCGCTGGATGCCGGGGCGGATGATTACCTGACCAAGCCCTTTGGCGTGGGCGAGCTGTTGGCCCGCGTGCGCGCCAACCTGCGGCGACCGCGGGCCGCCACGGCGGACGGCGCGGGCGAGCCCGACCCGGTGTTCCGCTTCGGTGCAGTCGAGGTAGACCGCACCGCCCGCCTGGTGCGCCGGAACGGGGCCGAGGTGCACCTTACGCCCATCGAATACCGCCTGTTGGCCGTGCTGGTAACCAATGCGGGCCGCGTGCTCACCCACCGCCAGTTGCTGCGCGAAGTGTGGGGCCCGGCGCACACCCAGCAAAGCCACTATCTGCGCATCCACATGGGCCACCTGCGGCAAAAACTGGAGGCTGACCCGGCCCAGCCGGTGCACCTGCTGACGGAGACCGCCGTGGGTTACCGCTTACTGGTACAACCGTAAACGCTTAAAATATCAGCAAAATACGCCCCTGCCGCGCATCCAGACTCCATGAATAGCTACTCTATTCATAGCAAACACCATGAACACCCCCGTCCCCCCTCCGAAACCCGCCGTTCCTTTTCGCCGCGCCGCACCCCCCGCCGGTGCCGCCGCCAATAGCAACGAACCTGTACGCCTGAACAAACGCATGGCCGATCTGAACATGTGCTCGCGCCGCGAGGCGGATGAATGGATCGCCAAGGGCTGGGTCAAGGTCAACGGGGCCATCGCCGAGATGGGGGTCAAGGTCACGCCCAGCGACCGCATCCAGATCGACAAGGCCGCCAGCGGCCACCAGGCCAACCAGGTCACCATCCTGATCAACAAGCCCATGGGCTACGTGAGCGCGCAGGCGGAAGACGGACACGAGCCTGCGGTCACGCTGTTTACCGCGCAAAACCGCTGGGCCGAGGACAACGCCCGCTTTTTCTTCCACCCCAACCAGTTGCGCGGCCTGGCCCCGGCCGGGCGGCTGGACATCGACTCCATCGGCCTGCTGGTGATGACGCAAGACGGCCGCGTGGCCCGCCAGCTCATCGGTGAAGACTCGGTGATGGAAAAGGAATACCTGGTCCGCGTGGCCTACCACGGCCTGGGCCAGCCCGCACCCACTGGCCAGCTCATCCGCATGGACGACGACGACCCCATCACCACCAATGTGCAAGCCGTGTTCCCGCCCGCCATGCTGGCCAGGCTGCGCCACGGCCTGAGCCTGGACGGCCAACCGCTCAAGCCCGCCAAAGTGACCTGGCAAAACCCCGAGCAGTTGCGCATCGTCCTCACCGAAGGCAAAAAGCGCCAGATCCGCCGCATGTGCGAACTGGTGGGCCTCAAGGTGGTGGGGCTGAAGCGGGTGCGCATCGGCAATGTGATGCTGGGCAATCTGCCGGTGGGCCAGTGGCGGTATCTGGCACCGCACGAAGGCTTTTAAGGCCCTTCCGTAGAACGGCTATCGGCATAGTAATTGCTTAACCCAGGGGGCCTCCCGACACCTAACCCACGGCCCCCACGATGCACAAACGTCTTCCCCCGCTGAATGCGCTGCGCGTGTTCGCGGCCGCGGCCCGGACCGAGAGCTTCATGCAGGCCTGCGAAAGCCTGTATGTGACGCAGGGCGCGGTGAGTCGGCAGATCAAGCAACTCGAAGAATGGCTGGGCGTGCCGGTGTTCACCCGCACCCACCGGGGCGTGCAGCTCACCCCCGCCGGGCGGCAACTGTCCACCGCCGTAGACACGGCGTTCCAGCACATCGAAACCGTGGTGCAGAACCTGCAGCACCACAACCTGCGCCAGCAATTGGCGATCAACCTGCCGCCCACCTTTGCCACCCGCTGGATGGCCCCGCGCCTGCCAGACTTCCGGCGGCAGTTTGCCCACATCGACCTGTCCATCAGCACCCATGACGTGCATGCCCTGCGCGACGTGCGCCACTGCGACTGCGTGATCGCCTTCAGCGACCAGGCCTGGGCCGACGGGGACTGCTCCTTGCTGATGGTGGAGCAGCATGTGATGTTGGCCAGCCCGGTGCTGTGGGTCGATACCCAGCCCCCGCGCCTGGAAGACGCGACCCTGCTGCACATCACCGATGGCAATGTGCGCATGCCCATGTGGGAGCAATGGTGCGCCGCCCAGGGCCTGACCGAAGTCAACCCCAAGCCAGGCCTGAGCTTCAGCACGCTGGACCAGGTGATCAACGCCGCCCTGGCCGGGGCCGGGGTCGCCATCGTCGACGAGGCCATGGTGCCCAAAGAGTTGGCCGCGGGCAGCCTGCGCCATTTGAGCGACGTCAAAGTAGCCGGGCCGCACGGCTACTGGTTCGTCAACCTGGCCCGCGATGCGGACAGCCGCGCACTGGTCGGCCTGTTCCGCGACTGGCTAGCCAGCCAGTTCGCACCCGCCTGATTTTTTAGACCCCCCATTTTTCTCAAGGCTGGGGCCGCGAATTCGTGGTTTGTCCAAGTCGGTAGTCGCCGCTAACCTGCGGCGCTATGAATGAATATGACTACATCATCGTCGGCGCGGGGTCTGCTGGCTGCGTGCTGGCCAACCGGCTGAGCGCCAGCGGCACGGACCGGGTTTTGCTGCTAGAAGCGGGTGGATCCGACCGCAGCCCCTGGATCCAGGTGCCGATCGGCTATGGCCGCACCTTTGCCGACCCGCGCTTCAACTGGATGTACCACGCCGAACCCGAGCCCGCCATGGGCAACCGCCGCCTGTACTGGCCGCGCGGCAAGGTGCTGGGGGGCACCAGCTCGATCAACGCCATGGTCTACATCCGCGGGCAGCGCGAAGACTTTGACGACTGGGCGGCTGCGGGCAACCCGGGTTGGGACTGGAAGTCGGTGCTGCCGTACTTCAAGAAGTCGGAAGACCATGTGTGGGGCGCATCGGACTTTCACGGTAGCGGCGGCCCGCTGCGGGTCAGCGAATTTAGCGGCAAGGTGCACCCGCTGTGCGACACCTTCATGGCGGCTTGCAATACGCTCGGCTACCCCACCACGCGCGACTTCAACGGCGCGCAGACCGAAGGCGCCGGCCTGTGGCAAATGACCATCCGCGACGGTGTGCGCGCATCCACCGCGAATGCCTTTCTGCGGCCAGCGCTGCGGCGCAAAAACCTGACTTTGCAAACCCATGCCCAGGTAACCCGGGTGGTGTTTGAAGGCACGCGTGCCGTCGGCGTCGAGTTTTTGCACAAAGGCAGCCTGCACACCGTGCGCGCCGCGAAGGAGGTGGTGCTGTCGGGTGGCTCCATCAACTCGCCGCAGCTCTTGCAGCTCTCGGGTGTGGGCGATGCCGATCTGCTCCGGGGCCTGAACATCCCCTTGGTGCGCCACGCGCCCGCGGTCGGACAAAACATGCAAGACCACGTGTGCGTGTCGTACTACTTCAAGTCCAAAGTACCTACGCTCAACGACACCTTGTACCCGTTCAGCGGCAAGGTCAAGGCGGCGCTGCAGTACCTGCTGGGCAAGCAGGGGCCGTTGGCCATGAGCGTGAACCAGGCGGGGGCTTTTGTGCGCAGCCGCCCTGAGCTGGCCCGGCCCAACATGCATGTGTACTTCAACCCCATCAGCTACACCGCCAACGCCAAGCCCCAGGCCAAGCTGATGAACCCCGACCCGTATTCGGCGTTTTTGATGTCCTTCAACACCTGCCGCCCGACCAGCCGCGGCAGCATCACCATCCAGTCGTCTGATCCGTTTGCCAAGCCGGTGATACGCACCAACTTCTTGTCCACCCCGGAGGACTTGGCCGACGTGCAAGAGGGTAGCCAACTGCTGCGCCGCATTGCCGCCAGCGCGCCGCTGTCGGGCGTGGTGGCCTCGGAGCTGTTTCCCGGCCCAGATGCCACCTCGCCCGAGGCCTTGCTGGAAGATTTCCGCCAGCGCAGCGGCTCGGTCTACCACGCCTGTGGCACCTGCGCGATGGGCCCGGACCCGCTGCGCCATGTGGTGGACCACCGGCTGCGGGTGCATGGCATCCAGGGCCTGCGGGTGGTGGATGCGTCCGTCTTCCCCGCGGTGACCTCGGGCAACACCAACGCGCCGACCATCATGGTGGCCGAAAAAGGGGCCGACCTGATTCTGCAAGACCACGCGGTATGACTTTTCCTCAAGCATGGCGCGCCGAAATCATCGCTTTTCAACCCCCGCGCGCCTGCGCATGATTCACCCATCTGATTCTGGAGTTTGTATGACCACCCCTTTCCCTAAGATTGCCTTGGCCGATGCCGAATGCATGGACCTGAGCGACATCATCGACACCGAGCGCTACCCGCTGCAAGCGCCCGATTCCCCGCGCATGCAAGAGCTGGTGGAGATGTGCCGCAGCCAGCTGGCCGCCGAGGGCAGCTATGTGCTGCCCGGCTTTCTGCGGCCCGAAGCCATGCAGCGCGTCACCGAAGAAGGCCGTGTACTGGCGCAGAAGACCTTTTTCTCGCCACGCCAGAAGACCAACGCCTACTTCACCAACGACGACCCCAGCCTGCCCGCCACCGACCCGCGCCGCGTCTTCATGGACCGCACCAGCGGCTTCGTCACGCGCGACATGATCCCGGCGGACTTCATCATCCACCGCATCTACGTGTCTAAAGCCATGAAGCTGTTTGTGGCTGCCTGCCTGCAGCAGGAGCGGGTGTGGGAATACGCCGACCCGTATGCCGGTCTGGTGCAAAACGTGCTGCCCGATGGAACCCAACAACCCTGGCACTACGACACCAACGAGTTCATCGTGTCGATGATGACGCAGAAGTCCGAAGAAGGCGGCGACTTCGAATACTGCCCCAACATCCGTTCACCCGGCGGTGAAAACTACCCCGGCGTGGGCAAGATTGTGCGCGGCGAAGACCGCAGCCCGGTGAAGGTGCTGACCTTGCGCCCCGGCGACGTGCAGTTCTTCAAAGGCCGCTTCTCGCTGCACCGCGTGACACCGGTAAAGGGCAGCATCCAGCGCCATACCGCCATCTTTGCCTACTCCGAAAAGCCCAATGTGATGGGCCGCCTGGAGCGGACCCGCCAACTGTATGGCCGCGTGTCTGAGGCCCACCTGATTGCCGAAAGCCAACTGGTGCGCAACGACAGCCTGATTGACTGATTTCGCTTTTCCGTTTCCTTACCTCCCCACGATAAAACCCGAAAGATCCCACGCCATGGCACTCATCCGTCCCACCCAAGTTTTGGCAGACTGCGAACCCACCGCTGCCGAGATCGCGCAAATCCAGCGCGACCGCATGGCCCGCGTCAAGGCCGAGCTGAAGAAGCGCGACCTCACTGCTTGTATCCTCTTCGACCCCACGCACATCCGCTATGCATCCGGCTCGCGCAATATGCAGGTGTATTCGATGCGCAACCCGGCGCGTTACCTGTTCGTGCCCGCCGAAGGCAAGGTGGTGATGTTTGAATACGCCGGTTGCGACTTCCTGGCCGACGGCCTGGACACCATCGACGAAGTGCGCCCCGCCACGGCCATCTCGTACTACTTCTGCGACGACATGCTGGGTGATGTGACCAAGCGCTGGGCGGCAGAACTGCACGAGCTGATTCAGCAGTGCGGTGGTGGCAAGAAGATTGCCCTGGAAAGCGCTACCTCGGCCGCCGCGTTCGCGCTGCAAGCCTATGGCTACATCCTGTCCGACGCGCAAGAGCCGCTGGAACGCGCCCGCTGCATCAAGGTCGACAACGAGATCAAGATGGTCCGCGCCTCCCTGCGTGCCGCCGAGCAAGGCGTGCGCAATCTGGAAGCTGCGCTGGTGCCTGGCATCACAGAAAACGCGCTCTGGTCGCACCTGCACCAGCACATCATTGCCACCGATGGCGACTACATCGAAACCCGTTTGCTCAGCTCCGGCCCGCGCACCAACCCCTGGTTCCACGAGTGCAGCACCCGCGTCATCGAAGACGGTGATCTGGTCGGTCTGGACACCGACGTGGTGGGCCGCTTTGGCTACTACGCCGATTTTTCGCGCACCTTTCTGTGCGGCAAAGGCCAGGCCAACGCCGCGCAAAAAACCGTCTACCAGTTGGCCTACGAGCAGATCCACACCAATATGGAGCTGGTCAAGCCCGGCATGAGTTTTTCGGAATACACCACCAAGGCCTGGAAGATCCCCAAGCCCTACCAGGCCCGGCGCTATTTCGCGCTGGCGCACGGCGTGGGCATGTGCGGCGAGTACCCGTACATCGTGCACAGGGAAGACAGCGATGCCAAAGGCTACGACGGCGTGTTCGAGCCCGGCATGACCCTGTGCATCGAGAGCTACATCGGCCACGAAGACGGCGGCGAAGGTGCCAAGCTGGAAGAGCAGATCTACATCCGCAACGACGGCACGATCGAGCTGCTGTCCGACTACCCGTTCGAGCAGCGGCTGCTAGGCTAAGGGATCCGCTTCCAAGGGCAACACGGCGCGTAGCCAATAAGGGTCAGATCCCAATTGCGCGCGCCTTGTTAAGGGTTGAAAGCGGTGTCCACCCGCATTTGGGCTCTGACCCTTATTGGCGGTTTGATACCCCGCGTTCTGGATTTAACGGGCGTGAACGTAACCTCGATCCCTGGCCGGGCTGTGCCCCCGGCAGGGCAGTAACTTGTCTTTTGCGTGGCCAAAAGAAAGTCACCAAAAGAAAGGCCACCCCCACTACCTGCGCCCTCCGCTGGCGCTGCGGGAACCTGCGGTGCTCGCTTTGGGCGGGGTCTGGCTAAACTCGCTGCGCTCAAACAACGCCAGCCCTGATCCGCC
>NZ_JBDTEM010000482.1:0-3380 GCF_039922535.1 Rhodoferax sp. | reverse complement strand
GGCCGCAGGGTTCAAACCGGGACGGTACCAACATGGCATCGGCTCCGGCAATCATTTGGTGGGCGAAGGGCTCGTCGTAACCCAGGCGCACGGCCACCTGCCCTGGGTGCGCAGCGGCAGCCTCGGTAAAGGCTTTCTCCAGCACTGCATCGCCACTGCCCTGCACGGCCAGCTGCGCTCCGGCAGCCAGCATTTCAGGAATCGCGGCCAGCACCAGGTCCAAGCCCTTTTGCTGGGTCAAGCGGCTCACCAGGGTGAATAAGGGACGCTTGGCATCGACCTGCAGACCCAGCTGTTTTTGTAAGGCTGCTTTGCATGTGGCCTTGCCCTCCATTTGGGTAGCCGAATAAGTGGTGGTGATGTCCTTGTCGCTTGCCGGGCTCCATACCGCGTCGTCTACCCCGTTCAGGATGCCGGACACGTCAGTACCGCGCGAGCGCACCACGCCGTCCAGGCCACAACCAAACTCATTGGTGGCAATCTCGGCCGCGTAGCTGGGGCTGACGGTGGTGATGCGCTGGGCCAAGGTCAGCCCGGCTTTCATGAATGAGAACTTGCCGTGGTATTCCAGCCGGGTTGCGTCCATGAAGCGCACCGGCAGGCCCAGCAGGTGGAAGTCCTTGGCATCAAACAAGCCCTGGTAGGCCAGGTTGTGTACGGTGTAGACGGTGGCCACCGTGGCCGACTGGTTGGCCGCCAGGTAGGCACAGGCCATGCCCGCGTGCCAGTCGTGGGCGTGCAGCACGTCCGGGGTCCATGCGGGGTCGAGGCCGCCCGCAGCCACATGCGCGGCCACCCAGCCCAGCAAGGCAAAGCGCTGGGCGTTGTCGGGCCATTCAACGCCGTCGGCTCCTAGGTACGGGTTGCCCGTGCGCTGGTAGTAGTACGGCGCATCGACCACATAGGCAGTCATGCCACTGGCGGTAATAGTGCCGCGCACCAGGCGTACCCGCGCGGCTCCAAACGCTGCACCGATCTCGCAGACCACGACCGGCTTTTTCAGGCCGGCCAAGATTGCGGGAAAGCCTGGCAGCAGCAGGCGCACATCGGCACCTGCCGCCACCAGGGCCTGGGGCAAGGCCCCCAGCACGTCGGCCAGACCCCCGGTTTTGACCAGAGGAAAAACCTCGGCTCCTACTTGGAGTACTTTCATCCTGCCAGCTTTTTGAGCATCGCCTGGGTGACCAGCGTGATGCCGTTTTCACTGCGGTGGAAGCGCTCGGCATCCAGCGTAGCGTCTTCACCGATCACCATGCCATCGGGAATCACGCAACCCCGATCGATCACGGCACGGTTGATCCGTGCGCCACGGCCAATCTGTACGTCGGGCAGGAGCACGGACCATTTGACATCCGAATACGAGTGCACCCGCACGCTGGAAAACAGCACCGAGCGGTGCACGCTGCCCGACACAATACAGCCGCCCGACACCATGGACTCGATTGCCATGCCGCGCCGATCGTCCGTGTTGTGGACAAATTTGGCCGGTGGCAGCTGGGCCTGGTAGGTCCAGATGGGCCAGTGGGTGTCGTACAGGTTGAGCTTGGGCTCGGTGGCGGTCAGGTCGATATTGGCATCCCAGTACGCATCGATGGTGCCGACATCGCGCCAGTACGGCTCGTCCTCGGCCGCATCGGGTACGCAGCTCATGGAGAACGGGTGGGCGGTGGCGAGGCCATTGCGTACGGCACGGGGGATGATGTCCTTGCCGAAGTCGTGGCTGGACGTGGGGTCCGCCATATCCCGCTCCAGCTCGGCATACAAGAAGGCCGCGTTGAAAATATAGATGCCCATACTGGCCAACGACATATCGGCATTGCCCGGCATGGACGGTGGATCGGCGGGTTTCTCCAAAAACTCGGTGATCAACCGGTCATCGTTGATCGCCATCACGCCAAAAGCCGATGCCTCGGCACGCGGGACAGCGATGCAGCCCACGGTGCATTCACGCCCCTGGGCCACATGGTCGGCCAGCATCAGCGCGTAATTCATCTTGTAGATGTGGTCGCCTGCCAACACCACGATGTAGTCGGCACCGTAACTTTCCAGAATGTCGTGGTTTTGGTAGACCGCATCGGCTGTGCCGCGGTACCAGTTTTCGTTGTCGTTGCGCTGCTGTGCAGGCAACAGATCTACGAACTCGTTCATCTCATTTTTCAAAAATGCCCAGCCGCGCTGCAAGTGGCGCAGCAAACTATGCGATTTGTACTGGGTAATGACACCGATGCGGCGGATACCGGAGTTCAAACAGTTGGACAGCGCAAAGTCAACAATGCGGAACTTGCCGCCAAAGTACACCGCCGGCTTGGCGCGGCGGTCCGTCAGGTTCATCAATCGGCTGCCGCGCCCGCCGGCGAGCACCAGTGCAATCGCCCGTTTGGGCAGGTCCAGTCCGAGCGCTAAGTTGTTTTGCTGCATTTTTTGTCTCCAGAGAAGGGATTAGGATTCGCGCAGCAACCCCTTCCCGCCTTCTGAGCGAACAGGGGACCGACGCCAGTCCTGGGCTAATTGTTGACCGGGTTTTTGGTTAACGCCAGCATCTTAATCCGAGGATTTAAAAAACAGTTACCGGCGAGTTACCTCATGCGAGAATTCTGGAAATACGCGGTGTACCCGCATTCAAAGCGCTTAGACTAGAAAAATAGCCATCCGTACATCGGATTCTGGCTTGTGCCAACCCACACAAAGGATCCCCCTGTGACCCAGCGTATTGCCCCAACAGCCACCTCCATACAAGCCGGTATTGAACAGCATTTGCTCGATACTGTCGGGGTTAGTCCCGCAGAAGCCACTCCGAACGATTTGATGCTGGCCGTGTCGCAAGTTGCGCGCCAACAATTGTCCCAGCGCTGGGTGCAAACCCAGGCCCGCGACCACGCAGCCAAGGCCCGCCGTGTGGTGTATTTGTCGATGGAATTTTTGATGGGCCGCACCCTATCCAATGCGTTGGGCGCGCTAGACATTCGCGGTGAAGCCGCCACCGGCCTGCAAAAGTTTGCCCAAACCTTGGAGACCGTAGCCGACCGCGAGCCCGATGCCGCGCTGGGCAACGGCGGCCTGGGCCGCCTGGCGGCCTGCTTTTTGGATTCGATGGCCACCGTCGGCCTGCCCTCCTTTGGTTACGGCATCCGCTACGAGTACGGCATGTTTGCGCAAGACATCCAAAACGGTGCGCAGATGGAATACCCCGATCCCTGGCTGGAAAACGGCACGCCCTGGGAATTCCCCCGTGCCGACATAAGCTACCCGGTGCGATTTGGCGGCTGGGTCGAGCAGGTCAACGGCGCGCCGGTGTGGCGCAATGCGGGTGAAGTTGCGGCCAAAGCCTACGACATGGTGGTGCCCGGCCATGGCACTGAAAAAGTCAGCACCCTGCGCCT
>NZ_JBDTEM010000481.1:0-1718 GCF_039922535.1 Rhodoferax sp. | reverse complement strand
GGTTTTCCTGCGCATGGTGGGGCAACTGGCGCTGGACCTGCTGCGTCTGGCGCGCCGCCCGCAGGCCGGGCCGTGGCGGGACATTTCGGGCCACCTGTACCAGATGGGCACCATGGCCTTGCCGATCACCGCGCTGGTGGGCTTTTTGATTGGCGTGGTGCTGGCCTACCTCACATCGCAGCAACTGCGCCAGTTTGGGGCCGAGGCCTTCATCGTCAACATCCTGGGCATGTCGGTGGTGCGCGAGCTGGGGCCGATGCTGGCCGCGATCCTGATTGCCGGGCGCTCGGGCTCGGCCATCACCGCGCAGATTGGCGTGATGCGCGTTACCGAAGAGCTGGACGCCATGCAGGTGATGGGCATCCCGCTGGGCTACCGGCTGGTGATGCCGCGGGCGATTGCGCTGGCCATTGCCATGCCGCTGATCAGCGTGTGGACCACGCTGACGGCGCTGGCAGGGGGCATGCTGGCGGCAGACCTGGCGCTGGGCATCACGCCGGCGTTCTTTTTGCAGGCGCTGCCTGCGGCGGTAGGCGTTGCCAACCTGGGGCTGGCGGTGTTCAAGTCGGCCGTGTTTGGCCTGCTGATTGCGCTGGTGGGCTGCCACTGCGGCCTGCGGGTGCAACCCAATACCCAAAGCCTGGGGCAGGGCACGACGGCGTCGGTGGTGACGTCGATCACGGTGGTGATTTTGGTGGATGCACTGTTCGCCATCGTCTTCAAGAACATCGGGGTCTGACATGGACGCAGACACCATCGTTGCTATCCAGGGCCTGTGGACCGCGTTTGGCAGCGGCAAAAACCAGGTCGTCATACACCAAGACCTGGCGCTGACCGTGCGGCGCGGCGAGATTGTGTCGCTGGTGGGCGGCTCGGGCACCGGCAAGACGGTGCTGCTGCGCCAGATGCTGGGGCTGGAGCAACCCGCCCAGGGCCAGGTCACCGTGCTGGGCCAACCCGCGGCAGAACTCAGCCGCGCCGGGGCGGCCAGCCGGGTCGGCATGCTGTTCCAGCAGGGGGCGCTGTTTTCGGCCTTTACCGTGCTGGAGAACATTGCCTTTCCGCTGCGCGAACTCCAAACCCTGCCCGAAGCACTGGTGCGCGATGCGGCCCTGGTCAAGCTGCAAATGGTCGGTCTGCAGCCCACGGACGCCGACAAAATGCCCGCCGATCTGTCGGGCGGCATGGTCAAACGTGTGGCCCTGGCCCGCGCGCTGGTGATGGACCCGCCGCTGTTGCTGCTGGACGAGCCCACCGCCGGGCTGGACCCCAACGGCGCGGACGAATTTGTCGCCCTGCTGCGCGCCTTGCACCAAGGCCTGGGCCTGACGGTGGTGATGGTCACGCACGACCTGGACACCCTGTTTGCGCTCAGTACCCGCGTGGCGGTACTGGCCGAAAAGAAGGTGCTGGTCACGGGCACACCCGCCGAGGTGGTGGCTTTTCCGCATCCGTTTATCGAACACTTTTTTCTGGGCGAACGCGGTCGGCGTGCTTTGGCACCGCTGCCCGCTTTACCCATCGCCGAAGGAGCCCTACCCCATGGAAAATAAATCCCACGCGCTGGCCGCAGGCGCGTTTGTGCTGGCCATTACCGCGCTGCTGGTGGTGCTGGCCGTGTGGCTCACGCGCGACGCGGGCAGCAGCCACCCGTATGAGCTGTCGTCGCACGACGCCGTGACGGGGCTGCAGCCCCAGGCCGCCGTGCGCTACAAGGG
>NZ_JBDTEM010000480.1:0-3921 GCF_039922535.1 Rhodoferax sp. | reverse complement strand
CGCGGTGTGGTGCTGGGGTTTGCCGCGCTGGCCGGTTTGACCGTGGTGGCTTTTACCTGGTTGACGGAGCATGCGCTGCGCCTGTTTTCGCTGCTGGACGCGCATGCCTGGTGGGCTCCACTGCTGTGGACCCCGGCCTGCACGGCGGCCATCGTCTGGCTGACCCGGCGGTTCGCGCCCGGTGCCGCAGGCTCGGGCATTCCGCAGGTAATGGCGGCCCTGACCCCCGAGGTACCGCACGCTGCGCGCGCGCTGTTTGTGTCGCTGCGCCTGGCACTGGCCAAGGCACTGCTGACGGCCTGGGGCCTGCTGGCCGGTTTGTCGCTGGGGCGCGAAGGCCCGTCGGTGCAGATTGCCGCCGGAGTGATGCACAACGCGCGCCGCTGGCTGCCCAAGGGCTCGCGGGTGTCGGAGCACGGTTTGCTGCTGGCCGGGGGCGCAGCGGGCATTGCCGCGGCGTTCAACACCCCTTTGGGCGGCGTGATGTTTGCCATTGAAGAGCTGTCGCGCCGACCCGAGCAGCGCAGCAGCGGCCTGCTGCTGGCGGCGATTGTGCTCAGCGGTTTGATGGCCGTGTCGGTCTACGGCAACGCCACCTATTTTGGGGTGATCCACATCGACAATTTGAGCATGGACCTGCTGTTTCCCGGCCTGCTGGTCACGGTGGGCTGCGGGCTGGCGGGTGGGCTGTTTGCGCGGCTGGTGGTGGTGTCGCTGTCGGGCGGCTCGGCCGATGTGTTTACCCGGTTCCGCCAGCGTGCGCCGGTGTGGTTTGCGGCGGGCTGCGGACTGGGCGTGGCGGTGCTGGGCATTGTCAGCCACAGTGACACCTATGGCAGTGGCTACGACCACAGCCGCGCCATGCTGGAGGGCCATGGCGACACCTCATCGCTGTATGTGCTGTTGAAGTTCATCGCCACCTGGCTCACCACCTGGGCCGGGGTGCCTGCGGGCATTTTTGCACCGTCACTGGCGATTGGCGGGGCCTTGGGCAACGACATCGCCCTGCTAACCAGTTACGTCAACGCGCCCACGCTCATCGCCTTGGGCATGGCGGCCTTTTTGGCGGCGGTGACCCAAGCCCCACTGACATCGTTCATCATCGTGATGGAAATGGTCGACGGCCACGCCCTGGTGCTGAGCCTGATGGCCAGCGCCATGGTGGCCAGCGGGGTCTCGCGCATGGTCAGCGCAGCGCTGTATCCGGCGCTGGCGGCACTGCAGTTACGGCGGATTCCCCCAGACGCTATCCCCCCGCCAGCCGCATCTGGCGGCGCGGATGCGGCAGCCCATCCCACCTGACTAGCCGCGCGGTGCGGACGCAGGCACAGTGGGAGGCCATCTTGCTGGAGTCTTCCTGCAACACCCTGCCCCGCTCAGCCCTGAAACCATCGACCGCCTGGCCCGCCGACGCGCAGGCCGCAAATACGGCTGGACCATCCACGCCCAGGCCATCGCCAGCGTGCTACGCGACGCCACAGCCAAGCTGCAACTGAGCCTACGCAACCGCCCCGGAAAGCACACCCTCAGCCGCCTCTACACCCACCGTCTTAAAGCTATGTAAACCCTATATGTCATGCACTTGACAGCGTTTTACACGCGCACACTCCTAGCATCACGGCCACCCCAAAAGAAGGAGACACCCCATGGCATCCCTGTTCCGCCCCACCACCGTGTTGATGGTCCAGTACGCGCACTACCACCGCGACCGGCGCAACATCGCCACCCACTGCGTCGGTATCCCGCTGATCGTCTTCGGCATTGGTGTGCTGCTGGCGCGCTGGCAGTGGGGTGCGGGCCCGCTCAATGCCGCCTGGCTGCTGTGGGTGGCCAGCACGCTGTGGTACGTCAGCCGGGGCAATGCCGTGCTGGGCGGAGCGGTCAGCCTGGCCAACGGCCTGCTGTTTGCCGCAGCGCAGGGGTTCGCGGATGGCAGCGTGGCCCATTGGCTGGGCTGGGGTGTGGGCAGCTTTGCGGTGGGCTGGGTGCTGCAGTTCATTGGCCACTACTTCGAGGGCCGCAAACCGGCTTTTTTGGACGACTTGGTCGGCCTGCTGGTCGGCCCGATGTTTGTCACCGGCGAGGCCTTGTTTGCACTGGGCTGGGGCACGTCGCTGCAGGCCGAAATCGAGCGCAGCGCCGGGCCCACGCACATCCGCAGCGTCGAAAAACCGCAAGCTTTTTAGGCCTCTGGCGCAGGTATCGCCTGCGCCAACCGCTACACATTCAATAGCAAGCTAAAAATACGGAGGGGTGCAGGCCGAAGCGATCTCGACCACGCTATCGCTGGTATTGCGAATCCACACCGGTATCACCCGGCCCGCGCAGGGGGCAGGAACTTTTGCTCGAACACATCTGCGGGCACCGGTCGGCTGAACAGAAAGCCTTGCATTTCATCACAGCCCATCAAACGCAACAGGCGTGATTGCTCCTCGGTCTCTACGCCTTCGGCAACCACCTTGAGCTTGAAAGCGTGGGCCAGGTTGATGATGGTGGACACCAGGGACAGCCCGCGCGGGCCGGTGACCATATCGACCACAAAGGTTCGATCAATCTTCAGCGTGTCCACCGGCAGGCGCGAGAGCTGGCCCAGCGACGAATAGCCGGTCCCAAAATCATCGATGGCAATCGTCAAGCCCATGGCGCGGATGGCCAGCAAGCTGGCGCTGCTGCGCTCCACGTCTTCCATGATCAGACTCTCGGTGATCTCCAGCTCCAGGCCCTGTGCAGCGTGCCGATCGTTGCCAATCACTTGCTCCACAGCAGTAACAAAGTGGCGGTGGCGCAACTGCAGCGGCGACACATTGACGGCAATCCGCACCGGCTCCAGGCCTGCCGCGCGCCAGCGCTGGTAGTCCTCCAGCGCCTTGCGCAAAGCCCACAGGCCGACTTCGTAGATCAGACCGGTTTCTTCCAGAATCGGAATGAAACGCCCCGGTGGCACCAGACCGTTTTGGGGGTCGTTCCAGCGGATCAGGGCTTCGGCACTGGTCACTTTGCCTGTGGCAAGGTCTACCTTGGGCTGGTAATGCAGCACGAACTGTTCCAGGTCCAGGGCGGTGCGCAGGCGGCTTTCCAGGTCCAGTGCAGCGGCTACCCGGGTGTCCATTTCCGGCGCGTAGAACATCAAAAGCTCGGCCGATCCCTTGACGCGCTTCAAGGCATGCTCAGCATTGCGCAGCAGGGTCTCGGCATCTTCCCCGTCCAGGGGGTACAGCACGACCCCCATCTTGCCGGCGATACGCAGTTCCGAGTCCAGCAACCGGTAGGGCTTGGCAAAGCAGTCGCGCAGCAGTTGCTCCAACTCCAGCGCCACGCGGCCCACATCGCGCGGCCCCTGCAGGACCACACCAAAGCAGTTAACGCCTACGCGCGCCACGGCCTCTAGTGCCACACTGCCTGTGCGGATGCGTTGCGCCAGTTGCTGGAGCAGATCGTCCCCGGCCGCGCGGCCCAGGGTGTCGTTGATGGCCCGGAAGCGCTCGATATCGACCAAAGCCAGCGCCAGGCTGCTGCGGCCACCGTCGAACATGCGCAATTGCTGGCCCACTTGCTCCAGAAACAGCGTGCGGTTAGGCAGGCCGGTGATTTCGTCGTAGTAGGCCAGGTAGAGGAGCTTGTCGGCTTTTTCAATGTGGTCAAGGGCAAAACCGATGTCGCCCGCCAGTTCGGTCAGCAAGGTCATCTCTTCTTCGTCAAAAAAACCGGTCTCGTCGACATACAGGGCGAGCACGCCCACCACCTTGTCGCCAACCAGCAAAGGCAGCACCGCCATGGCGCAGATTCCCTCCTCCATGTGCGCTTTCAGATACTGGTCGCCGGAAAAATCCTTCATGTCGTTAAGCACCACGGGCTTCTTGCCCTTGATGGCGCGCAGAGTCATGGAATGGGTATGCGGCGCGCCGTCTTGCAGAGAGAGGC
>NZ_JBDTEM010000479.1:0-8006 GCF_039922535.1 Rhodoferax sp. | reverse complement strand
CGGAGCCAGGTTGCCCCGCAAAATCGCCAGACCACCCTGCTCTACTAATGGCTGGCTGAGGGGGCGAATCACCTCGTTGTTGAAGCACTCGGCGTGTTCCACGTTTTGCGCCTGGGTGCGGTTGTTGACGGTAATGGCATCGCCATGCAGCAAGCCCGCTTCGAGCAGGCGCTTCATCACCACGGGCAAGCCACCAGCGTAGTAAAAATCCTCCATCAGGTACTCGCCCGACGGCATCAGGTTCACGATGGTGGGAATGTCGCGGCCCAGGCGGTCCCAGTCGTCCAGCGACAGCGGCACGCCCATGCGGCCGGCGATGGCGATCAGGTGGATCACGGCATTGGTGGAGCCGCCGATGGCACCGCAGACGCGGATGGCGTTCTCAAAGGCTTCGCGGGTCAGCACGTGGGACAAGCGCATGTCGCGCTCGACCATATCGACAATCATGCGGCCCGAGCGCTGCGCCAGCTCCAGGCGGCGCGAATCCACAGCCGGAATCGCGGCGTTTGTCGGCAGCGACACACCCAGCGCTTCGACCATGCTGGCCATGGTGCTGGCCGTGCCCATGGTCATGCAGACCCCGGCAGAACGCGACATGCAGCTCTCGGCCTGCATGAACTGCGGCAGCGTCATCTTGCCCGCATTCACAGCTTCGGAGAATTTCCACACATGGGTGCCCGAGCCAATCGGCTCGCCGCGGTAGTTGCCGTTCAGCATCGCGCCGCCCGACACCACCAGCGTGGGCAAATCGACACTGGCCGCGCCCATCAGCGTGGCGGGAGTGGTTTTGTCGCAGCCCGCCAGCAGCACCACGCCGTCCAGCGGATGGGCGCGGATGGCTTCTTCCACATCCATGCTGGCCAGGTTACGGTACAGCATGGCGGTGGGGCGCATCAGGGTCTCGCCCAGCGAGGACACGGGGAATTCGACAGCAATACCACCGGCCTGCAGCACGCCGTGCTTCACGCGCTCGGCGATCTGGCGAAAATGCTGGTTGCAGGGGGTGAGTTCGCTCCAGGTATTGCAAATGCCGATGACCGGGCGGCCATCGAAGCTGTCGTCGGGCAGACCTTCGCTTTTCATCCAGCTGCGGTGGATGAAGTTGTCTTTGCTGGTGCCGCCAAACCAGTGCTGGGAACGGCGTTTTTTAGGGGATTCGGTGCTCATGTCGGCCTCAAAGAGAGTAGCGCTGTCGTTGATTTAATAAATCATACAAATGACAGCGCATTCTACGATCAGGACAAACCCTTGGGCCGCCCATCGCCACGTCTTGCTACCCCGGTGAGCCTACCGAATGGACCCCATGGCCCGCCTTGGCGACCACGTCGGCAGGTGCATCGGACAGCATGTCCGAGCGCTGCATCAGGTCGCGGGTGTCCGACAGCATCACCGACATACGGTGCAAAGCCCGCTGCGCATCGCCTGCGCGGATGGCATCCAGCACCTTGCGGTGGTCGGGCAGTGCGTCGTGAAAGTCGCCTGCCTTGCGCGCTGAGATTCCCAGCAGGGCCTCCAGTGCACTGCCGATGATGGCAGCCAGTGGCACCAGCAGGGGGTTGTTGGTGGCCTGCAGGATGGCGCTATGGAAGGCCAAGTCGGCCTCCACCCATTCATTCACATTGGCCGCACTTTCCATGGCATGGAACGCTTCCTCCAGCACCACCAACTGCTCAGGGCTGCGGCTGCGCGCAGCCAGGGCGGAGGCGGCGGGCTCGATGATTTCGCGCATTTCGGTCAGATGGCGCAGGAACTGCGCGTCGGGCCCGGTGGCACACCGCCAAGACAGCACATCAGGATCCAACATGTTCCAACTGGCCTGCGGGCGCACCCAGGTGCCGACACGGGGGCGCGATTCCAGCAAGCCCTTGGCGGCCAGTACTTTGATGGCCTCGCGCAGCGCGGTGCGGCTCACGTCCAGCGTGCGGCACAGCACCTCTTCGTTGGGCAGCAACTCACCCGCAGGATAGGCCCCACTGACCACATCGTGGCCTAAAGACTTGACCACCTGCCCGTGCAGATTCCGACCCGAATAGGTGGCCGAGACGCTTTGATTCGACGGAGACCGCATCACTCATAACTCCAAGGCAGGCCGGGCAGACGCCGGTGAACATCGTCGCATTGTGACACCGGGACACAATAATAAATCATACAATCATTGCAAAACAAGCATCCGTCAAGGGCCTTAGAACGCGTTCCATGGGTTCCCATCATGCCGGAATGATGACCACTGCACCGACAAGAGACTGCTATGACACCAACACACACCCCCTGGATCGGCGTGGACTGGGGCACCACCCACCGCCGTGGCTACGCGCTGGCAGCAGACGGCAGTTGCACCACTGAAGCCAGCGACGACCAGGGCGCACTTACCACCCGCGGGCGGCACGCCGAATCTCTGGCTGCATGGCTGCCCACGCTGGGCGCATCTGCAGATGCTGCCGACTGCCAGGTACTGATGTCCGGCATGGTGGGCAGCGCCTTTGGCTGGCAGGAAGCCCCCTACGTGGGCCCCGGGGTGCCTCTAGAAGCCCTGCCCCAGCACCTGGTGCACATCAGCGGCCACGCGCAGCGCTACATCGTGCCCGGCTACTGCGTACGCGACGCCACCGGCCAGCCCGACGTGATGCGCGGCGAAGAAACCCAGTTGCTCGGTGCCGTGGCCATGGGCCTGCGCGACGGCTGGTTTGTGCTGCCCGGCACACACAGCAAATGGGTGCTGCTGCGCGATGGCCGCGTAGAGCAACTGCGCACTTACATGACGGGCGAGCTGTTCGCCTTGCTGTCCACCAACGGCACGCTGGCTGCTGCCGCCCAGCCTGCCGGAACGGAACCACTGTGGAGCCAAGCCGCCTTTGCCGACGGCGTGGCCGCCGGAGCGCCCGGCGCGCTGGCGCACCAGCTGTTTGCCTGCCGCGCCCGTGTGGTCACCGGCACCATGCCCGCCAGCCAGGCCCTGGCCTACCTCAGCGGCCTGCTGATTGGCAGCGAGCTGCAAGACGTGCTGCAAGACCTGGACACATCCAACAGCTCCCAATTCCATTTGATCGGCTCCCCGGCTTTAGCCGAGGCCTACCAAGTCGCCGCCCGCCAACTGGGCAGCGCCCTCACCCTGCTGTCGCCCCGGGACGTGATCCTGAGCGGCTTCCACTACATCCAAACCCACAAGGCTTGACCCATGACTATCCACTCACCCCGCCTGCCTTTGGTCGCCATCCTGCGCGGCCTGGACGTTGACTCCGCGGAGGCCGTGGGCCGGGCGCTGTTCAGCGCCGGGTTCCGCATCCTCGAAGTGCCGCTGAACCGCTCCGGCGCGCTGGAATGCATCCGTATTCTTTCGTCCATCGCCCCGGTCGATGCCTTGGTCGGCGCAGGCACCGTGCTGCGCGTGGCCGACGTAGATGCCGTCCAGGCCGCAGGCGGCAAGCTGATCGTCTCGCCCAACTGCAACCCCGAAGTCATTCGCCACAGCGTGGCCCAGGGCCTGTTCAGCGCCCCCGGCATCGCCACCCCCAGCGAAGCCTTTGCCGCGCTCGATGCCGGTGCCCATGCCCTGAAAATATTCCCTGCCGAGCAGGTCGGCATGGCCGGCCTGAAAGCCCTGCTGTCGGTGCTGCCCCGCGGCACCCCGATCTGGCCGGTAGGCGGCATCACGCCCGAGAGCATGGCCAGCTGGGTCAAAGTGGGTGCCACCGGCTTCGGCATCGGCGGCCAGTTGTACGCGCCAGCGACACCCGCCGACCAGGTGCAAACACGGGCAGCGGGGTTTGTGGCGGCATGGAAAGCGTGCCAGGGTTAAAAACAGAATTGCTATTGCATTAGTAGCTTCCAGCGCAAGTGGAATATGCGCCGAAGGCCTAAAACACCATTCATCTATCCCACCACCGAAAACACATCTGCATCCACCGCCCGGCCGTGCAGCCACAGCTTGTTACGGGCCACGCACTCCCACACGGCACCGGCTTTGCGGGCCGCTGCCGCGCTGGCCGCATTGCCCACGGCGGCGCTGATCTCCACCCTGTGCATGTGCAGTGTGGAAAAGGCATAGTCGGCCAGCACCTTCACACAGCGGCTGGCCACAGCCTGGCGCTGCGCCGATTGCCGAACCCAGTAGCCCAGATTGCAGTTACGGTGTGTGGGGTGGAATTGGCTCAGGCCCGCACCCCCCAAAAATCTGCCTCCATCCTCCGAGAACACGCCGAACTCGTGGTGGGTCCCCGCCTCCCGCCCGGCATGGGTGAAGCGAAACCACTCCAACGCATCCGCTTCGCTGTATCCCGCATGGCTCCATGGCATCCACGGTTGTAGCAATGCCAGGGACTCCAGCACCGCCTCGGTAAAAGCTGGGGCATCGGAGGCTCGAAATGGCCGGAGCAACAAGCCTGGAGCAGACAGAGTGGTCATGAAAATTCTTCCAAAACGCTATGGTATCCGTAGCTGCTAGCGGAGGTGCACTATGCGCCAACGGCCTAAAAAGCTTAAAAATCAAACCGCCGACGCGATGGCCGCCCGCAGCACCTGCGCAGACCGCTCCAGCGCCTCGCGTTCCTGCGCGTCCATCGCCGGCTCCAGCACCTGCACCGCGCCTGCGGCACCCACCACGGTGGGCAGCGACAAGGCCACACCCAACAAGCCCAGCGCGCCCGTCTGCACGCGGGTGACGGTGAGCACGCGGCGTTCGTCGCGCAGCATGCCGTGCAGCAAATGCGCGGTGACCAGGCCAATGGCGTGGTTGGTAGAGCCCTTGCGCTGGATGATCTCGTAGGCGGCGCGGCGCACCTGGTGGGCAATGTGCGCCTCGTCGGCGGGCAACCAGCCAGCCCAGCTGCGCAAGGGTACGCCGCCCACTTCTGCGCTGGACCACAGCACCACCTCGGAATCGCCATGCTCGCCCACCACCTGGGCGTGGACGGAACGTGGGTCCAAACCCAGCCGCTGGCCCAGCATCTGGCGCAGCCGCGCCGTGTCCAGCATGGTGCCGGTGCCGATGACGCGCTCGGGTGGTAGGCCAGAGGTCTGGGTGAAGTCCCACACCAGCACGTCGATGGGGTTGCTGACGATGACCACAATGCCCTGGTAGTCACGCAGTTGCAGGGCAATGCCGCGCAGGATGCCCAAGTTTTCTTTCAGCAAATCCAGCCGCGACTGGCCGGGCGCGCCGCCTTTGCCGGCGGTGATCACGATGGCCTGGGTGCCCAGCATGTCGGCCAGCGAACCGGCCCGCACCGTGGCCGACGGGTAAAAGGCCGCGCCCTGCGCCAGGTCCATGGCTTCGCCCTCGGCCAGGCCGTCGCGTGCGTCAAACAAGATCACTTCCTGCGCCGCCCCGGTCTGCAGCACCGAGATCGCCACGCTGGCCCCGACCCAGCCGGTGCCGATGATGCCAATCGAAGGTGTGCGCATAGGGAGTCCTTTGAAAAGAATCAGCGTACACCCAGGCCTGCTGCCGCCCTGTGCGCTAGCACAACTCAGCGCCAAATAAAAGTACCTGCAAGAGCACCTGCAGCAGAAAGGCGCTCAGTTCAGGGGGCTGGCGCAGTGGAATCGGTTTTTACCTGACTGCTTGGCGTAGTACATGGCTTGGTCGGCCTTGCGGTACAAGCTCTCGGGATCGGGGGTGTCCTGGGGATCAAACAAGGCCACGCCAATGCTGACGGACACCCGCAACACATGCTCCCCCACGGAGATCGGCTCTGCCGCTGCGCTCAGCAAGCGTTCTAGAATCGGTACGGCATCGTGCGGATGGTGCAGATCCATCAAGATCGCCACAAACTCGTCCCCCCCGAAGCGCGCCAACATGTCGCCGTCGCGCAGCATGGCTTGCAAGTGTTGCGACACGCCCTTTAACAGCCTATCGCCGACCTCGTGCCCATGGGTGTCGTTCACCCACTTAAATCCGTCCAGGTCTAGAAATAGCAGCGCTAGCGGTAGCGTGCGCCGCACGCTTTGGGCCAGAGCCTTGGGTAGCCGGTCGGCCAGTAGCACGCGATTGGGCAGGCCGGTCAGCGCATCGTAGTGGGCGGTTTGCAGCAGTTGCTGTTTGTGCAGATCATTGGCTGCAAACTGCTCCTGCAAAGCCCTCTGCATATGCAGCATGTGGTACGTGAGCTGGTTGATTTCCTGGATTTTGGCGCTGGCCACAGGGTTAGAAAAATTGCCACTGGCAATCGCATTGGCAAAACCGCCCAGGCTGCGCAGGGGCTGAATAACCAGCCGATGCAGCAAAACCACCACCAAAAGCACTGCCACCAACAATTGCGCCAGCGCCGTAGACAGGTACAAAAGGCGGTGCCGAATTTGAGAGTCTGCGGCGAGGTGGTCGTCAATCACCATACGCACCTGGCCGATCTTTACGCCATTGCGCAACACGTCGCGCTCGCCCCGATACTGGTGGCCGATGGCCCGCTCGGGCTTGGCATCTCGGTAAAAGTCAGTAGCCGTTGCCAAATCGACCACCTGGACGCCCACCACGTTGGGCGACTCCATGACCGCCGAAACCACATGGGCCACACCCGACACCTCCAGGTTCCACAGCACCTCGGACACACTTTGGGACAACAACTCCAGCTTGCTCTGCAGTTCGGCCTGCTGTTCGTTTGCGGTAAGGCGGGGCTCCACCCAGCCCATCACCACGCCGCCCAGCACAATCGCCGGGAGCATCAAGCCCAGGGATGTGGCCAGCACCACCACCCACAGCAAAGACCGGGGAGACGTGCGGGGCGGCCCCTCACTCACTGGCCAACTCCGGGCTTCTGCTCCAAGAGTAGCGAGCCTCGATCTTCGCCAATTCCCCCGACTGGCGAATCTGCGCCAGGCCCGCGTTAAAAGTATCACGCAAGCCAGCATCCCGAAAAACTACACGGTACGGTATGCCCTCGAACGCCGCAAACGTGTCGACCTCGAAGGGCCGTTCGGTGAAGGTGCTCTTGCGCAACTGCGCCATCTGGTACGCAAAAATGCGCGCCTCCGCCACTATGGCATCGGCCTGGTGGCCAAACAGCATGCGGACTTGCGAAAGCTGGTTCTGTTGTTCAGAGTAGCGGGGATTGGCCTTTGCCATGGCGGCAAACTCGGCACCCAGGTACAAAGTGGCATTCGGAAAGCCCACTACGCGCAAGTTTTGCAGCTGGGATAAGCGCAATGGCGACGGCAACTGTCCTTTAGGGGCGATCACAACATCCCGGTACTCCACGTACACATCGGAATAGGCACCGGCCACGCCTGAGTCTGCGGTTAAGGTAGAAGCACCGTCCAACTTCGCGTCGCGCATCGCCAAAGGCACCCGCGCCATGGGCAAGAAGACCGGAACCAAAGTGTGCCCAACCGCACGGAGCGCGGCACGGATAATGTCGATATCTAGACCTTTGCCGGTCTTTTCATCGGCAAAAGGGATGAGCGATTGACCACACGCTATACGCACCTCGGCGCTTTGCGCGGTGGCACCCACAAGTAGCAAAACCAACGTCCAACATCTAAGCATTGCGGGCTACCCTTGTGGTCGGCGGTCACATTATTGTTCTGCTAAAAGTTTACACGGCACACCGCTGGCCATGCTGCCATTTAGAACCTATTCACACGCTCAGTGCCCGGATGGCCAGCGGTAGCCGAGTACCGAAGCCAGCGGGTAGCTGTTTTCGCACACGCAGTCCAGTTGGTTACCGCCCAGCAAAATGATCTGCTGCGCGTCGTGGCGCAGGTAAAAGCCGACGTGGCCGGTCCAGCCGCTGGGGTTGTCGCGCGTCAACACCACGATGCAGCCGGGCACCGGCGCGTCCAGCGACTGGCCCCAGTCCAGCCAGGAGCGGGCCAGGGCCGAGCCGGTGCCGGGTATGCCGACCTGGGCCAGCGTCCAGTTCACAAAGGACGAGCACCACGCGGCCTTGTCGTCATAGCCTGCGATGTTGGTGCCTGCGTGGTAGGCGGTGATGCGCGGGTTGCTCTGGCCCGGCGGGGCGGTGCGCACACCTTGCTCGCTGGCAGCCACCAGCATCCAGCTGGCATTAGAGCGA
>NZ_JBDTEM010000478.1:0-4089 GCF_039922535.1 Rhodoferax sp. | reverse complement strand
AGTTATTGCGATTGGTTGGGCGATGACGTAGTTTCTTTCGTCCAAACCACCTGGTCGTCCACCGCATAGAACTTGCAACCTTGGTGGCTCTTGCTGCAATTGGCCATGGCAACGGCAAGCGGGTCTTCTCCTAGTGAAGATCCAGCCCATGCGCCATCTGGTGCAACCACAAAGGCTTTGGGTTTTCGCCACGTCAGGTATCTCTCATAAGCTTGGCGGGCCGCATCGTTCATATAAGGTACGGCGGCCGCCTCCTTGAGCGGTGCAAAGTTTGTGGATGCCGGGGCCTGGGTCGGGCGAACCCATGCCACGTAGCCATCTACGGCATACACTTGGCACTTCTGTGATCGTTCCTCGCATGCTTTTATGGCTCGACCCAAGGGGTCAAAACCACCGTTGAAGGAAGCCGCCAACCCTTTGACAGAAAACACAAAAACTCTGGGCATGGGATCAGAAAGGAATTTTTGGTAGGTCTTGCGCGATTCATCTGTGAGATACGGTACGGCGTTCACATCATCTATAGCCGCAAAATTCGATGCGGTCGGAAAATCTTTGGGCAGGTATTCAGGATGCGTAACCTCACTCGGCAGCCCTACCTGTTTTAGAAATGCATCCACCTTGGGCGCCCAGATTTTCAGACCTTCCGGAAACCCAAGCAGGTTATGCGAATCGTCCATGAACTTGCCATAAGCCACCAACTCCGCTGGTCCACCGGCACGTGTATAGCGCTCAAACATGTCGTGCCATGTTGACTGCGAAAACACTGCGTCGTTATCGCCATAAAACCAAATAGATCGCGTTGTCGTGTTGGCTCCGTAGTATTCGGTCGCTTGTGCCAATGTCCACGATGTCCAACGGCAGCTGGAAATATTGGCACCGCCTGCAAAGTTGACCAACCCCTTCACTTTGGGGTGGTGAAGCGTGCCCAAGGCGAGCGTATTCCATCCGCCAAAGCTCTGTCCTGCCACAACAACATGCTGTCCATCAACATAGGGCTGCGCAGTCATGAAGTCAACGACTGCACTGATGTCCTTGGCATTGTCCAGGCCTACTGCTTTCTGGTTGCAGCCATCCAATGTCTGCTGACCTTCAGACCCAGCAAACCCCCGCATCATGGGCAAGGCCACGGCATAGCCTCGGGACAAGAAATAGTATGACGAGAAGCCAAACCGATAGCGCGGTTGATCTTCCCGCTTCTGCGTGCTGGACGCACCATGGTTCATTACCACCAGTGGAAAAGGCCCGTCGCCATCAGGTGTCAGCACCGTCACAACCAACTTGGCCGGACGCTGGGGATCACCTGGAACGCTAATGACGCGCTCGTTCATGGACGCAGGTGGCGAAATTTTGCTATCTTCGGCCGCTGAAGATAGCTTTTGACCGCAGAAGAAAACAGTCCATAACGCAGCCATGTAAAACAGCAATTTTCTGACAATGATCATGTTGTAGTACTTTTATTGTTGATTGCCTAAACATGGGCAAACGGTTAAGGCTGTCGCCATGCATCAATGCTGATCCAATTGAAGCAGGGGTAGCCGAATTGCGGCATGGCAGCTTGCATGGAGATGGTTGATCGTCCAAAAGTCGTATCTGCTATCGGCCATTCAAAATCTTTATGCCGAGCCTCAACTACCGCTGAGGTCTCTTCTGTCAAATTGAAGCCAACTGACTCTGGGTAAGGCCCACTTCTCAACACAATTTCACCGCCGCTCCAGCCTATTGCATTCAAATCCTTCCTTGCCGACAAAAACTGCATGCATTGCGGTGTCAGCCTGGGTCCAATCGTCATTACGGACGGGTCTGGTGGACTGGGATATTTCCATTCAAGAATCAACTGGGTACGGCGAGAACCCTCCCAAAGGGTTACTTTTTGTAGGCCGAGCTCAGTATCCGCCTTATGAAATTCGTGTGTGAGGTCAGTCGTTGGATGGGACCAACCTCGTTCCCACTCCGGATCATGCCAAGATCGGTTGAAGCGAATGCCCAATGCCTTCTCGACATCCTTTTTGCTGGTGTAGCCCTTGTTCTTTTGTAGCAGGGCCATGATGCGACTCCACAGCTCAGGAGCGGTATCGGGTGTAGCCATGGTTTTTTCTTTCGTGGATCCAGTGCCTGCACGGATGGCCGGTACGGAAGTTCCTGCTTGTACAGCCGCATGGCTACACACGATGGCGATCAATGATGCAATGGCCACCCAATAGCGGGCTCTTCGCTGGCTATGTTGGCGGGATAATTTTTTATACATAGTCAACTATGGAAAATCGTTGGTGCGGATGCAGCTTTGGCACTGGTGTAGACGCTCGCATCAATCAATGCCGTCGTCCGGATGCATGCGGTTTGTATTCAATATTTCTTGTTTGTAAAAAATGTAACAAAGCAATGTGAAGCAGCGGTAAAGGGCCCCCTCAATAAAAGTGGCGCAAGTCGGTTCGTCATCTAAATTGAGGATGCGCATTTGCCAACTACATTCCGCGCCGTTGAGATCTGAACCTGGGCACGCTGTCGCTACTCTGCGCATGGTCAATTGTTCCGCATCGATCTCCGCATTAGCCACGTCGACACTGCTGCTCCCTCCCGCGCCCGTGCTGGCCTCCATCTCCAGGCTGCGTGTAGCCTTAGCCACCAGCCAGTCGGTGCAATGGGTCTGCGGCTTTAAGCCTTGCACGTTCACCGTCTATTGCAGCGGCAACTGGGGCAAGCACCCAGTACCAGCGTTAGCTCGAAGGTGACTGCGCCGCGCTGGATCGCGTCACCATTCAGCAAGGGCAGTAGCCCGTGCGTCCGCTTTGCAGGCGTGGTTTTCCTTGAGTCGTTTACCCGGCTAACTTAGTTCGAGCACAGCGGCGGGTTTGGATTGGAATCAGTGGTGGCTTTGGATTGGAAAGGGTGGCCGACCTGGACTGGAATACGCAGTTTGCCCAAACAGCGCACGGTCGCCACCCTTGGCCGTCTCGATCAGTTGAACTCAGGGCTGGAGTCTGTCATCTCCGGTCTGCTGCGCGTCACAGGACGCGCGCCCTGCGCATTGCCTGAGGCACCCCACGTGAGTTTTGACGCGGCACGCGGCTTTGGGGACGTGTGGACGCTTACCGAGTTGTGGAACTCACTTGGGTTTGATCGCCTTCGCACCCTCTTTCGGCGCACCCGGCACACCATTGATGTCGAGGCGCTGCTGCGGGTGATGGTGTTCAACCGCTTGTGTGATCCTGACTCCAAACTGGGCGTGCTGCGTTGGCTGGAGACGGTCAGCTTGCCCGGCATAGATTCCAATGCTATCTCGCACCAGCATCTGCTGCGGGCGATGGATGCGCTGGTGGATCACCACGAAGAAGTCGAGCAAGTTCTCTGTGGTTTGCTGCGTCCTTTGGTCGACCAGGACATGGCTGTGGTGTTCTACGACATGACAACGATCCGTGCCGAGGGTTTGTCACAGCAGCCTGACGACGTGCGCAAGTTCGGCATGTCCAAGGAAGGTTTGGTTGCGCGCCAGGTGATGCTGGGTGTGGTGCAGACCGCCGACGGTTTGCCGCTACACCACGAGGTGTTTGACGGCAACACGGCCGAGGTGAGGACACTCAAGCCGACGATTGAGAAGATCATTCAGCGCTTCCCCGTCAAACGGGTGATTGCCGTGGCCGACCGTGGCTTGTTGTCCATCGACAACCTGCAGGAGCTGCAGGCCATCGCTTTGCCTGGCGGCGGCAAGCTCGAGTTCATCTTGGCCGTGCCGGGCCGGCGTTATGGTGAATTCGTCGAACTACTCAAGCCCCTGCAGGCCCAATGCACTGCTGCCAGCGCCGAGGATTTGGAGGTGTTGGGTGAGGCCCAGTGGAACCAATTGCGTCTGGTGGTGGCGCACGATCCTGAGGTGGCAACTGCCGCCGGTGCCAAGCGTGATGCGCTGATTCAGACCCTGGAGCAGCAAGCCGCGCAGTGGGCGGGCAAGCTAGACAGCCAGGATGCCGGTCGCCTCGCGCGGGGCCGCAAGCTCTCAGATGGCGGTGCACGGGCGCGCTTCTATCACGAGGTGTGCGAGGCGCATCTTTCTCGCATCGTGCGGGTGGATCTCAAGAGCGAATTGTTCACCTA
>NZ_JBDTEM010000477.1:0-6402 GCF_039922535.1 Rhodoferax sp. | reverse complement strand
GCGGCAGCATGGTTTTGCCTACTCGTAGGCTGCGTGGTGCTACTCGGCTGGCTGTTACAGGTTCCTGCTCTCACCAGTATCGTCCCTGGTCTGGAAACGATGAAGGTGAATGCGGCTCTGTGCTTCGTATTCGCGGGCGGGTCGCTGCTCTTTTCGGACCGCGCCATCCGCGCGGGGAAGTCAAAAGTGCGCGGGACCCATCGGCGGGCTTCCGTAGCCCTTGCGGCGCTCGTGGTGCTCGTCGCTGGGGTCACTCTCGTGCAATACCTTTCCCATCGGAACCTTGGTCTGGACGAACTGCTGGTGAAGGACCCGAACCCCTGGAATTCACCTTGGCCTGGGCGCATGTCTATCGCCTCGGCCATCAACTTCGCACTTCTTGGCGCTGCATTGCTGCTGCACGCGACACGCCGAGGCTTGATCCTGGTGGCCCAGAGTCTTTCTGTCGTCGCGCTATTGGTAGCAATGCTGGCCGTGTTTGCCTATCTGTTCGATGCCGACCTGCACCGGGTGCCCTGGTTTTCGTCGGTGGCGCTGCACACGGCCATCGGCTTTTGCGTGTTGGGGGGCGGTATCTTGGCGCTGCGTGCGGACATCGGCTGGCTGAGCGTCTATGCGCGCGACACCGCCAGCGCCCGGCTTGGCCGGAGCTTCATGGTGGGGACCCTGGTGGTACTGCCCGCCATCTCTGCACTGCGCACCCAGGGGCAGAGAAACTTTGACCTGTACGGCACCTATTTCGGCACCGCGATTCTCACGGTCTCGGGGATGGCGGCTCTTTTTTGCGTCAACTGGCTTAGTACCCGCCGCGGCAATATGGCAGACACCGCGATCGAGAACCTCAATCGCACCTATGCGGTACTCAGCGGCATCAACAATCTGATTGTGCGTTGCGGCGACAAAAAGGCACTATTCCAAGAAGCCTGCCACATCGCCCGGGAAACCGGTCAGTTTTCCTGGGCCTGGATTGCGTCTCTAGACAATCCCAAAGGTGAACCCGCCGTCTGGTTTGGCGACGAGGACAAACTGTCCCTTGGGCTCGAACGCCGGCTTTCCCAGCTCGGCGCAACCGGCGCGAAGAATGCGCTCCTGCAACGCGTGCTGGCGACCAAAGCCCCGGTGATCTGGAACGACCTTGCCCATGTCCCCGACTGCCATCCCAACGATGCCAGGCGCAACGCGGTGCTGGAGGCCCACGGAATCCACGCGTTAATTGCCCTGCCCCTTATGGTGGACGACAAAGTAGCTGGCTTCTTCGTGCTCCACGCCAAAGAGAAGGGCTTCTTTGATGCGGACGAAGTGCGCCTTCTCAAGGAGTTGGCCGACGACATCGGATTTGCGGTCGGCGCCATTGAAAGGCGCATGGTGCTCAGCAATGTGGCTTATTACGATCCGCTCACAGGCTTGGCCAATCGGACACTGTTTTTAGAGCGTCTGGGCCGCGAGTTTCGCGCAGCCAAAGGCAGCACTTCGCAACGTACCGCCGTGGTGCTGATCGACCTGCGGCAGTTCCGGAAAATCAACGAAAGTTATGGACGTGCAACCGCAGACAAGTTGCTCCAGGATGTGGCGACGCGGCTCCAACAAGCAGGCCCTTGGCCGGAAAACTTGGCGCGCCTGCAGGCCGATTGTTTCGCGGTTTTTGTGCCCCATGTGAAGGGTCTAGCCAGTGCGAATCGTATCCACACGCTTTTTTCGGCCGCCCTGGCTGCGCCATTTCAAGTGAAAGATGCATCGCTGAGCGTGGAGTTCACGGCCGGCATAGCGGTCTATCCCAAAGATGGCGGCACCCCGGAAGACGTCTTGGCGCACGCCGAAACGGCCCTGGAGCGCTGCAAGGCAAGCGGCGCAGGCTATCTGTTTTACCAACCCGCGCTCAACGCCCGGGTGGCGAAATCCCTCACCTTGGAGAACAAACTGCGCAGCGCACTGGAGCTCGGCCACTTCGTTTTGCACTACCAGCCCAAGGTCGATTTTGACCGCCAGGTGGTGGACAGCGTTGAAGCCCTGATCCGCTGGAATGACCCCGAGCTGGGCTTGGTTCCCCCCGGAAAATTCCTACCACTGCTGGAAGAAACCGGGCTCATCGCCAGCGTTGGCACATGGGCGCTGGGCCAGGCCGTGCAGGACATCGCGCAGTGGCGCGCCATGGGCTTGCGTGCGCCACGCTGTGCTGTGAACGTGTCGCCGGTTCAGTTGCGCGACCGGGATTTTGCGACCACATTGTTGGATGCACTCGCGGGCTTTGGCGCGGCAGAGCCGCTGCTCGATCTGGAGATTGCCGAGGGCGTGTTGCTGGAGAACCTGCAGCCGCTGAGCGATACGCTGCAGGCTGTCCGTAGTGCTGGGGTCATGGTCGCGGTGGACAACTTCGGCACTGGGTGCTCCTCGCTTGCCAGCCTGTCGCGGCTGCCCATCCACCTGCTCAAGGTGGACCGCAGCTTTGTGCAAGCCATGGTGGCGGACCCCCAGGCGGCCACTATCGTCGAAGCGACGATCTCACTTGCCCACGCGCTGCACCTCAAGGTGGTCGCTGAAGGGGTTGAAACGCAAGAGCAGTCTGCCGCCCTGCGGTGCCTGGGTTGCGATCGGATGCAAGGGGACTTATTCTGCCCACCGATGCCATTCGACGACATCGCGCGCATGCTTCCCCGGGTCTGAGGCGCTACGGCGGCCGGCCGCGCGCGAAGTGGTGCCGGGTTACGGTCCATTGGCAGGGCCTGCACCGCAGCCGGGGTTTCATGGCACCATGCAGCTCTCATTTTTGGAGGAGCGTGTTTTATGTCTGTAAGCAGCCTGTCCGTACAAATTCGCCAACATGGTGGTCCTGAAGAGCTGGAACTGGTCAGCATTCCCGTAGGTGAGCCCGGCCCGGGCCAGATCCGCATCCGCCACCACGTCATCGGCCTGAACTTCATCGATGTGTACCAGCGCAGCGGCCTGTACCCGCAGACCCTGCCGGTGCAGTTGGGCATGGAAGCCGCAGGCGTGGTCGAGGCGGTGGGCGAGGGCGTGACCCACCTGCAGGTGGGCGACCGTGCCGCCTATGCCAGCAACCCGCCTGGCAGCTACTGCGAGCGCCGCGTAATGCCCGCCACCTGCGTCTGCAAGCTGCCCGATGCCATCAGTTTTGAGACCGGCGCAGCCATGATGCTCAAGGGCCTGACGGCCCAGTATCTGTTGAAGAAAACCCTGCCCCAGGGTGGCCTGCAGCCGGGCGACTTTGTGCTGTTCCACGCCGCCGCTGGGGGCGTGGGCCTGATCGCCAGCCAGTGGGCCAAGGCCCTGGGCCTGCAACTCATCGGCACTGCGGGTTCGGCAGAAAAATGTGCGCTGGCGCTCGCCAATGGGGCGGCATACGCTATCAATTACGCAGCAGAAGACTTCGTTGCGCGGGTCAAGGAGATCACCGGCGGCAAGGGGGTCAAGGTGGTCTACGACTCGGTGGGCAAAGACACCTTCGAGAAGTCGCTGGACTGCCTGCGCCCCTTTGGTCTGCTGGCCTCCTTTGGCAACGCGTCCGGCCCGGTGGCACCGTTCGCTCCCGGCATCCTCGGCCCCAAGGGCTCGCTGTACCTGACCCGCGCCACCCTGTTCAGCCACATCACCACCCGCGAAAGCACCCAGGCCATGGCCGACGACTTGTTTGCCGTGGTGTCCAGCGGCCAAGTCAAGATCCACATCGGTCAGCGCTACGCCCTGGCCGATGTGCAGCAAGCCCACCGCGACCTGGAAGCCCGCAAGACCACCGGCTGCACCATCCTGACTTTATGAACTGGCTGGCCCCATTGCGCGCGGCCGCCGACCAGCCACCGCGCAGTCCCCGTGTGCCGCTGTGGGCGGGCACCACGCAGGTGGGTTCTGTGGAGCCTGAATTTATAAGGAAAATAGAGCTCCAGCGCATACCCTACCTGCACAGAGTGCTCTTGAAAGTGCAGCAAAACGGTACCACGGGCTGGCAGTTACAGGGCGACCCGACGAACAGCCTGGCGCACCTGGCCCATATCCTGCGCGATGCGGGCCTGGCCGCCGCTTGGCGCGACGAGCAACTGGCCGTGCCCGCTGCCGATGGCCAGGATGGCCAGGTGGTGGCCACCGTGGAGCGGGCCGTGGTCCGCGCCCTGGGCATCACCACCCGCGCCGTGCACCTGGTGGGGGCTGCGCCCGATGGCCGCGTCTGGGTGCAGCAGCGCGCCTTCACCAAACCCAATGACCCCGGCCTGTGGGACACCCTGGTCGGCGGCATGGTGTCTGCCGCCGACAACCTGGACACCGCCCTGGAGCGTGAAACCTGGGAAGAGGCCGGTCTGCGCCTGCCCAGTTTGCACGGCCTGCGCCTGGGCGGCCAGCTCACCACCCGCCGCCCCAGCACCGACAGCGGTGGCGCGGGCTACGTGGTGGAGCACATCCACTGGTATTCCTGCACCCTGCCCGAGGGCGTGCAGCCGCAGAACCAGGACGGCGAGGTGGAGCGCTTCGATCTGCTGGCCCCGGCATTGTTGGCGCAGCAACTGGCGCAGGGCGTGTTTACCGACGATGCGGCGCTGATATTGGCGCAGTACCTGGGCTTGCCAGATAGTTACACATAAAATAAGCCGCTACCGCACATTCAACCTACGCCTGCAGCTATACAAACCGTAGCAACCAGGCTTCCACACCATGCAACGACCCCGCTTTCTCCCCGACAACTTCACCCTGGCCCTGCTGGCCACCGTCACCCTGGCCAGCCTGTGGCCTGCGCAGGGCACGGTGGCGCAGTTTTTCGAGGGGCTGACCACGGCGGCGATTGCGCTGCTGTTCTTTCTGCACGGGGCCAAGCTGTCGCGGGCGGCGGTGGTGGCGGGCTTGGGCCACTGGCGCCTGCATCTGCTGGTGTTGGCGTGCACGTTTGCGCTGTTTCCCATTCTGGGGCTGGTGCTCAAACCGCTGTTTTCCGTGATGCTCACCCCCGATCTGGCGCTGGGCATGCTGTTTTTATGCACTTTGCCGGCCACGGTGCAGTCGGCCATTGCGTTCACCGCCATGGCCCGCGGCAATGTGTCGGCCGCCGTGTGCAGCGCCTCGGCTTCCAGCCTGATCGGGGTGTTCATCACGCCGCTGCTGGTGGGCTGGCTGGTGGTGCCGGGCGGGGTGTCGGGCTCGGGCGAGCTGGAGGCCGTGGGCCGCATCATGCTGCAGCTGATGCTGCCGTTTGTAGCCGGGCAACTGCTGCAGCCCTGGATCGGTGGCTTTGTGAAAAAGCACGCCGCCGGGCTGAAGTTTGTCGACCAGGGCTCTATCCTGCTGGTGGTCTACACCGCGTTCAGCGCCGCTGTGATCGAAGGCCTGTGGAAGCAGGTGCCGCTGCCGATTCTGCTGGGCCTAGTAGCCGCCTGCTGCCTGCTGCTGGCCCTGGCGCTGACCATGACCACCTGGAGCAGCCGCTTGTTTGGCTTTGCCAAGGATGACGAGGTGACCATCGTCTTCTGCGGCTCCAAAAAGAGCCTGGCCAGCGGCGTGCCCATGGCCAAGGTGCTGTTTGCCGCCCACACCGTGGGTGTGATGCTGCTGCCCTTGATGATTTTTCACCAAATCCAGTTGATGGTCTGCGCAGTATTGGCGCAGCGCTATGCAAAGCGCGCCTTATGAGAAATCCTTTAGACACCCTGCGCCCCGATGTACGGGCCATGCACAGCTACGTGGTGCAAGATGCCAGCGGCATGGTCAAGCTGGACGCGATGGAGAACCCGCACCGCTTGCCGCCCGCCCTGCAAGCCGAACTGGGCCAACGCCTGGGCGCAGTCGCGCTGAACCGCTACCCCGATGGCCGGGTGGACTATTTGCGCCAAGTGCTGGCCGTCCACACCGGCCTGCCCGCAGGTTACGGGCTGATTCTGGGCAACGGCTCGGACGAAATCATCAACCTGCTGGCCATCGCCTGCAACCGGCCGCGTGCCACCGTGCTGGCCCCGGTGCCCGGCTTTGTGATGTACGGCATGGCCGCGCAGTTGCTGGGCCTGAACTTCGTCGGCGTGCCGTTGACCGCTGACTTTGAGCTGGACACGCCCGCCATGCTGGCCGCCATCACCCAGCACCAGCCCGCCATCATTTACCTGGCTTACCCGAACAACCCCACGGCCAACCTATGGGATGACGACGCCATCGAGCAGATCATCGCCGCCGCGCCCGGTCTGGTGGTGATCGACGAGGCCTACCAGCCGTTTTCCAGCAAAACCTATCTCGACAGGCTGACCCGCCACCCCCACGTGCTGCTGATGCGCACGCTGAGCAAGTTCGGCCTGGCCGGTGTGCGCCTGGGCTATTTGATCGGCCCGCAGGCGCTGGTGGCCGAGATCGACAAGGTGCGCCCGCCCTATAACGTCAGCGTGCTGAACTGCGAGTGCGCTTTGTTTGCGCTGGCGC
>NZ_JBDTEM010000476.1:0-7673 GCF_039922535.1 Rhodoferax sp. | reverse complement strand
GAGGTGCTGCGCCGGGGCCAGATGCTGGTGCAGCAAGGCGATGCCACGCGGCAGATTCCCGCCTGTGTGCAATGCCACGGTGCCGCGCTCACCGGCGTGGCCCCGAACATTCCCGGCCTGCTGGGCCTGCCGCGCGACTACCTGAACGCGCAGTTGGGGGCCTGGCGCACCGGCCAGCGCCGGGCCCACGCGCCCGACTGCATGGGCGCGGTGGCACGCCAGCTCAGCCCGGATGAAGTCAATGCTGCTACCAGTTGGCTGGCGGCGCAAACCCTGCCTACCAACCCCCATCCAGCGACTGCACTGCCTGCCTTGTTGCCCGGTGCCAAGGCGGTGGCCTGCGGGAGCGCGCCATGAAACGGATTGCCCTCGGTCTGTGCGCCTTTGCGGTAGGCCTGGCCGCCCTGGTGTGGCAGCTGAACACCCGGGACGAGCCCGACCTGGCCATCGCCGCGTCCGCGCTCAACACTACGCCCGAGCTGCTGGCGCGCGGTGCGTACCTGGCCCGTGCGGGCAACTGCGCGGCGTGCCACACCACACGGGGCGGTACGCCGTACGCAGGCGGGCGCGGTATCGACACGCCGTTTGGCATGGTCTACAGCAGCAACCTCACGCCCGATGTGCGCACCGGCATTGGTAGCTGGTCGGCGGCGGAGTTCTGGCGTGCGCTGCACAACGGCCGGGCCAAAGACGGGCGGCTGCTGTACCCGGCCTTTCCTTACCCTAGCTACACCACGGTGACCCGCGCCGACTCGGACGCGCTCTACGCCTACTTGCACAGCCTGCCCGCCACTGCCCAGCCTGCAACAAAGCACGCGCTGCGCTGGCCGTTCAACCAGCAGGCGGCATTGGCCGTGTGGCGCGCGCTGTACTTCACGCCTGCCAGCTTTCAGCCCGAAGCCGTCCAGTCCGCCGAGTGGAACCGTGGTGCCTACCTGGTGCGTGGCCTGGGCCACTGCGGCGCCTGCCATACCGCGCGTAACGCGCTGGGTGCGACGAACGACCGGCTGGATCTGGCGGGCGGGCTGATTCCGGTGCAAAACTGGTACGCGCCTTCGCTCACCGCCACCCAAGAGGCCGGCGTGCACGACTGGCCGCTGGAAGATGCCGTGCGCCTGCTGCAAACCGGCGTAGCCCCGCAGGGCACGGTGTTGGGCCCCATGGCCGAGGTGGTGCAGCAGAGCACCCAGTACCTGACTCGCCAGGATCTGACCGCCATGGCCACCTACCTGAAAGCCCTGCCGCGCACGGCGGTGGAGCCAGTGCGCGATGTGCCCTCCACACCCCGCAACGTTGAACGCGGCACAAAGCTGTACGACCAGCACTGTGCCCAATGCCACGGTGCCCAAGGCCAGGGCGTGGCTGGTGCCTATCCGGCGCTGGCGGGCAACCGCGCCGTCACCATGGCCAGCACCGCCAACCTGGTCCATGCCGTGCGCAACGGCGGTTTTGCCCCGGCCACTGCAGGCAACCCGCGCCCGTTCGGCATGCCGCCCTTTGTGCTGGTACTGGACGATGCCGACATCGCCGCCGTGCTGAGCCACATCCGCGCTTCCTGGGGCAACCAGGCCGCGGGCGTGACCGAGTTGGAAGTCAGCCGCCTGCGCTGATCTGTCCCCCAAAAGGAGGATGCCCTCCACGGCCTAGATGCCCACAATTACAAGTCTTCCTATCAGGAGACAAGCATGGACACTCTTTTGGTGCGGGGCAGCCAAGGCCTTGCGGTGCAAAAACTGCGCACAGCGCTGTTCAAAGAACTGGGCACGGATGCCCAGGCCTATCCTGGTCTGGACCAGGGCACCGAGATGACGGTCGATGTGGAAGCCGCCGCCCGGCGCTGGCAGTCGGGTGTGGGGCTGGTGGCCGACGGGGTGGTGGGGCCGTACTGCCTGCAACTGCTGGACCTGCGCCCGGCCCCCAAGTTCGAAGTACCGCTCACGCTGGAGCTGGTGCGCCAGTTGTTCCCGGCCACCAAACCCGCCAACATTGCCCGCTACTTGCCCTACGTAGGTGCCGCGCTGGACGCGCTGGGGCTGAACGACTGGCCGATGGTCTGCGCCGCGCTGGGCAGCATCCGCGCCGAGACCGAGGGTTTTTTGCCAATCTCTGAATTTCAGTCGCAGTTCAACACCGCGCCCGGCGGCATACCGTTTGGCCTGTACGAGCCGGGCACCGGGCCGGGCAAGCGCGTGGGCAACACCCAGGCGGGCGACGGTGCCCGTTTCAAGGGACGCGGCTTTGTGCAACTCACCGGGCGGGACAACTACACCCGCTACGGCAAGGCGCTAGAGATTGACCTGGGCGTGGCGCAGGCCAGCAATGCCGATCTGGCCAATGCCCCCGAGATTGCCGCGCTGCTGCTGGCGCGGTTTCTGGCCGACAAGGCCGACCCCATTCGCGCCGCGCTGGCCACGGGCAATCTGGCCGCCGCGCGCAAGCTGGTCAACGGCGGCGCACACGGGCTGGACCGCTTCAAGGACGTGTTTGCACGGGCTGCCACGCTGGTGGGGGCGGCCACCCCGGTCCAGAGCGTCGGCGCAGGGGCCGCCAAGTCGGCCAAAACCAGCAAGGCGCTCAAGCCCGTCCCGCCTCCTAGGGTAGGAGCCGAACGCCAGCTCAAGGTGCGCAAAGACCCCATTGACTTGAATGACCGCGCCTACCAGCCGCCGCCGCTGGGCCTGCTGGCGGCTTATCCCACCGATAAAGATATCAAGGCCTTTCTGCCTGCCTACGCCGCCGCCGATCTGGTGCTGGACCAGGGCAACGAAGGCGCTTGCACCGGCTACGGCCTGGCCTGCGTGGTCAACTACCTGCGCTGGACCAAAGCAGACGATAAAAGCAAAATCGATTCTGTCAGCCCGCGCATGCTCTACAGCTACGCCCGCCGCTACGACGAATACGCGGGCGAGGACTACAGCGGCTCCAGCTGCCGGGGGGCGCTCAAAGGTTGGTTTAACCACGGTGTGTGCCTGGACACGTACTGGGACAAAAATGCTCCGCAACCCCGTTACGGCTTCGCCAAGAACGCCACCGACCAGACCCTGGGGGTGTACTACCGCATTGCCCTCAAATCCATTACCGATCTGCAAGCCGCCATCCAGGCCGTGGGCGCGGTCTATGTGTCGGCCATGACCCATGACGGTTGGCACGACGTGCCCACCGCCAAGGCCATTCCAGGCGGGCACAAAGACATTCCGCTTATTGCATTCGATGGCCGCCCGGCCGAAGGCGGTGGCCACGCCTTTGCGTTGGTAGGTTTCAACGCCCAGGGTTTCGTCGTGCAGAACTCGTGGGGCACGCAATTTGGCATGGGCGGTTTTGCCGTGCTGGGCTATGCCGACTGGCTGGCCAATGGCATGGACGCGTGGGTGGTGGCGCTGGGCGTGCCCGGTGTGGTGGAAGGGCGCATCAGCGTCACGGCTTCGGGCGGCGCGGATGGCGTGGGGCGGGCGGGCGCGGTCAACACCAGTCTGTGGTGGAGCGCAGACCAGGCCTACCAGCACAGCGTGGTGCTAGGTGACGATGGCCGCGTCAGCCACTACCTGACCGAAGATGCGCTCAGCCGCACCCTGGCCCACCAGGTCTGCGAGCTGCCCAACGCCTGGTTCCGCGATCCGGCCCATGGGCCGCTGGACGGCAAGAAGCGCATCGTCATCTACGCCCACGGTGGCCTCAACAGCGAGGCGGATGCGATCAAACGTGCCCGCGCCATGGGGCGGCACTTTGAGGCCAACGGCTGCTATCCGCTGTTCCTGGTCTGGAAGACCGGGCTGATGGAGTCCATCAACGGCATCCTGCACAAGCAAAGTCGCCAGGAGCCCGCGCTGGCGGGCGGCTGGTTGGACGAGTTGGCCGAAAAAGTGACCGAGAAGACCGACCTGGCCATCGAATCCAGCATCGGCCGCGGCCTGGTGCGCCCGATCTGGACCCAGATGAAAGATGTCGCTGCACTAGCGTTTGAAACCCGGCGCGGCGGCGAGCAGATCATCCGCGCCCTGCAGCAGCTGATGGATACCTGGGGTGACCAGTTGGAAATCCACCTGGCGGGCCATTCTGCGGGCTCCATCTTGCTAGGCCATATGCTGGACGGTCTGGCCTACCGCCAAGTGCCGATTGAGAAAATCAGCTCCATCCACTTGTACGCACCGGCTTGCAGCGTGGCCTTTGCCAACCAGTTTTATGCCAGCGACAAAAAGATCATGGAGCGGCTCTACGTGGACATGCTGTCCGACACGCGGGAGCGTGCTGACAGCGTGGCGGGCATTTACCGCAAGTCGCTGCTGTACCTGGTGTCTGGCGCATTGGAAACCGACCTGCGCACGCCCATTGCCGGTATGGCCAAGGTCTACAGTCCTGGCGATGGCGGCTGGGACGGCAGCTCCAGCACCAATGAAAGCCTGAACGTGTGGCGGCGCGCGGTGCTGGATGCCAAGCTCAAGAGCGCGGGGCGGCTGGTGGAAATCACCACCGACAAAGTCTGCACCGCCCTGGCCGACCCGCGCCGCGCCGATCCTAGTGACGTGATGATTCCCGCCGACCATGGCAGCTTCGACAACAACATTGATGTCATCACCCGCACGCTGGAGGTGGCACTCGGGGTGGTGAAGGGTGGCAAGCTGTTGCAACCGGTAGACGACTTGCGGGGCTTTTAACGGGGCAGCGTGGGGGGCTGCGCCAAAGCTTGTACAGTTTTGGTACTACAGCGTTTTAGGTCCCTTATGCCAACACCATTGCTCCAAGCCAACGGGCGCGCTTTTGCGCACATTGCCCAGTTTCACCCGGAGTTGACGGCCCTGCGCCGCGACCTGCATGCCCACCCCGAGCTGGGCTATGAAGAGGTGTATACGGCAGAGCGTGTGACCCAGGCGCTCAGGCTCTGCGGCGTGGACGAGGTGCATACCGGCATCGGCAAAACCGGCGTGGTCGGCATCATCCACGGGCGTGGCAAGACCAGCGGCAAGATGGTTGGCTTGCGCGCCGACATGGACGCGCTGCCCATGACCGAGCAAAACGACTTCGCCTGGAAGTCGGCCAAGGGCGGCCTGATGCACGGCTGTGGCCACGACGGCCACACCGCCATGCTGGTGGGCGCGGCCCGCTACCTCGCCGAGACGCGCAATTTCGACGGGACGGTGGCGTTGATCTTCCAGCCCGGCGAGGAAGGCTACGCCGGAGCCAAGGCAATGATTGACGACGGCCTGTTCGAGCGCTTCCCGGTGCAGGCTGTGTTTGCCATGCACAACTGGCCCCACATGCGGCCCGGCACCATCGGTCTGAATGCGGGCGCGATGATGGCCGCGTCGGACCGCGTCACCATCGAGATCACTGGCCGGGGCGGCCATGGCGCGCATCCCTACCAAAATGTGGACCCGGTGCTGGCCGCCGCCCACATCATCACTGCGCTGCAAAGCGTGGTATCGCGCAACATCCGCGCCATCGACAGCGGAGTGGTCAGCATCTGTGCCCTGCAGGCGGGCGACCTGGCGGCCATGAGCGTGGTGCCCGGTAAAGCCACCTTGGTGGGCACGGTGCGTACCTTCAACCCTGCCGTGCAAGACCTGATCGAGCGGCGCATCACCGAGCTGTGTGGCGCTGTCGCCTTGGGTTTTGGGGCCACCGCCTCGGTGAGGTACGAGCGTTTGTACCCGCCCACCATCAACACCACGGCCGAGGCGCTGTTCATGATGCGGGTGGCCGAGGGCCTGGTGGGTTCGTCGCAACTGGTGCGCGATCTGGACCCGAGCATGGGCTCAGAAGACTTTTCCTTCATGCTGCAGGTCAAACCCGGTGCCTACATGCGCATCGGCCAAGGCACCGAAAACGGCCCCGGCAGCTGCGCGCTGCACAACAGCCGCTACGACTTCAACGATGCCATCCTGCCTCTGGGTGCTGCCATGCACGCCAGCCTGGCCGAACAGTTCATGCCACTATCAGAATAAGAGCTGCCTGCGCAGGTGGAATATGCGCTGGAGGCCTATTTTCTTTATAAAACGTTAGGGGCCTACCGGCCGTTGCACAGCGACGGGCACAGGTACAACTGGCTTGGTACGCCTTCTACTAGCGTCAGGGTGTAGCCACGGCACAGGCTGCCCAGCACGGCAGTCACGTTGTAGGTGCCCACGGGCAGCGCCAGCTCCACCAGCGACCCCGCGTCGTCGGCGGTAAACACGCGCTGGCCTTGCAGGTTGTCGATGTGCAGGCGCAAGGGGCCATCGGGTTTGGGTTTAGGGGCCGGTGTTGGGGCGTACAGGCTACGCAGCCAGTACATCCATTCCAGTGGCGCGGTGAACAGCGTCCCGCGCGCGGCAGGGTCGGCGGCTGCATGGATCACCAAGCTGGCTTCGGGTAATGGAGGAGAACTGTGCAAATGGGACATGCGTCTATCTTGCACGCTAGAGCCGCATTTCCCTGTGTCGCTGCCACAACGGCTATGTTGCATTTGTAATAACCGACCTCCCTAGTTTGCAATCTCGCGGCGTTTCTGCTGGCCCTTCGTCACACGAGCAGGAGCACCGGTTTGAGCAGCAGAGCCATGGCCCTGGCCAATTCCTCACGCTGCATGGGTTTGGTCAGCAGGCGCGAGACCCCGGCGGCGGCGGCGCGCTGGGCCAACGAGGCACCGCCGTAGCCGCTGACCATCAGAATCGGCAGTGCCGGGGCAAACTGGCGGATTGCCTCCGTGAGCTGGATGCCGGTCAGGCCTGGCATGACTTCGTCGGTGACCACTGCCGCAAAGCGCTGCGGGTCTGCGCGCAAGGCCTGCAGGGCGGCGACTGGGTCGGTGAAGCCCACCGGCTGGTAGCCCAGGCTGGTGAACATTTCTTCGGCCAGCGCGACCAGGGTGGGTTCGTCGTCCACCACCAGCAGGGTCTGCCCCGCGCCGGAGGAGGTGGGCAGGGCCGTGGGGCGGATGGGACTGGGCGCATCGGTGCATTCGGGGAAGTACAGGGTAAAGCGGGCCCCGTGGCCGGGCTTGCTTTGCACGTCGATGGCACCGCCAAATTCGGCTACCACGCCGTGCACCACCGCCAGACCCAGGCCGGTGCCCGACTCGGCGCTGCGGGTGGTGAAGAAGGGCTCAAACAGCCGCTCCATCACCTCGGGCGTAATGCCTTTACCCTGGTCGGACACCGTCAGTACGAGGTAGGGCCCGGCCGGCAACTGGGTGTGCGAAAGCACTTTGCGCTGTGCCACCTGTTTGCGCACCAGTTGCACCTGCACCATGCCGCCGTGGGGCATGGCCTGCATGGCGTTGGTGCACAGGTTCATCACCGCTTCAAAGGCCTGCGTGGGGTCACCGCGCATCAGCACACCAGGGGCTTCCAGGCCGCGCTCCAGCACCACGCCAGGGCGCAAGGTAGCGGCCAGCAGGGCCAGCACCTCGGTCACGATGGGTTCCAGTTCGAACACCGCAGAGGCACAGCCACCGCCCCGGCCAAACGACAGGACGCGCTCTACCAGGGCCTTGCCGCGCAGGGCCGCGCCCAGTACTTTGTCCAGATGCCGAGCCTGGGCGCTGCCGGGGATGGCGGCATCCTGCGCCATCTCGCCAAAGCCGACGATGGCCGCCAGCACGTTGTTGAAGTCATGCGCTACGCCGCCGGCCAGCTCGCCCAACGACTCCAGCCGGTTGGCCCGTGACAGCTGGGTTTGCAGCGCCACTTGGGCTGCGG
>NZ_JBDTEM010000475.1:0-2124 GCF_039922535.1 Rhodoferax sp. | reverse complement strand
TGGGCTTCTTTTTGGGGTCGTTGATGCTGTTGGTAGTGGCATGGATTTTCCGACGCGCCACGCCGTCCAAGGTGGACCGCTGGTTCCGGCGGCTGCAGCTGGTGTCTGCGGGTGCTTACAGCCTGGGCCACGGCGGTAACGATGCGCAAAAAACCATCGGCATCATCTGGATGCTGCTCATTGCTACAGGCTATTCGGCTGCTACCGACACTGCGCCGCCGACCTGGGCGATTGTGTGTTGCTACACCGCGATTGCAGCAGGCACCATGTTTGGTGGCTGGCGGATTGTGAAGACCATGGGGCAAAAAATCACCAAGCTCAAACCGGTGGGGGGGTTCTGTGCCGAAACGGGCGGTGCCTTGACGCTGTTTTTGGCGACTTGGCTGGGTGTGCCGGTGTCTACCACCCACACCATTACCGGTGCGATTGTGGGTGTAGGTTCGACCCAGCGGGCCAGTGCCGTACGTTGGGGTGTGGCGGGCACAATTGTGTGGGCCTGGATTTTTACCATCCCCGCTAGCGCGTTTGTGGCCGCCATTGCTTACTGGCTCAGTTTGCAGATTTTCTAAATTATTGGCTCAGTTTCTGGCCTAGTTCGATCTGGTATTCGAAGTAGCGCTGGAAGCTGAAGGCCAGGCTGGCCATCAAGGTGCCAGTGCCCACCAGCAAGGCGCAGACCAGCGCTCCCACCGTGATCCAGTTGGTCTGGCCGGGCAGGGCGTCGGCAGCGTTGCGGGGGTTGAATTTGGCGTTCCATTTTTCAGGGGCCATCAGGCCGTAGACGATGGCGGTCAGTGCGCTGGCGGCCATGCTGAAGCCCAGCAGTGGAATCAAAATCCAGCTCCAGTGGTCGTCTAGTCCGGCGACTTGCACCCGCTGCACGCCGTAAAGGCCCAACGCGGTCGGAATCCAATATAGCCAACCCCAGAGGTCGCCCAGACTGTACAGGTAGAAGCGGTGCAGGCCGAGTGGGCCGCCTACAAATGCCAGCCAGGTGGCCAAAGTTTTGTTTTTCATAGGTTCGATTATTCCGGCGAATTGCTGTCGGCTGCGCCCAAAGCCTTTTCCATCATCACCACGTCCAGCCAGCGGCCAAACTTCCAGCCGCAGGCGCGCAGCACGCCTACGTGGCTAAAGCCCATGGATTGGTGGACACCGATCGAGCCCGCGTTGGCCGAGTCCCCTATCACGGCGATCAGCTTGCGCACGCCTACCCGTTCGGCCTGGGCCGCCAGTTCGGTTAGTAAAAGGCGTCCCCAGCCTTTACCGCCGCTATCTGGGCCCAGATACACCGAGTCTTCGGCAGAAAACCGGTAAGCCGGGCGTGGTTTGAACCAGTTGCAATAGGCAAAGCCCACCACCTGGTCTGCGTCTGTCAGCACCAGGTAGGGCAGGCCTTTGGCCAACACGTCGGCGCGGCGGGCGGCCATGTCTTCGACACTGGGCGGAGTGGTCTCAAAAGTGCCAGTGCCGTGCAGCACGTGGTGGGTGTAAATGGCGGTAACGGTGGCGATATCTTCGTCGTGGGCAGGGCGGATGGTGGGCATGGGGAAAGAAGAGTTTGGGCGCGGTATAATGGAAGGCTTTTCAGCGTGTCACTGGCTAGGTGGTCAGTTGCGTGTCTCAACGCTGAAATAAAACGCCAGGTGCTTACTTGGCACTTATGGCAATCGGTTGAAATAGTTTTCAGCCACCCCGAAGGATAAATCATGGTCGTTATTCGACTCGCCCGTGGCGGTGCAAAAGCACGCCCGTTTTTCAATATCGTTGTGGCCGATAAGCGTAACCGTCGCGACGGTCGTTTCATTGAGCGCGTGGGTTTTTACAACCCTAGCGCTACCGCCAATGAAGAAAGCATCCGTATCGTCCAAGACCGCCTGACCTACTGGCGTAGCGTGGGTGCCCAGGTTTCCCCTACGGTGGAACGTCTGGTTGCCCAATCTGCCAAAGCGGCCGCTCCTACAGCCTAAATTGAAACGGCGGGCAAGCTGTGTTCTGCCCGCTCCGCACACCATGATGCCCTCTCTCGATACCGCTGATTTACCTGCGGATGCCATTGAAGTAGGGCGCATTGGTGATGCGTGGGGAGTCAAAGGCTGGTTCAAAGTCGTCTCCCACAGCGCC
>NZ_JBDTEM010000474.1:0-9330 GCF_039922535.1 Rhodoferax sp. | reverse complement strand
ACTATTGAAATAATAGCTGCCAGCGCAGGTGGTACCTGCGCTGGAGCCCCATTTTTTATGAAAATCGTATTGGCATCCAATAACGCCGGCAAACTGTTTGAATTGCAGGCCTTGTTCGCCCCGCTGGGGGTAGAGCTGGTGGCGCAGGGCGCTTTGGGCATCCCGGAGGCGGAGGAACCGTTCCACACCTTTGTCGAAAACGCCCTGGCCAAAGCCCGGCACGCCAGCGCCCACAGCGGCCTTCCCGCCGTGGCCGACGACGCGGGTCTGTGCGTGGATGCCTTTGGCGGCCTGCCGGGCGTGCAAACGGCGTACTACGCCACCCAGTTTGGCTACCCCAAGAGCGACAGCTACAACGTGCGCGCCCTGCTGGAGCAGATGGCGCACATCGACAACCGCCGCGCCGCCCTGGTCAGTACCCTGGTCGCGGTGCGCAGCCCGCAAGACCCCGAGCCGCTGATCGCCGTGGGCCGGGCCGTCGGTGAAATCACCCGCACGCCGCAGGGTAGCAACGGCTTTGGCTTTGACCCGGTGATGTTCCTGCCGCAGTTCGGCAAAACCTTTGCCGAACTGAGCCCCGAGGTGAAGAACGCCCATAGCCACCGTGGCCAGTCGTCGCGTGCCATGCTGGCCCTGATGCGCGAGCGTTGGTTGCCATGAAGGATTTGCAACACCACATGCGCCCCGGCCTGCTGCAGTTGGCCGCGCTGCCACCGTTGTCGCTCTACGTGCACCTGCCCTGGTGTCTGAAGAAATGCCCGTACTGCGACTTCAATTCGCACGAGCTGCGGGCCGACGGCGCGCAGACCCTACATCCCGCCGCCAACCTGGCCGCGCCCACGCCGACCGCAGAAGTGCCCGAGCAGCGCTACATCGACGCGCTGATGGCCGACCTGGAGGCCGCGCTGCCGCTGGTCTGGGGCCGCACCGTGCACAGCATCTTTATCGGTGGCGGCACGCCCAGCCTGTTTTCGCCGCAGGCGATCGACCGGCTGATCGGCGATATCCGCGCCCGCCTCAAGCTGGAGCCCGACTGCGAAATCACGCTGGAAGCCAACCCCGGAACCTTCGAGAAGAACCGCTTTCGCGCCTACCGCAGCGCCGGGGTGACGCGCTTGTCGGTGGGCGTGCAAAGCTTTAACGACGTGCACCTCAAAGCTCTGGGACGCGTCCACGACAGTGCCCAGGCGCTGGCGGCGGTGGAGGAGGCGGCCCAGTCGTTTGACACCTTTAACCTCGATATCATGTACGCGCTGCCCGGCCAGACGCTACAGAATTTAGAGCTGGATATGCAGACCGCGCTTGCGCTAGGGCCCAAACACATCAGTATTTACCAGCTGACCATCGAGCCCAATACCTACTTCGCCAAGTTTCCGCCGCAGGTGCCTGAGGAAGACTTGGGCTACGACATGCTGGACAAGATCACCGAGATGACCTTGGCTGCTGGCATGGACCGCTACGAAGTCTCGGCCTACGCGCTGCCCGGCCACGCCTGCGTGCACAACCAGAACTACTGGCAATTTGGCGACTACCTGGGGATTGGCGCGGGGGCCCACAGCAAGCTCAGCTTTGCCCACCGCATCGTGCGCCAGGTGCGGTACCGCGAGCCCAACCTGTACATGGCCAACGCCCTGGCGGGCAAGGCGGTGGCGCAGGACGACGACATTCCCCGCGCCGAGCTGCCGTTCGAGTACATGCTGAACGCCCTGCGTCTGCGCGACGGCTTTGAGCTACCCAAGTTCACCGAACGCACCGGCCTGCCGCTGACCAGCATCCAGAAAGGTCTGGCCGAGGGCGAGCGCAAAGGCCTGCTGGAGCGCGACGGCGTGCGGGTACGGCCCACGGTGCGGGGCTTTGACTTTTTGAGCGACTTGCAGGCGCTGTTTTTGGCCGAAACCCCCGCGGCACGCTGAGCTTTTGGGGTGCTGCAATACGGTGGCGTAAAGCAGTGTGAATAGGCGGTAAAGCTGGCTGCGCACCCTCTGTGGCGCGCGGCGGCAGGCAGACAATGCAATTGATTGTCTACGCCAGACTGCTCCCATTTCCCCTGTTCACATCCAAAAAAATGACAAGCATGACCGCCTCCCCCGCGCAGTCGAAGTTTGGCACGGTGCTCCGTGTCACCAGCGGCAACTTCATGGAGATGTTCGACTTCTTCCTGTTCGGCTTTTACGCCACTTACATCGCCAAAACCTTCTTCCCGGCGGCGGATGAGTTTGCGTCGCTGATGTTTACTTTCATGACCTTCGGTGCGGGCTTTTTGATGCGGCCGTTGGGCGCTATTTTTCTCGGTGCCTATGTGGACAGGGTAGGGCGGCGGCAGGGGCTGATCGTGACACTGGCCCTCATGGCTACCGGCACGGTACTGATCGCCTGCGTGCCTGGCTATGCCAGCATCGGCTACCTGGCACCCGGTCTGGTGCTGATGGGCCGCTTGCTGCAAGGCTTTTCCGCCGGGGTAGAGCTGGGCGGCGTGTCGGTGTATCTGGCCGAGATGGCCACGCCGGGCCGCAAAGGCTTTTATGTGAGCTGGCAGTCGGCCAGCCAGCAGGTGGCCATCATCGTGGCGGCAGCGCTGGGCTACCTGCTGAATACTTGGCTTACGCCGCTGGAAATTGGTGCCTGGGGCTGGCGCGTGCCCTTCTTTATCGGCTGCATGATCGTGCCGGTGCTGTTTCTGCTGCGCCGCTCGCTGCAGGAAACCGAGGAGTTCATGCAGCGCAAGCACCGGCCGGACACCCGGGCCATCTTCCGCTCGATGCTGGACAACTGGGGCCTGGTGGTGGCCGGGATGATGCTGGTGTCCATGACCACGGTCTCGTTCTACCTGATCACCGTCTACACCCCCACGTTTGGCAAAAGCGTGCTGCACCTCAGTACTACCGACGCGCTGGTCGTGACGCTGTGTGTGGGTATTTCCAACTTCATCTGGCTACCCGTGATGGGCGCGCTCTCGGACCGCATTGGCCGCCGTCCGCTGTTGCTGTTCTTTACCGTGCTGACCATCGTCAGCGCCTACCCGGCCATGACCTGGCTGACCAACGCGGCGAGCTTTGAGAAGATGTTGACCGTGGAGCTGTGGCTGTCCTTTTTGTACGCCAGCTACAACGGCGCTATGGTGGTGGCGCTGACCGAGGTGATGCCGGTGGAAGTGCGCACCGTGGGCTTCTCGCTGGCCTACAGTCTGGCCACGGCGATTTTTGGTGGCTTTACGCCGGCCATCGCCACCGGCTTGATCGAAGCCACCGGCAACAAGGCGGCTCCGGCGCTATGGATGACGTTTGCGGCGCTGTGCGGGCTGATCGCCACGCTGGTGCTGTACCGCAAGCAGGCCGTGGGGGCCCGGGGTGCGCAGGCTACGCTGGCGGCGGGACGTTAGCTCTTTGCCCTGCGCAGCGTGCTGATGCGGTAAGCGATGCTGTCAACATCCAAGGGGTCTTCGGCGCAGAGCAGGTACTTTTCCAGGTCTTCCACGGCCAGTGCGCTGTTGCCCAGGGCGGCGTGGGCCAGGCCCCGGTCGCGGTAGTCGCTCCAGGCATCGGGCTGCAGCACCAGCAGGCGGTTCAGCACCGCTACCAGGCGCAGCCAGTCGCTTTGCGAGGTGTGGATGTCTTTGAGGTTGCGCAGCATGCGGGCCACGATGTCGCGCGGTGGGCTGGCCTGCAGGTACAGGCCCAGCGGCACTTCAAAATCGTCAGACAGCGCGTTGCGCCGGGTGTAGGGCTCTAGCCGTTCCGATAGTTCTTCGCGGCTCAGCGACTGGCCGGTGAACGGGTCCATCACCACCTGGCCCTTGGGCAGGTTGATCTTGACCATGAAATGCCCCGGAAACGCCACGCCGCGCACCACCAGGCCAATGCCCTGGGCCAGCTCCATCCACACCACGGCCAGCGATATCGGGATGCCCCGGCGCGTGCGCAGCACGGCGTTGAGGTAGCTGTTGTCAGGGTCGTAGTAGTCGTTGACGTTGCCGCCAAAGTTCAGGTCGCGGTAGAAGAACTGGTTCAGAGAGCGCAGCCGCTGCAGCGGCACCGCGTCGCGCGGCAGGCGGCGTTTGAGGCGGGCCAGCAGTTGGTCTACATCGCCCAGCACCTGTTCCATGTCCAGCTCGGGGTATTCGTCTTGCGCCAGGCTGGTCACCGCCTCCAGCAGCGGGAAGTGCTCATCGCTCTGGACCAGCGCCGCAAAATATTCAAGCGGTGTGGGGGCTTGGTAGGAGATTTGCATAATCTGGTTTTATTAGAGCACTAGCGCAGCGTCAAGTTTAAATGCCGCCGGGGTGTACCACTTTACGTAACTTCATTCCTGCTGCCCACAATGCTACGAAATAAATAGCTGCCGACGCAAGTAGAACCAGCGCTAGATAGCCAACCCGTTCCAATTTTGCACCTTCAAAGTGGGTCCAGGGCACGGCACTGGTCGCCCAGATCAAAAATACCGCCAGCAAGGCGCTGGCCGCCAGCACCTGTAGGATGAATTTCCACCAGCCGGGTATGGGCAGGTAGCTGCCGCGCCGCCGCAGGCCGAACAGTAGCCAGCTAGCGTTGATCAGTGCGCCCAGGCCCACCGACAGCGTCAGCGCCGCATGCTGGAACAGCGGCACCAGCACCAGATTCAGCAACTGGGTGATGACCAGCACCGCCACGGCAATGCGCGCCGGGGTCTTCATATTGTGGCTGGCGTAAAAGCCCGGGGCCAGCACCTTGATAGCCACCACGCCCAGCAAGCCCACGCCCCAGCCCATCAGGGCCAGCGCGGTTTGTGCCACGTCGCGCTCGGTGAAGGCCCCGTAGTGGAAGATTACCGCTACCAGCGGGGTGGCAAACGTCAGCAGCGCCACCGAGCAGGGCACGGCCAGCAACACCACCAGGCGCAGGCCCCAGTCGAGCATGGCCGAATACTGTTTGGGGTCGTTGGCGGCTTTGGCACCGGCCAGTTGCGGCATCAGCACCACGCCCAGGGCCACGCCCAGCATGGCGGTGGGGAATTCCATCAGCCGGTCGGCTCCGCTGAGCCAGCTCACGCTGCCGGGGGCAAGGCGCGAGGCGATCTGGGTGTTGATAAACAGGGATATCTGCGCTACGCCCACACCCAGCAGGGCCGGAACCATCAGTTTCGCGACGTTTTTGGTTGCGTCATCAGCCCAGGCGGCGCGCACCAGTGACCAGGTATGCCCTATGTTGGGAAACAGGCCCAGGCGTTTCAGTGCTGGAATCTGCACCCCGAGTTGCAAGATGCCGCCCAGCATCACACCGATGATTTGCGCATAGATGGGCTCAATGCCGTGGCTGCGGAACCAGGGCGTGGCCCACAGCGTGGCGGCGATCATGGCGATGTTCAGCAGCACCGGGGTGGCGGCAGGCACGGCAAATACGCGCCAGGTGTTCAAAATGCCCGAGGCCATGGACACCAGCGAGATGAACAGGATGTAGGGGAACATCCAGCGCGTCATGGTGGTGGCGGCCGCGTAGGCTTGGGGTTCTTGCTGCATACCTCCGGCCATGGCCCAGACCAGCAGCGGCGTGCCCAGCACCCCCAGCACGCAGGTCAGCACCAGCACCCAGGTCAGCAGGGTGGCCACGCGGTCGATCAGCAGCTTGGTGGCTTCCAGCCCGTTTTTGGCTTTGCTGGCGGCCAGCACGGGCACAAAGGCCTGGCTGAACGCGCCTTCGCCAAACAGGCGGCGGAACAGGTTGGGAATGCGAAACGCCACGTAGAACGCGTCGGTCATGGCATTGGCACCGAAGGTGGCGGCAAACAACTGGTCACGGACCAGACCCGCCACGCGGGAAGCCAGGGTCAGCAGGGAGATGGTGGAAGCAGATTTGAAGAGACTCACCCATCCAGTGTAGCCCGGCTGGGGGTGCAAGCGCCCAACTGCTATACTCGTGGGCTTTGCTGGCATCATCCTCTAACAATCTCAAGGAAAAATATTATGGCAACCAAACCAAAGAAAAAGAACCCACGCCTTGCGTCGGGCCGTAAGCGCGTCCGCCAAGACGTCAAGATTAACGCTGCAAACACCTCGCTGCGTTCCAAATACCGTACCGCTGTCAAGAACGTTGAAAAAGCCGTTCTGACTGGCGACAAAGCCAAAGCCACCGAGCTGTTTGCCAAGATGCAAGCCGTGGTGGACACGGTTGCCGACAAGGGCATCTTCCACAAGAACAAGGCTGCTCGCGATAAGAGCCGTCTGAGCACCAAGGTGAAGGCACTCGTGGCCGCACCTGTCGCAGCTTAAATCTTTTAAGCAAACCGCCCGGACGGTGTCACCATTGTCCGCCGTTTTGTAGGGTGCGCTGCCAGCACAGCAAAAAGCAAAAAACCACCAGAGCCTAGGTTCTGGTGGTTTTTTCGTTTCTGGGCCTAACTGGCGAGTCGGTCCTGCTTGGGCGGGCTGTGGAAACGGCTGCGGTAGGCCCGCGAGAAGTACGAGGGCGACTCAAACCCGCAGGCCACACTGACTTCGATGATGCGCATCTCGGTTTGCTGCAGGAGTTGGCGCGCCCGGTCCAGTCGCAGGCCCAGGTAGAAGTGCGAGGGCGTGTCTTTCAGGTGGGTGGCAAACAACCGCTCCAGTTGGCGCCGTGTCACGCCGATGCTGTCGGCCAGTGCGTCGGGCGACAGGGGCTCTTCCATGTGCCGCTCCATCTCGCTCACGACCTGGATGGTTTTCTTGTTGTGGATGCCGTAACGCGCGGCAATTTGCATGCGTTGGTGGTCCGACGGGTTGCGGATGCGGCCCAGCACAAACTGTTCAGACACTTCGGTGGCTAACGCATGGCCATGCTTGCGGGCCATCAGCGCCAATACCATGTCGATGGAGGCCGTGCCGCCCGCGCTGGTGATGCGCTGGCCGTCGATTTCAAACAGCTCCTGCGTCACCGAGGCGGCCAGCGCCGGGTAGCGCTCTACAAAGGCGGATATCGCCTCCCAGTGCAGGGTCAGCTTCTGGCGTTGCAGCAGCCCGGCCTCGGCCAGCAGAAAGCTGCCGGTGTCAATAGCACCTAACACCGTACCCGCCCGGTCCAGCCGCCGCAGCCAACTGCCCAGCGCAGGCGTGTAGTGCTCCAGCGGGTTGAAGCCGCCCACGATGAACAGACTGGGGGCGTGGTCTACGAAGTCAGGCGAGCTTTCCGCATTCAGTGACATGCCATTGCTGGCGGTGACCGGGCCGCCGTCCACGCTCAGGATGTGCCAACGGTACAGGTCTTTTTGATACCGGTTCGCCACCCGCAGCGGTTCAACCGCCGACACAAAGCCCATCATCGAAAACGCGGGCAGCAGCAAAAAGTACAGATCTTCGGGAGCAGGCATGGGCTGAGGTTGTAGCAGATGGGAAAACCCGTGGGGTCGCAGCAGTGCAACGACTGGTCGCAATGCGTCGTTTTTTAAGTGCGCCCCTCGGCAAACTTCATCTATCGCAAGGCGGTTGGCGCTGTTTGCGGTGTTTATTCCAAAGGAACATGATGAAAAAATGGCTTCAAGCTGCGGGCCTGCTGGCGGCGGCAATGTATGTTTTACCCGCAGTGGCCCAGGATGCCGAAAGCTGCAAAAAAATCCGCTTTGTGGACATCGGCTGGAGCGACATCACTGCCACCACTGCGCTGGCGACCACGGTGTTTGAGGGCCTGGGCTACGCCCCTAGCACCACCATCGCCTCGGTGCCCATTTCTTTTGCGGGTCTGAAGAGCAAGCAGATTGATGTGTCGCTGGGTTACTGGAGTCCCATGCAGGACGGCATGGTCGATCCGCTGGTCAAGGCTAAAAACCTGGTCGTGCTGCCTACGCCCAACCTGAGCGGTGCCAAGGCCACGCTGGCCGTGCCCGCCTATGCCAATGAGGCGGGGTTGAAGAGTTTTGCCGACATTGCCAAGTTCCAGAAAGAGCTGGACGGCAAGATTTTTGGCATCGAAGCGGGCAGCAGTGCCAACGCCAAGGTGCAGCAAATGATCGACAAGAACGAGTTGGGCTTGGGCGGCTTCAAGCTGGTGCAGTCCAGCGAAGCGGGCATGCTGGCCGAGGTGCAGCGCGCAATACGGCAGAAGAAGCTGGTGGTGTTCCTGGGCTGGGAGCCGCACCCGATGAACATCCAGATGCAGATCAGCTACCTGACGGGCGGCGATGCCTACTTTGGCGCCAATTTTGGCGAAGCCAAGGTCAAAACCCTGGTGGCGAATGACTACCTGGCGCGCTGCCCGAACGCCGGCAAGCTGGTGTCCAACCTGATTTTCAGCACCGATGTGGAAAACCGCCTGATGGTGCCCATCATGGCCAAGGTGCTGCCCGCCACCGCTGCCAAAGATTTCTTGAAGCAAAACCCCGAGCTGCTCACCAAATGGTTGGCAGGTGTCAAAACCTATGACGGCAAAGACGGCCTACCTGCCGTGCGTACGTCTCTCGGTCTGTAAAGGAGCCGCGCATGAACCATGATGTCATCCTGACCTGCGCTGTCACCGGTGCGGGCGATACCGTTGGCCGCCACCCGGCCATTCCCGTCACTCCTAAGCAGATCGCTGCCGCTGCGGTCGAGGCGGCCCAAGCCGGAGCCACCGTGGTGCACTGCCATGTGCGCGACCCGGAGACCGGCAAGGGCAGCCGCGACCCGGCGCTGTACCGTGAACTGGTGGACCGTATCCGCTCCAGTGGCGTGGACATGGTGCTGAACCTGACGGCGGGCATGGGTGGCGACCTGGAAATTGGCGCGGGCGAAGCCCCGCTGCAGTTCGGCCCCGGCACCGATCTGGTCGGCGGGCTGGCCCGGCTGATCCACATCGAAGAGCTGCTGCCCGAAATCTGCACGCTGGACTGCGGCACGCTGAATTTTGGCGATGGCGACTATATCTACGTGTCTACCCCCACCCAGTTACGCGCCGGGGCCAAGCGCATTCTGGAGCTCGGCGTGAAAGCCGAGCTGGAGGTGTTCGACACCGGCCACCTGTGGTTTGCCAAGCAGATGCTGAAAGAAGGTCTGCTGGGCGACGCACCGTTGTTCCAGGTCTGCCTGGGCATCCCCTGGGGCGCGCCCGCCGACACCACCACCATGAAGGCCATGGCCGACAACATGCCGCCGGGTGCCACCTGGGCCGGGTTTGGCATTGGCCGCATGCAAATGCCCATGGTGGCGCAGGCCGTGCTGCTGGGGGGCAATGTGCGCGTGGGCCTGGAAGACAACCTCTGGCTGGACAAGGGCGTACCCGCCAGCAACGGGTCGCTGGTGGAACGGGCCAACACCATCATCAGCATGATGGGCGCGCGCACGCTGACCCCCGAAGAAGGACGCAGGAAACTGGGCCTGAAAAAGCGGGGCTAGGGTGGTTTCCTTTTTTG
>NZ_JBDTEM010000473.1:0-3749 GCF_039922535.1 Rhodoferax sp. | reverse complement strand
GACTGCTTCATCATGAAGCCCGGCTACATCGGCACTTGGCGCACCATTGAAACCGTGCGCAAAGTATGGGTCATGGCCTAAGAACGCAACAGTACCGCACACGCACAGAAAGCTAGACCATGGCAGCCCCCAACCTCAACCTCAACGACGCGCGACTCTATATCGATGGTCAGTGGATCGACCGCTCCGACGCACCGCAGATCGCCGTCGTCGATCCATTTACCGAACAGGTCGTGGGGCATATCGCTGGTGGCTCAGCGGCCGATGTCGATCTCGCCGTGACGGCTGCCCGGCGGGCGTTCGAGACCTTTTCACGTAGCACGGTGGAGGAGCGGCTGGACCTGCTAGGCCGCATCCTGGCACTGCTGGAGGAACGCTCGGAACTGTTCGCACAAGCTATCGTGACCGAGATGGGCGCCGCGATCGGATTCGCCCGAGCGTCCCATGTGCCTTATGGCACCGCCCATGTGCGCGTGCAGATGGAGGTGCTGCAGCGCTACAACTTTCTTTCCAGCGAGGGCGGCACCGCCATGGCAAAAGAGCATATTGGCGTCTGCGCACTGATCACTCCCTGGAACTGGCCGCTGTACCAGATCACCGCCAAGGTCGCGCCAGCGATCGCAGCCGGCTGCACCGTGGTACTCAAGCCCAGCGAGCTTTCGCCCTACAGCGCACAGCTGTTCGCGCAGGTGATGCACGATGCGGGCGTACCGGCCGGCGTATTCAACCTGGTCGGCGGCACCGGCGAGGTCGTGGGTGCAGCGCTGGCATCGCACCCGGAGGTTGACATGATTTCCATCACCGGATCGACACGCGCGGGTGTGCTGGTAGCGCAGGCTGCCGCCGTGACGGTCAAACGCGTGGTGCAGGAACTCGGCGGCAAGTCGCCCAATGTATTTCTTGACGATGCCGACTTTGAGAACGGCGTTGCCAAGGGTGTGCTGGCAGGCATGCGCAATGTGGGCCAGTCCTGCAGCGCTCCGACGCGGATGCTGGTGCCGGCCTCGCGGCTGGCCGAGGTGGAAGCCTTGGCGGTGGCGGCTGCGGCCAGCATCGACGTGGGCGATCCACACGATGAAAAAACCACCATGGGCCCGATCGCCAATGCCGCGCAATACGCCCGGGTGCAGGCCATGATTGCGGTCGGCATCGACGAAGGCGCCAAGCTGCTCTGTGGTGGGCCAGGCCTGCCGACCGGGCTGGAGCACGGCTTCTTCGTACAGCCAACGGTGTTCTCCAACGTGACCCCCGGCATGCGGATCGCACAAGAAGAAATTTTTGGCCCGGTGCTGGTGATCATGCCTTACCAGGATGAGGCAGAAGCCATCGCCATGGCCAACGACACCATCTACGGCCTGGGTGCACACCTGCAGTCGAGCAACCCGGAACGGGCACGGCGGGTGGCAGGCCGCATCCGTGCCGGGCAAGTGCACATCAACTACCCGACATGGAACGGACACGCCCCGTTTGGCGGCTACAAGCGCTCGGGCAATGGCCGCGAATATGGTGTCTACGGTCTTGAAGAATACCTGGAGACCAAGGCCATCATCGGCTACTGATGCAGCCGGAACTTCCCACTCCGGCTTCGGCGGCTGGTGAAAGCCCGCACCGTTTTTAATCTTCATCTACCCTGACAGAACCTTCTGACAATGCCTGCACCTTTAACACCCGTAGAAACTACACCAGACCTGCCGACCCATGCCGACGTGGTGATCATTGGCGGCGGCATCATCGGGTGCTTTACCGCCTATTACCTGAGCAAGCGCGGCTTGAAGGTCGCGCTGGTCGAAAAGGGGCTGATCGGTGCAGAACAGTCGAGCCGTAACTGGGGCTGGTGCCGCCAGCAGAACCGCGATGCCCGCGAACTGCCGATAGCCACCAAAAGCCTAGACCTGTGGGAGCAATTCACCGCCGAATCGGGGGAGGAGACGGGGTTCAACCGCTGCGGCCTGCTCTACCTCAGCAATAACGAGGCGGAGCTGGCCGGCTGGGCGCGCTGGGGCGAATTCGCCCGCACCGTCGGCGTGAAAACGCAGATGCTAACGGCCAAAGAGGCGGCCCAACGCGGTCGCATCACGGGCAAGCCATGGAAAGGAGGCGTCGTCTCACCTACGGATGGCACGGCAGACCCTTCGCGCGCGGCCCCGGCGGTCGCACGGGCGGTGATGAAGCTCGGTGGCAGTGTGCACCAGGGCTGCGCGGCGCGCGGCATCGAGATGGAAGGCGGGCGCTTGTCGGGCGTTGTCACGGAGAAGGGCACCATACGCACCAAGGTCGCTGTGCTGGCTGGTGGCGCCTGGGCCTCCTCATTCTGTCGCCAGTACGGCATCCGGTTTCCGCAAGCCGCCATCCGGCAAACAGTGTTGGCAGTGTCGCCGGGCGCCAGCGAGCTGCCGCCCGTACTCCATACCGCCGCCGTGACCATGACCCGCCGCGGCGACGGCGGTTACACGGTGTCCATCAGCGGTCGCGGGCGGGTGGATCCCACGCCGCAAATGCTGCGTTTTTCCGCACAATTTCTGCCCATGTTCTTACGCCGCTGGCGCAACCTGGCACTGGGCGGGCTGGAAGGCATACGGTCGGGCCATGAAGGCATGTCCCGCTGGCGGCTGGACCAGCCGACGCCGATGGAGCGGATGCGCATTCTCGATCCCGCAGTGGACAAGGCGGTCGTGCGCTTGACCTACCAGCGCGCGTTGGACCTGGTCCCGGCGCTGAAAGAACGCAAGGTCACTGCGGCCTGGGCCGGCTATATCGACAGCACGCCCGATGGTGTGCCCGGCATCGGCGAAGTCGCCAGCGTCCCCGGCCTGGTACTGGCGGCCGGATTCAGTGGCCACGGGTTCGGCATTGGTCCTGGCGCGGGCCATCTGATCGCCGACATCGTCAGCGGCGCCACACCGATCGTAGATCCCCGGCCCTACCACCCGGACCGTTTTCAGTCGTCCGCCTGGGGCAAGGTTGCGGAGTTTTAGCATGTCGTCCATTCACGCGAGCGCGCCAATGGATGCAAAAGTGCCACGCCTGAGCACGCTGCGTGCAGATCACCTGCCGCATGCCGTGGCGCTGTCATCCGCGCTGGCATGGCCCTACCGTGAGGCCGACTGGCGCTTCGCATTCGAACTTGGCAATGGCATCGCGGCGGAGGTGGACGGTCGCCTTGTTGGCACAGCACTGTGGTGGCCTTATGGCGACACCCATGCCTCGCTCGGCATGATCATCGTCGCTGCAGAGATGCAAGGTCGGGGCCTAGGGCGCGCATTGATGGACGCGCTGCTGCACGAGGCGGGCGACCGGGCCCTTATCCTCAACTCCACGCAGGAAGGCTTGCGCCTGTATACCCAGCTGGGCTTCGTACCCGTGGGGCAGGTATTCCAGCATCAGGCGGTGCTGCCAGCCGATCCCCTTCCTGTCACCAAAGCCATCGGCGTCCGCCCCCTGCAGGCCGGCGATAACGAGGCCGTGCGCCGACTCGACCTTGCTGCCACGGGCATGGACCGGAAAAAATTGCTGGCCGCCCTGTTAAAGGCAGGCCCGATAGTCGTCGCCGATCAGGGCTCCGGCGTGCAGGGCTATGCTGGCATACGTGAGTTCGGTCGCGGCCTCGTGATCGGTCCCGTCATCGCCAGCGACGCGGCCACCGCGAAGGCCCTGATCGCCACGCTCGCCAGCCGCCATCGCGGTGGCTTCGTCCGTGTGGACGTGACCGAGGACAGCGGCCTGTCGCCCTGGCTGACCGCCATCGGCCT
>NZ_JBDTEM010000472.1:0-2177 GCF_039922535.1 Rhodoferax sp. | reverse complement strand
CCAGCCCCGGCGTGCACACCCTGCGCATCACCGGCGATGGGTTGACCATTTTTCCGTCGGCCGTGGTGCACGACGACAGCAGTGCCACCCCGCAGGCGAACGCACCCACCCGTTCCGACACCCGCATCACCATGGGCGTGCCGTTGCTGGATGCCATGCTGGGCGGTGGTCTGCCCGCAGGCTATTCGCTGCTGGTGGCCGGGCCGTCCGGCTCGGGCAAAACCATTCTGGCCACCGCCTTTTTGCAGGAGGGCGTACGCCTCGGCGAAGCCGGCGTGATCGTGGCTTTTGAGCAAACCCCCAGCCGCTCGCGCACCCCCACCATCGACGACATGGTGCGGGCGGGCTGCCTGGGGCTGATCAACACCCGCCTGATGGACCTGTCGATAGACGAGATCGTGCAGGACATGGTGCAGCGCATCCAGGCGTTACGGGCAACCCGGGTGGTGATCGACTCGCTATCGGGCTTTGAGCTGGCGGTGGCGCCCACTTTTCGGGAAGACTTTCGCGAGTCGCTGTTTCGCATGGTGGCCGTGCTGTCGGGCATGGGTGTCACCGTACTGATGACCTCGGAGCTGGAAGACCGCTACACCGACCTGCGCTTCAGCCCCTACGGCACGGCGTTCTTGACGGATGCCATCATCGTCCAGCGCTATATCGAGTTAGACAGCAGCCTGCAGCGCGTGATGGCGGTGGTCAAGGTGCGTGGCAGCGACCACAGCAACGACATCCGGCGCTACCACATCACCGACGACGGCATTGCCATCGGCGCGCCGGTGCTGCACTATGAGGGACTGCTGGGAGGCCGCCCCCTGCATACCGTGGCGCAAAATACGCTTTTGCGGGGCACCACATGACATCCCAAACACCGTCTCTGGAACAAAACGACACCCTGACTGGCTCATCCGAGGGACAGGCTTTAACCATACTGTCCCATGCGCTGGCCCAGCGCGAAGCTGCTCTCACCACCCGCGAAGCCCTGGTGGAACAGCGCGAAAAAGCCGTGCTGCTGCAAGAAGATGCCGCCCGCGCCAAAGAAGCGCTGGCAGACCACACCGCGACCCAACTGCGCGAGGCCAACGAGCGCTTGGTGGTGGCCACCGTGCAAGCCCAAACCATGACCGAAGCCGCCGAAGGGGCCACAGCCCAGATGTCGTACAAGGCCCAGCACGACATCCTCACCGGCCTGCCCAACCGCGCCTTACTCACCGACCGCTTGGCCCAGTCGATGGCGCTGGCCCAGCGCCATAACCAAAAAGTGGTGCTGGCCTACCTGGACCTAGACAACTTTAAGTACATCAACGACTCCCTGGGCCATTCCGTGGGCGACGCCCTGCTGCAAGCCGTGGCCCAGCGCCTGAGCAACTGCGTGCGCCAGTCGGATACCGTTTGCCGCCAGGGCGGCGATGAGTTTGTGCTGCTGCTGGCCGAGGTGGAAACCACCCAAGATGCCGCCCGCGCCGCTGCCATGCTGATCGAAGCCACGTCCGAACCCTACCGGGTGGGCAAGCACCAGCTCCAGGTGTCGGCCAGCATCGGCCTGAGCATCTACCCCGACGACGGCAGCGACGTGGAAACCTTGCTGCGCCACGCCGACATCGCCATGTACCACGCCAAGAAAAACGGGCGCTGCAACTTTCAGATGTTCTCGCCCGACCTGGAACTGCATGCCATGCCCCCCCCCCGACCACCGTGTAAATTCGCAGCGGCAGCCCCCACCCTGCAACGGGCCGGGGCTCCCGTATCCGCCTGGCAATGGCAGGGCGGAGTGCACCTAAAATTAAGCACAAAATCAGCCTTTAGCGCAGACCGGACCTGCACAAGCAGCTATATTTTTAGGAGTTTTGGAATTTCCCAGATACAGCGACTACACTTCAAGTCGCTGAAGTGCCCGCATGACCCTTCTTCGTACCCGGAGAACCCCATGGCAGCCAAGGCAAAAAGCACCAAGCCCCTCGCGGCAACCACCCCGGCGGTGGTCGATACCCCCCCTTCTACATCCAGTTTCCCGATTGTCGGCATCGGTGCATCTGCCGGTGGCTTGGCGGCATTTGAAGCCTTCTTTTCGGGCATGCCGACCGACACCCAGCCCGGCATGGCCTTTGTGCTGGTGCAGCACCTGGCCCCCGACCACAGCAGCATCCTGACCGCGTTGATGCAGCGCAACACCCGCATGC
>NZ_JBDTEM010000471.1:0-27801 GCF_039922535.1 Rhodoferax sp. | reverse complement strand
GGCTCGCTGCTGGCCAGCGCTATGACGCAGTGTGTGCAGCAGGTGGTCGAAGCCGCTCTGCACCCGAGCTGACCACACCCCGGCCCAGCAGTCCATCGGCCAGCACCTGGGCCGTGCCAAACGCCAGTGTCAAACCCAAAGCACCGTGCCCGGTATTCAGCAGCAGATTGTTCGGCCCGCGCGCATGCCGCCCTACCAGCGGTAACCCCGTGGGCGTGGCCGGGCGCATGCCGGTCCAGGGTTGCACGTCAGCACCCTGCACGCAGTCTGGAAATAGCGCGCGCGTGCTGTCTTGCAGGCTATGGATTCGCTCCGGCGGGATGCGGTGGTCGTGTCCCACCAGCTCGGCCATGCCCGCCACGCGCAGGCGGCTGCCAATGCGGGCGAACACCACCTTGCGCGCCGCGTCCGTCACGCTGATCCGGGGCGCACTGTCTGGGGCGTCCGCGATGTCCAGGCTGATGCTGTAGCCCTTGAGCGGATACACCGGCAGCTGCAAGCCCAGTTGCCGCGCCAGCCTGGTACTGGCGCTACCCAGGGCCAGTACAAACTGGTCCGCCTGCAGCCTGCCCGCCGTGGTCTGCAGCGCGTCGATGCGTGCGCCCTGGCGGGCCACGCCCTGCACCTCTGCGCCCAGCACGAACTTCACACCGCGCGCCAGCAGCGCCGCATGCAGGCCCGCGCAGACCTTCAGGCAATCGACCGCGCATTCATCCGGGGTGTAAACCGCACCGGCCATGCGGGCCTGGTAGTGCTGCAGCGCGGGCTCCAGTGCCACGCAGCGCTGGGGCGACACGACTTCCTGCACGCTGCCCAGCCGCTGCTGCAGCGCCATCTGCCGACCCGCCGCGGCCAAGGACTCGGCGCTGCTGTACACGACCAGCTTGCCGGTGCGGCTGAAGTCACAGTCCAGCGCCAAGTCTTGCAGCATGGCCTCAAAACCGACCCGGCTGCGTGCGGCCAACTGCAGCAGCTGCACCGTAGTGTCGGCCGAGGTGCGGGCATTGCAGGCGCGTAAAAATGCCAGACCCCAGCGCCACTGCTGCAGGTCCCATTGCGGCTGCAGCTTCAAGGGCGAATCGGCAGACAGCAACAGCTTGGGCAGTTGCCGCCAGATGCCGGGGTCGGCCAGCGGCTGCACATAGCTGTAGCTGAGCTGGGCCCCGTTGCCGCCGCTGGCACCCGCACCGGGCGTGGCGCGGTCTACCACCGTCACCTCCAGCCCCTGCTGGTGCAGCACATAGGCCGTGGCCAGACCGACAATACCGGCACCTAAAACACATACATGCATCTGCGTAAGTCCTCGTTTGTTGCCGCTCAACTGTAGGCAGACGGGCGGCATAGGGCCAATTCCAAATACACCCTCGCCCATCAGCAAATGTTATGTATTGGGGCGCATCCAAATCCATAACTTTAGGTAATACGCCACCCCGAAAACGGCACTATTCCTGGCGACCTACCGCTCCTAAACTGCCCACAGCTTTTCCATCCACCTCTGTTCACCACTGTTTCAAGGGCCTCCATGCAAGCAACCTCTCTTTTGTCCACCCTGGTTTTAACCGCAGGCTTGGCCGCCTCCATGCCGACCAGCGCCGACACGCTGCAGAAAATTGCGGAGTCGGGCCAGATCACCCTGGCCTACCGCGAGTCATCGGTACCGTTCAGCTATTTGGCCGCAGGCAGCACGCCCGAAGGGTTCTCCATGGACATCGCCAACGCCGTGGCAGATGCGGTGAAGAAACAACTGAAAAAGCCCGACCTGAAAGTCGCCCTGCAGGCCGTGACCTCGCAAAACCGCATTCCGCTGCTGCTCAACGGCACCATCGATCTGGAATGCGGCTCCACCACCAACAACACCGTGCGCGGCAAAGATGTGCAGTTCGCCATCAACCATTTCTACACCGGCACCCGGCTGCTGGTGAAGAAGACCTCGGGCATCAAAAACTACGCGGACCTGGCCAAGAAGAACGTTGCAAGCACCTCTGGCACCACCAATGCCCAGGTGATCCGCAAGTACAACACCGAGAAGAACCTGGGCATGGAAATCCAGCTCGGCAAAGACCATGATGATTCCATGCTGCTGGTTGACAGTGGCCGGGCCGTGGCCTTCGCCATGGACGACATCCTGCTGTTTGGGCTGATTGGCAATGCCAAAAATCCAGCGGAGTGGGAAGTGGTGGGCGACTCGCTGCAGGTCGAACCCTACGCCTGCATGCTGCGCAAGGACGACCCGCAGTTCCAGCAGTTGGTCAATGGTGTCATCACCGGCATGGTGAAGTCTGGCCAGTTTGAAAAGCTCTACACCAAGTGGTTCATGTCGCCGATTCCCCCCAGAGGCCAAAACCTGAACCTGCCGATGAGCAAGGAGCTGCGCGACAACCTCAAGGCCCTCAGCGACAAACCAGCGGTCTAAGCATGCAAGTCGTGGGCATTTTGGGCGGCATGGGGCCGGCGGCGGGCGCAGATTTTGTACGATTGTTCGTCCAGTCGTGCATAGAACGCATGCAAGCCATGGGCCTGGCGGTAAGCGACCAGCACTTTCCCGAGCACTGGCTGGCCCAGGTGCCGGTGCCCGACCGCACGCGGGCACTGGAGTCCGATGCAGCCGGGGCGCAGCAGCCGCTGGAGCCCATGCTGCAGGCCCTGGGCCGCCTGGCCGCCCTGGGTGCGCGCTGTGTGGCCATGCCCTGCAACACCGCCCATGCCTGGCACAGCCGTTTGCAAGACCGATTTCCGCAGCTGGATGTGCTGCACATCGCCGAAGAAATGGCACGCACGCTGGCGGCCCGCGGCGTACCCGCCGCCGCGCTGATGGCCACCGATGGCACTTACCGCAGCGGCGTGTACACGCAAGCCCTGGCCCGCGCAGGGGTGCAATGCCACCTGCCCACGCCCGCCGAGCGCGCGCGCATCATGCAAGGCATTTACGAAGGCGTCAAAGCAGGCAATATGCCGCTAGCGCAACGCTGCTTCAGCGAAGTGGCCCAGGCCTTGGCCCAACGCCACGGCGGCGCGGCGCTGGTGCTGGGCTGCACCGAGATTCCCTTGGCGCTGGACGGCATGGCACAGATCCACGGGCTACCGCTGTTCAACCCGGCGCAGGTGCTGGCCCAGGCTTTGGCACAGCGGGCCTACGCCGCGACCTGAGCCGGAGTCCACGCCCCCGTAGCCGCCAGCGCGGGCGATTGCTGCGCCGCACTCCAGCGCAGCGCCAGGGCCGCGGGTCGGCGCAGCACCTGCTGTACCTGCAGACGCAGCAAGCGCTGGGCACCTGCGTAGCGGGCCAACTCGGGGCCGTCCCACACAATCTCGGCACGCACCGCCAGGTGCAGCAGGTCGCCGCTGTCAAAGTCGATGAACAGCAAGCCCGCCTGCGGCTGCAGCGCCAGATTGCCCAAGGTGTTGAAAAAGTAGTTACCCACCAGGTCGGGCACGGTCAGCCATTGCTGGCCCGAACCATCAACGTCCACCCGTACGAAGCCGGGTTTGCCGCCACGGTGCGATACATCGACACCCTCCGATGCTGTGGCGATGAAGAAGGTGTCAGCGGCCCGCACCAGGCACAGGGCGGCAGGGTCGAGCTGCGTGCCGACGATGGCAGCGGGTTCGCTGGCCAGCGCGGCGTACACCGGTTCGCGGGCCTGGATGTACTTGGGGCAGTTGCCAAAGCTCTGCTCCACCGCCAGGCCAAAGCCGCTGCCATCCAGCGCGGTGACCCTGCCGTTCACGCGGTTGCGGCGCCGGGTGTGCGGCTCGATGCCCAGCATGCCGATGGGCGCACCCTCAACCAGGTTGCGCGCCAGCGGGTCGGACGCGGCAGGCAGCGCCCGCACCCGTAGCCGCGCGGCATCGGGCGATTGGATGAAACCCGGTGGCTGGGCCAGCACCGAGGCCCAGGGCTGGCCCAGCGCGTCCACGCTGCCCAGCACCACAAACGGCAACTGAGCAAAGAAGTCGCGGTGCTGGTCGGGCATGAAGCTGCGGATCACCCGCGGCCCCACCTCGGCCATGCGTTCGGCCACGCCCGCCCGCTGCTGCACCGCGCGCTCCCCGGCGTGGAAGGTCGAGGTCATGCGGCTAAACCGATGGCCGTGCGGACCATGGGCACAAAACCCGGCAGGGCCTCAACGCGGGCCAGCCAGGCACGTACATGGGGGTACGGCTCCAGCGATACTCCGCCCTCGGGCGCATGGGCGGTGTAGCTGTAATTGGCGATGTCGGCGATGGTCGGTGTGCTGCCCACCAGGTAGTCGGACTGCTGCAGATGCGCCTCCATCACGCCAAACAACTGGGTGGCCCGGGCCATCGCATCCACCGGATCGGTGGGCAGTTTAAAGAGCTGGATCACCCGCGCCACGGCCGGGCCAAAGGCCAGCGGCCCCGCTGCCACCGACAGCCAGCGCTGCACCTGGGCGGCGGCCACTGGCTCGGTAGGCAGCCACACGCCGGGCTGTGCGTAGCGGCTGGCCAGGTAGACCAGGATGGCGTTGGAATCGGCCAACGTGACATCGCCGTCTTGCAGCACCGGCACCTGGCCGAAGGCGTTCAAGGCCAGAAATGGTGGGGCTTTGTGGGCCCCGGCCAGCAGGTCGATATCGACCAGTTCGCAGGGCAGGTCCAGTAGCGACAGCATGAGTTGCACGCGGTGGGAGTGGCCGGAGACAGCGTGGCGGTAGAGCTGGATGGTCATGGTGTGGTTTCCAAATGAGTGGTTGAAGTGTGCATTGTGTTTAATCCATCCATCGAGATAAATGGCGCAAAACACATTTAACTACTCCATATAACGGATTAATATCCACCGCATGGACAAACTCAAAGCCATGCAGACCTTTGTACAGATTGCCGACCAGGGTAGCCTGACTGCCGCCGCGCTGGCACTGGATGCCTCGCTACCCGCCGTGGTGCGCACGCTGGCGGCGCTAGAGGCCGACCTGGGCGTGCGCCTGTTCCACCGTACCACCCGGCGCATTTCGCTTACCGAAGAGGGGCGCCGCTACCTGGACAGTTGCCGCCAAGTGCTGACCAGCTTGCAAGAAGCCGAGGCGGCGTTGAAGGCCGATGCCCGCGAACCCGCAGGCCAGCTCACCATCACCGCGCCGGTGCAGTTCGGCCAGATGCACGTGGCCCCGGCGGTGACGCGCTTTGTGCAGCGCTACCCGCAGATGCGCTGCAGCCTGCTGTTGTACGACCGGGTGGTGAACCTGCTGGAAGAAGGCATTGACGTAGGCATCCGCATCGGCCCGCTGGAGGATTCGTCGCTGGTGGCGTACCCCTTGGGCCATATCCGCCGCGTGGTGGTGGCCAGCCCCGACTACCTGGCACGCGCTGGTGCGCCCCAACACCCCAAGGATTTGCTGCAGGCCAACTGCGTGCGCCGCACCGGCAACACGCCCGGCTGGGGGCCGTTTATCGACAAGGGCCGCCCGTTCAGCATCAACGTCGGCGGCAACCTGGATTTCAACCAGATCGCCCCCGCGGTGGAAGCCTGTGTGGCAGGCGTGGGCGTAGGCATGTTTTTGTCGTACCAGGTGGCACCCTATCTGGCGGACCAGCGGCTGCAAATTCTGCTGGAAGCCTACGAATCGCCGCCCCGCCCCTTGAGCCTGGTGCTGCCGCACGCGCGGCTGTTGCCCACCCGCACCCGGGTCTTCGTCGACTGGATGCGCGAGGCGCTGCAGGCTTTCAGGCAGCCCTGAGCAGCTCTATAAGAAATAGGCCGTTTGCGCTTATTCCGCGTGCGTAACAAGCTACTTTTCTATAGCAATCGCTTAGACCAAGGCTTTGGCCCCCACCACCATACCGTCCTCGTCGGCATACAGCCATTCGCCAGGCATCACCCAGGTGCCTTGGATGTGCACCGCCACATTGCTCTGGCCCTGGTTGCGCTTCTCGGTGGGCATGGGCATGGCGGCCAGGGCGCGGATGCCGACCTGCAACGCGGCCAACTCGGCCACGTCGCGCACGCAGCCGTCAATGACCACACCGGCCCAGCCATTGGCGTAGGCAGCCGCGCCCAAGTTACCGCCCAGCAAGGCCCGGCGCAGCGAACCGCCACCGCCGACCACCAGCACCCGGCCATTGCCGGGCGTATCCAGCGCGGCCTTGACCAGCGAGTTGTCTTCAAAACACTGCACATTGAACACCTGGCCACTGAATTTCTTGACGGCTCCGAAGTCGCGGAACGCGGGGGCCAGCACGCGGAACGCGCCGGTCAGGTCGTTCTTGTGCGCGTCGCACAGGTCGCAGGTGGAAAAGCTAGCGGTCATTGGGGTTCGCCTTGGTAGTGGTGGTAGAGGATGGAATGGGCTCCCGCCGCGCAGGCAGCACCAGCGCGTTTTCACGCGGGGCGTTCAGCACGATGGATGTCGAGGTGGGGCTAAGGATACAAAATTTACTGACCACCACGTCCAGGTGGCGCACGTCTTTGACGGCGATTTCCAGCACCCAACTGTCTTCGCCGGTGACGTTATAGGCATTCAGCACCTCGGGGGTTTGCTCGATCAGCTTGACCACCCGGGCGTAGTCGGCCCGCGCCACACGGATGATGGCGCGGATGCCGTAGCCCAGCCGGGTCAAATCGACCTCGGCGCGGTAGCCCTTGATGACCCCACTGGTCTCCAGCTTGCGCACCCGCTCGGTCACCGCCGGTTGGCTCAGGTGCACGCGCCGTCCCAGCTCGGCCATGGTGATGCGGGCATCGCGCTGCAGCTCGCCCAGGATGCGGTCGTCACAGGCATCAAATTCGGTAACTTCGGTCAACATGCTGAATCTATTTAAAAGTAAAGGCCAAGCCTCGATTTTTACCGCAATCTTGCATGGTGTGGTCGCCCGTGTCTACCTAAGATAACGGCCATGTCGCACACCACCTCTCTCTCTACCCGCCCCAACGCCCTGCTGTTGCCAGCCCTGCTGGCCTGCTACCTGATTTGGGGTTCTACCTACCTGGCCATCCATTGGGCGCTGCCAAGTTTTCCGCCGTTCTTCCAGATGGGCACGCGGTTTCTGGCGGCAGGCGGGCTGCTGATGGCCTGGCTGCTGGCGCGCGGGCAGGCGATGCCCAGCGGCCTACAGTGGCGCAACGCGCTGGTGATCGGCGTGCTGATGCTGGGCGGCGGCATGGGGCTGACGGCGCAGGCCTCGGTGCACATCGGCTCGGGGCTGATCGCCACCTTCATCGCCGTGGTGCCCATGCTGACCTGCGGCTGGGGTCTGCTGTTTGGCCAGCGGCCCACCCGGTTGGAACTGCTGGGCATGGCCACCGGGCTGGTCGGCGTGGGCCTGCTGGTGCAGGGGGCCAGCTTTGCGGCCGCCCCCATCGGCCTGCTGTGTATCACCGGGGCTACGCTCACCTGGTCGCTGGGCTCGGTGCTGTCCACCACGCGGCTGCCGCTGGCTCCAGGCCCGGTGGGTTTTGCCAGCGAAATGCTATGTGGTGGCGCGGCGCTGCTGCTGGTGTCGCTGGCCTTGGGCGAACAACCCAACTGGCCACCTACGGCAGCAGCGACTGCGGCCTGGGTTTACCTGGTACTGGCGGGCTCGCTGGTGGCCTTCAGTGCCTACCTGTATTTGCTGGCCCACGCCGCGCCCGCGCTGGCCACCAGCTACGCGTTTGTGAACCCCTTGATTGCGCTGTTTTTGGGCGTGGTGCTGGCCGGCGAAGTGGTGACGGCACGCGAATGGCGGGCCTGTGCGGTGATACTGCTCGGGGTGGTTTGCATCCTTGTGGCGGGGCAAAAATCGCGCAAGCACTGAAAACAAGGCTTGCTGAGGCTATTTACCAGTGAAAAGATGTCTCTCCGATGCGAAAAAGTTGCCTCGCCCATAGGAAACCGGTTTTTTCTCCATTAGCATGGCGGTCTGCCGGTGGAGACGATGTTTTTCGCTGGTGTGAACCTAACTCCAACAAGGACTGACCATCATGGCAACTGCAAAAAAAGCCCCAGCAAAATCTGCTGCTCCTGCTAAGAAAGCTGCTCCTGCAGCCAAAGCCGCTCCGGCCACCAAAGTAGCGGCCAAGACCGCTCCCGCCAAGAAGGTTGCTGCGGCTCCAGCGCGCGCCGTGAACGCGGCTTTCATGAAGGCCCTGACCCCCAGCAAAGAACTGGCTGCGGTCGTCGGCGCTACCCCCCTGCCCCGCACCGAAGTGGTCAAGCAGCTGTGGGTCTACATCAAGAAGCACAACCTGCAAAACCCCGCCAACAAGCGCAACATCAAGTCCGATGCCAAGCTCAAGGCCGTGTTCGGCAAAGACGAAGTCACGATGTTCGAAATGGCTGGCCTGATCGGCAAGCACCTGAAGTAATCGGCTTCACAGCCCCATAAAAAAAGCCGCAGCGATGCGGCTTTTTTTATGCACAAAATAGACCATCAGCGCAAACAGCACCTGCGCCGAAAGCTACCATTTCAATAGCACTCAGCCTACACCATGCCCGACTTGACCATGGTGGCGCGCAGGCTGGTGAATTCGCCATCGACAAATTTCTCAAACCCGGCACCCGTAAGGACCGCCGGGGTCCAGCCATTTTTCTCCAGTGCATCGGCCAGGACTTGGACTTGACGGCCTTGAGCACGATCTCCGTCAAAGCCTTGCGCTGCTCGGGCGTGATGCCGCCCGCACCGTACACCCGGCGCCAGTTGCCGATTTCGACATGGATGCCCTGCTCTTTCAGGGTGGGGATATCCAGTCCCGTGATGCGCGTGCCCGAGGTCATGGCAATCGGCCGCATCTTGCCAGTTTGGATGTACTCCGAAAACTCGCTCAGGCTGCTGCCGCCCGCCCAGAATAGCCGCCGCGGCCTCGCCGCCGCCCCGAAAGGCCACGTATTTGATCTTGGACGGATCGACCCCGACCTCGCGGGCGATCATGGCCGCCGCAATGTACTCGTCGGTCAGGCGCGCCAGCTGCGTGGCCTGACCCAGGCTGACCGGCGGCTTGCCGGCGATGATGCCGCCCAGCATGACCGCGCCCATGACCATCAGCGCATCCGGGTCGCCCTTGCTGCCGTTGACAAACTGGGCCGGGCCCAGCGCACCGGCGGCACCGCCCTTGTTGTTGAAGCTGACGGTGTCTGCGGCCTGCGCATCGGTGATGACCTTGCCCAGCGCCCGGCCCGTGGTGTCCGAGCCGCCACCGGGGTTGGCAGGGATCATCATCTTGAGGTTGGCCCCGGCACGGGCAGCCAAAGGCAGGGTTGCGCCCTCGGCCAGCACGGCCAAGGACTTCAAGAATGCAGCACGGCGCATGGCAGTTTCCTGGTGATGTTTGACATTGTGATGGTGCAGGGCCTGTATGTCAGCGCGCTGTAGACGGGTATTAGGGGAAATACCCAGACACCACCAATGGTCCTTCTTTGGTTCAAAATGCCCAGACATGGAAAAACTACGCATCGACAAATGGCTCTGGGCCGCCCGTTTTTACAAAACCCGCAGCCTGGCAACCGATGAAGTCAATAAAGGCCGGGTGCAGATCGGCGGGCAAGACGTGAAGCCCGCCCGCGAAGTCAAGCCCGGCGACCTGCTGACGCTGCGCCAAGGCCCGGTGGTGCGCACCATTGCGGTGGTGGGTATCAGCCAGGCCCGCGGCCCGGCTCCGGTGGCGCAGGCGCTGTACGCCGAAACGCCCGACAGCGTACAGGCCCGCACCGCCGCTGCCGAGCAGCGCCGCCTGGCCCCCGAACCCGCCCACAGCCTGGACCATGGCCGCCCCACCAAACGCCAGCGGCGCGACCTGGACACCATGGGTGGCCAGGCCGGGCACGGCTGGGGCGACCGCTGGAGTGCGTCGATAGACGATTAGCCGCCTGCGCGCCCACGGTGCGCGGCATGCCCCTATCCGCAACCCGATCAAGGGCGGCGTCGGCAGCCGTGCGGCTAGCGCTGTGGTCGAATTCGCGCAGACGTTGCGAATGGCCAAACCGCCCCCAACTGCAGGCCATGCAGCGGATACGCTGCGCCATACGGATGCTTCATTTTTAATAGCTTCCCGCGCAGGCACAACCTGCGCTGGAGCCACTTTTTATATAAATCCACCATGATCCCCTTTTCAGTCCTCGACCTCGCCCCCATCGTCGAAGGCGGCACCGCTGCCGACTCGTTTCGCAACACCTTGAACCTGGCGCAGCATGCTGAAAGCCTGGGCTACCACCGCTACTGGCTGGCCGAGCACCACGGCATGCGCGGCATTGCCAGCGCGGCCACCGCGGTGGTGATGGGCCATGTGGCGGCCGGCACGCGCACCATCCGCGTCGGGGCTGGCGGCGTGATGCTGCCCAACCATTCGCCGCTGGTGATTGCCGAGCAGTTCGGCACGCTGGAGTCGCTGTTTCCGGGCCGCATCGACCTGGGTCTGGGCCGCGCGCCCGGCTCCGACCAGGCGACGGCACGCGCGCTGCGCCGTGATCTGCAGACCGATGCCCAGCAGTTTCCGAACGATGTGGTCGAGCTGCAGCATTACTTTGCCCCGCTGGAGCCGGGCCAAACCCTGCGCGCCGTACCGGGCGCGGGGCTGGAAGTGCCGCTGTGGATTCTGGGATCCAGCACCTTTGGCGCGCAGCTGGCCGCCGAGCTGGGCCTGCCCTACGCGTTTGCCTCGCACTTTGCGCCGGGTGATTTGATGAACGCGATTGCCATTTACCGCGCCCGCTTCAAGCCGTCCAAGCAGCTCGCCAAACCCTATGTGATGCTGGGCTTTAACGTTTTTGCGGCCGACACCGACGAGGCCGGGCGCTTCCTTTTCAGCTCGCTGCAACAGGCCTTTGTGAACCTGCGCAGCGGCCGCCCTAGCCTGCTGCAGCCCCCGGTGGACGGCTTTGCCGAGCGCTTGCACCCCGGCGACCGGGCCATGGTGGACAGCGCTCTTTCCTGCTGTGCCGTCGGCTCGCCCGACACCGTGCGCAAGGCGTTGCAGGCCTTTATCGAGAAAACCGGAGCCGACGAGCTGATGCTGACCTCGCAAATCTTCGACCACAGCGCCCGGCTGCGCTCGTACGAGATTGCCGCCGAGGTGCGGGAGGAAGCGGTTACCGCCTAACCCTAGCGTTTTGGCCGCAAGGGCTTCAACAGGTCTGACAGCCCGTTGTGGTCGATCTCGTGCATCAGCGCCAGCAGACGGCCGATGTCGGTTTTAGGAAAGCCTTCGCGGGCGAACCAGTTGAGGTAGTTGCCGGGCAAATCGGCAATCAGCGTGCCCTGGTGTTTACCGAAAGGCATGGTCACGGTGACGAGGCGTTGGAGGGAATCGGAATCCATAGCGGGCGACTTTACACTGGCGGTTTTTGACCATGCAACCCACACACCGCCCCTTGGCCTGGGGCATCATCGGCTGCGGCAAAGTCACCGAACTGAAAAGCGGCCCGGCCTTCAACAAGGTAGCCGGTTCCCGCCTGGTAGCCGTGATGCGCCGCAACGCCGCGCTGGCCCAGTCGTATGCCGAACGCCATGGGGTGCCCCGCTGGTACGACGATGCGGATGCGCTGATCAACGACCCCGAAGTCAACGCCGTCTACATCGCCACCCCGCCCGACAGCCACCATTTGTATGCCCTCAAGGTGGCCGCCGCGGGCAAGGTCTGCTGCGTGGAAAAACCCATGGCCCCCAGCCACCGCGAATGCCGGGAGATGACTGCTGCGTTTGAGGCCGCCGGGCTGCCACTGTTCGTGTCCTACTACCGCCGCTCGCTGCCGCGCTTTGCCCAGGTGAAACAGTGGCTGGACGGTGGTGAAATTGGCGCGGTGCGGCACGTGCACTGGTCGTTTGCCCGCGCCCCAAATGCATTCGATACCGCCCAAACGGCCAACTGGCGCACCGACCCGGCGGTCGCCGCGGGCGGCTACTTCGAAGATTTGGCCAGCCACGGCCTGGATTTGATGCTGCATCTGCTGGGCGACATCACGCTAGCCCAAGGCATCCGCACTAACCAGCAGGGCCTGTACGCCGCCGCCGATGCAGTCACCGGCACCTGGCAGTTCGCCAGCGGGGCGACGGGCTCGGGCTACTGGAACTTTGGTGCGGCGCAGGCACTGGACGCGGTGACCATTCACGGCAGCCAGGGCGAAATCCATTTTTCTGTCTTCGGCGAACAACCGGTGGTGCTACGCAACGCCCAGGGCACGCAAAGCCACGAGATTGCCCATGCCGAAAATATTCAGTTCTTCCACATCGAGAACATGCAAAAGCACATGGACGGACTGGTGACGCACCCGTCCACTAGCCACACGGCGCAGCGGACGACGTGGGTGATGGAGCAGATCAGCCGCCCGCCCTTTTGACCGTATAGCCCTGCTTTTGCAGCAGCGCGATCACCGTATCGCAATGGTCGCCCTGCACTTCGATTACGCCGTCTTTCACCGTGCCGCCGCTGCCGCAAGCGGCTTTGAGCTGTTTGCCCAGCGCCGTCAAACCGGCTACATCCAGCGGAACGCCCTTCACCAGGGTCACGCCCTTGCCAGCCCGGCCTTTGGTTTCGCGCGACACGCGGACGATGCCGTCGGTCTTGGGCAGCGCTTTTTGGCCGCAAATGCAGTCGGCCACCGGTTTGCGGCAGTCCGGGCACATGCGGCCGGTGTCGGTGGAATAGACCAGGCCGCCGCCGCCGAGTTTGCTTTTCATACACGCACTATCAAAAAAAATAGCACCTAGCGCAAGCATTACCTGCGCCAAGTGCCAATTTGACCACTAAAAATTAGGCTAGCGACTTCTTGTAGTTCGCCATGCCGTCGGTGATTTCCTTCTTGGCGGCATCGATGCCTTCCCAGCCGATGACCTTGACCCACTTGCCTTTTTCCAGGTCTTTGTAGTGTTCAAAGAAGTGGCTGATGGCTTTGAGGCGCATCTGGTTCACGTCTTCGATTTTTTGCCAGTGGGTGTAGATGGGCAAAATTTTGTCGGTGGGCACAGCCAGCACCTTGCCGTCCACGCCGGCTTCGTCTTCCATCATCAGGATGCCGATCGGGCGGCAGGTCACCACCACGCCGGGGAACAGTGGGTACGGGGTGATCACCAGCACGTCCACCGGGTCGCCGTCGCCGCTCAGGGTCTGGGGCACGTAACCGTAGTTGGTGGGGTAGTGCATGGCCGTGGTCATGAAGCGGTCCACGAAGATGGCGCCGGATTCTTTGTCCACTTCGTACTTGATCGGGTCGGCGTTCATCGGGATTTCGATCACGACGTTGAAAGCGTCGGGGGCATTTTTACCGGGAGGGACGAGGTTCAGGGACATGGTTGTCTTCTTGGTTTGGAGTTGAAAATAGCGGGTTGGTGCGGCCATGATTTTGCCTCAGTGCGGTGACACCGGCCTGACGGCAGCCGTAAAAATGAAAAAGCGACACAGCACTTTCGTTCTGTGTCGCCTGTGGGGGCAGCCGCCCCCAACGCCTTATACGGGCGTGCAGTACTGCGGTGTACTACTGGTTGGAATGGTGGGCAAGTCGTTGGTATAGGTACCTACGGGGCGCACCGTGATCACGCACGTGGCGCTCACGTCGAACTCGAACAGGTTCCAGTAATTGGTGCTGGCCGATTCACCGGCCGTGGGCGGTGTAATCAACTGCAACGCACGCCCGGGCATATTCACCTCCACCCGGGCTCCCGATTGCGCGATAGGGCCTCCGCCATAGCCGCTGTAATTGCGTACCGAGTATTTGTAGGTTCCTACCATCAGTTTGGTGACGGTGACAACTTCTGGGCCATAGCTAGAGGTGTCGTCCACGTCGAGGTTCGCAAAAGGTACCGACACCAAGGCACCTTTGCTGCTGTAGTACACGTGCGCACCGCTGGGGGTAATCAAGTGCGAATCCAGGTCACTGGGCAAGGCGCCCCAGGTGAGCTTCATCGTCACGCCCGCACCGGATTGGCCCAAGCTCAGGCAGTCGGTCAGGGTGATGTCGGTGGTGCTGGGGTCGTTGCGCACTGTGTTGCTCAACCGCCCGCCATTCACGGCAACGATGGTGGCGATGCTGCCGCTGCGGATAGGCAGGCTGAAATTGCCGCTGCTGTCGGTATAGACGGTGCTGGTGCCGGTGTAATCAATACCGTCGCTAGCCACCAGGCCATTGGCCAACAAGACACCCGCAGCATCTTTCAGGCAGCCATGGACGATGATGGTGTTGTAAGTCTGGTCAGCGTTCCAGGTGGTGAAGTGGCTGACCGTGCCTTCGTAGTACGCCGAACTACCGGAGCCCGCTAAAGTTGCGCTGCCTTCCTGCTTCCACAGACCCGTGCTGGTGTCAAAGTAAAACAAGGGGATGGTGGAAGGCACCGACGCATTGCGCGAGGCCAAAGGAATACGGATCGTGGCCGTCTGGCCGCTAGCCAGGTTCAACGCAGCCCCCGCGCTGTCGGTGAGCGTGACATTCATCGCGCCAAAGCTTTCGATGGGGACATTGCCGCTGCTGCCAGAGGTCAAAAAGTCGCCCGGCATCAAGGTCGTGTCTATCGCCGGATTGATCGGCGTGATCCGCACCGTGATGTTGCCGGTCGGTGTGCTGCCATCTGCGCGGCGCACGCCGTTGGCCGGCAAAGTGACCTGCGCCGGGCTGCCAGGCAAAGCGACCGTGCCGCCCGCTGCCACGGGTACATCGCCGCTGGCCGCCACCCGCACCAAACGGGCCTGTACATCGGTAGTGGCCTCAGCCACTACATTGGCGATACGGGCACCTTCGGCGTAACTAGAGGATTCAAAAACCACCGTCGTACGGCCACTGGCCGCAATGCCGGTCAGGCGGAAAGTACCGTCTGCGGCGGAGGTCGTTGTCAAGCTACCCACGCGTACCGTAACGCCTTGGATGCCCAGACCGGTAGCATCGTCCAGGACGGTGCCCGAAAGCGCGGTGTTGTTCACCGGAGTCACAGGTGTGACCGGGGTGACCGGCGCATTAGCCGTAGTCCCATCGTCGTCGCCACCGCAAGCTACCAGACACAACGAGGCGACCAACCCCAGCCCTATCGCACGCCATTGGCGCATTGAATACTTCATACACAACCCCAAAAATAATTGAAAAAAATTGAGACTTCGCAAGCCGATCGGGCCTTGCAGACCCGCGTCTCTTGATGCGTTGCAACAGCACCGGGCTGTCGTTGGTCAATGTATATCTAGCGCAAATGCTTTACATATTGGATACATAAAGTTACCCGGTTCAGGCCCGGTTTTTTCCCTTATATTGATGACGTTGGCCAATCGTCTCCGTCCTTGTGCGGGATGCGAGGAAGCAACGCAGCGGGGGCCTCGCTAGCGTTGCACCCCATCTCGCGAAACAACGACAAAAAAGGAGACATTCCTATGGCAGGTAACACAGCGCTCACACTGGCGCTTATTTGTGGCTTGATTGCAGTGGCCTACGGTTTCTGGGCCCGCAGCTGGATACTTTCCCAGGATGCAGGCAATGCGCGGATGCAAGAAATTGCCGCCGCCATCCAGACCGGCGCAGCGGCCTATCTGGCCCGGCAATACCGCACCATCACCATGGTGGGCGTGGTGCTGGCGGTGCTGATCGGGCTGTTTCTCGACGGACTCTCGGCCATGGGCTTTGTGATTGGCGCAGGCCTGTCCGGTGCCTGCGGCTTTATCGGCATGAATGTGTCGGTACGGGCCAATGTGCGCACCGCCCAGGCGGCCACCAAGGGCATTGGCCCGGCGCTGACGGTGGCGTTTCGCGGCGGGGCTATCACCGGCATGCTGGTGGTGGGGCTGGGCCTGCTGGGCGTGACCGGCTTCTACTGGTTTCTGGTACCCGATGGCGCACCCACAGCAGCGCGGCTGAACCCGCTGATCGGCTTTGCCTTTGGCTCGTCGCTGATCTCTATCTTTGCGCGGCTGGGCGGCGGCATCTTCACCAAGGGCGCGGACGTGGGTGCCGACCTGGTGGGCAAGGTGGAAGCCGGCATCCCCGAAGACGACCCGCGCAACCCGGCGGTGATTGCCGACAACGTGGGCGACAACGTGGGCGATTGCGCCGGTATGGCCGCCGACCTGTTTGAAACCTATGCCGTCACGCTGATCGCCACCATGGTGCTGGGCGCGCTGCTGGCCTCGGGCGGCGGTGCGGCCACCGTGGTGTACCCGCTGGCGCTGGGTGCCGTGTCCATCGTGGCGTCCATCATCGGCTGCTTCTTTGTGGTGGCCTCGCCGGGCATGAAGAACGTGATGCCCGCGCTATACAAGGGGCTGGCGGTGGCGGGCGTGCTATCGCTGATCGCCTTCTACTTCGTCACCACCGCCCTGGTGCCCGACAACGCGCTGGGCGGCACGGGCGCGGCCATGAAGCTCTATGGCGCCTGCGCCGTCGGCCTGGTACTCACCGCCGCGCTGGTGTGGATCACCGAGTACTACACCGGCACGCAGTACGCCCCGGTGCAGCACATCGCCCAGGCATCCACCACCGGGCACGGCACCAACATCATTGCCGGGCTGGGTGTGTCGATGCGCTCCACCGCCTGGCCGGTGATTTTTGTGTGTATCGCCATCTGGACGGCATTTCACCTGGGTGGCTTGTACGGCATTGCGATTGCCGCGACCTCGATGCTCAGCATGGCCGGCATCGTGGTGGCGCTGGATGCCTACGGCCCCATCACCGACAACGCCGGTGGCATCGCCGAAATGGCCGAAATGCCCAAGAGCGTGCGCGACGTGACCGACCCGCTGGACGCCGTGGGCAACACCACCAAGGCCGTCACCAAGGGCTACGCCATTGGCTCGGCCGGCCTGGCGGCACTGGTGCTGTTTGCCGACTACACCCACAAGCTCGAAGCCTACGGCCACGTGGTCAGCTTCGATTTGAGCAACCCGATGGTCATCATCGGCCTGTTCATCGGCGGGCTGATTCCCTACCTGTTTGGCGCGATGGCGATGGAGGCCGTGGGCCGCGCCGCGGGTAGCGTGGTGGTCGAAGTGCGCCGCCAGTTCCGCGAGATTCCCGGCATCATGGAAGGCACGGCCAAGCCCGAATACGGCAAAGCGGTAGACATGCTGACCACGGCGGCGATCAAGGAAATGATGGTGCCCAGCCTGCTGCCAGTGGTAGTGCCGATTTTGGTCGGCTTGCTGCTGGGTCCAGCGGCGCTGGGCGGGCTGTTGATGGGCACCATCGTCACTGGGCTGTTTGTGGCCATCAGCATGTGTACCGGCGGCGGTGCCTGGGACAACGCCAAGAAATACATCGAAGACGGCCACCATGGCGGCAAGGGCTCGGAAACCCACAAGGCTGCCGTCACTGGCGACACCGTAGGCGACCCCTACAAAGACACGGCCGGTCCTGCCGTCAACCCGCTGATCAAGATCATCAACATCGTGGCCCTGCTGATCGTGCCGCTGGTGATGCAGATCCACGGCGGCGACACCGCGGTAGCAGCAGCCCCCGCCATGCACGCCTCGGCCCCGGTGGCAGCGATGAGCGACAGCGCGTCCATCACCATCGACCAGGGCGTGGTCAAGTTCTACTTTGCCACCGGCAAGGCCGAACTGGCCGACGGTGCCGCCGCCGCACTGGCCGACGTGGCCAAAGCCGTGGCCGAGGGCAAAAAAGCCGTGGTCAGCGGCTACCACGATGCCTCGGGCGATGCCGCCAAAAACGAAGAGCTGGCCAAGCAACGTGCCCTGGCCGTACGCGATGCCCTGACCGCCCTGGGCGTGGCGGAAGACAAGATTGCGCTGAAAAAACCCGCGCAAACCCAGGCCGGCGGCCCGCCCGCCGAGGCACGGCGGGTCGAGGTGACCGTGGAATAAATTGCACCCCCGTCCCACTCCAGCCCGGCCCCGCCGGGCTTTTTTGTGAGCGGATGTAAGGCCACCCAAAATCCACCTGAATCGCTATAAACTTAATAGCTACCTGCGCATACCAAATATGCGCTAGCACTTGTTTTTATAGGTAATTCAGGCATGCAATCCACTCTCTCTTCACGCGTACCCACCGCCCTGCTCTGCGCCGCCACCCTGGCACTCACCGGCTGCGGCTCTTTCTTGCGCGAAGGCACTGGGGTTACCGCCGGGATCGGTGGCGCGGCACTGGCCAGCACAGTGACCCACAACGCGGCAGTCGCTACCGGCATTGGCGTAGGTGTGCAGGCCGTAGCCCAGGCCGGGTTGCAAATAGCCGAACGCAACGCCCACCAGGACGAGCAAAACCACATCGCCCAGATTGCCGGGGCACTCAAAGTGGGCGAAGTGGCGCGCTGGAAAATGACCCACAAAATCCCGCTGGAGCCCGACGAGCAGGGCGAGGTCACCGTCAGCCGAACCATTGGCAATGCCGATAGCCCAGGCAACGCAGGCAGCAAGGGCCTGGACTGCCGCGAGATCGTCTTTTCGGTGGAGATGACCGATATTTCCGAATTTCCCCGCGCCTTCTACGTGGCCACCATCTGCCGCAACGGCCCAACCTGGCAGTGGGCATCGGCCGAACCGGCGACCGGGCGCTGGGGAGCCTTGCAATGACCGCTGTGCGCTGCGCTTGTCTGGCGGCATCGCTGGCGCTGGCCGGTTGCTCATCGGTCGGTGGGCTGACAGGCGCGGTAGCGGGCATCGCTACCGGCGCGGCCACCGCCAACCCGGCGGTGGGCATTGCCGTCAGCATCAGCGTCAAGGCCGCCACCGACGCAGGTATCAAGCACGTCACGCGCAGGCTACAAAAGGAAGAACAAGACCTGATCGCCAGCATCGCAGGCCATCTGCCCGTGGGCGAAATCCGCCCCTGGCGCATGCAGCGCAGCATTCCCTACGGCAACGAGCACGGCGAACTGCAAGTGACACGCCAGCTCGACACCCCGTTGGCCCAGTGCCGCGACGTGGCGTTCTCGGTGGCCAACGACAGCGCCGCACCCAACCCGCCAGCGGCTAGCTGGTACACCACCAGCATCTGCCTGCAGCTCAACGGCTGGCAATGGGCCGCCGCCGAACCCGCCGTGCCGCGCTGGGGAGCTTTGCAGTAACGGCCCCATGAAAAAAGCCGCACCGCCCTTGCAGGCGATGCGGCTTTTGATGGAACTGCGCGCGGTTTACTGGACCACGACCACTTCGACGCGGCGGGCTTCGGCGTTGCTGCCGGTGCCGGTCATGGCTTCGGGCTTGACCAGCTCGATCTTGTCTTCGGCCACGCCCAGGGCGACCAGGGTGTCGCGCACGGCGATGGCGCGCTGCTTGGCCAGCTCCTGGTTTTTGGCCAGGTCGCCCGTGGCGTCGTGGAAGCCACTGACGCGCACCGACTTGCCAGCCGCACCCATCTTGACCACTTCGACCAGGGCTTCGTTGGCACCGGCGGCGATGTCGGCCTTGGCGGTGGCGAAGTAGAACTTGACGATGCCGTCCACCACCTTGACGCTAGCACCGTCGGCCTCCACCACTTCCACGTTGGCCATGGCGGCGGGCTTCGGTACATGGGTCTTGTAGATACCCAGGCCGATCACCAGGCCGATGATGGCCGCCACCACGCCAAACAAGATAGCCAGCACTACGCCGTGGTCGGTGTCGTCGTCAGAAGAAAACATTTTTGGGGTACTCCAGAAAAGATAAGAGGCACAGGTGCAGGGCCTCGGCAGGAGGCGCTGCGGACAATGTGTCGGGGGCTGATTGTAGAGGGCTGACCGGCCTGTTTAGCCACGGGCAAGCACAGGCTGTACGGTCAAAAAATAGTAACAAAAAGTGCAGTTGGCGCATATTGCACCTGCGCAGGCAGCTATTCTTTTTGAAAATCCACTACACGGCCGGGTACTGCACCCGCGCCAGCACGGCCCGGGCTTCTTCAAAAGAAAAATCGGCCACGGCGGTCTCCAGGGCGGCATAGTCGGCACCCAGCACGCCGCGCAAAGCCGGACCGTGCTGGGCCAAAACGGCCAGCGCATCGGCATCGTCGGCTTCCAGATAGGCCTCCAGCTGGCGCAACAGTGTGCGCGCTCCGGTCGGGTCCACGGGCGCGGCAGGCGGTTCGGCCCGCCGGTCGGGTAGCGCCTGGCCCAGATCCACCACCAGCTGTTGCAGGTGCTGCTCTGTCTGCAACAGCAACGGCTCTAACGATGTACGCGGGGCACGGTCGCGCAAAGCGGTTTCCAGCGCCCCGGCGGTGTGTTGCAGCGGCGTGGCCCCGATATTGCCCGCCAGCCCTTTCAGGGTGTGGGCCAGGCGTTCGGCGTGGGCCAGGTCCTCAGATACAACGGCCTGGCGCAGCGTGTCCCAGGCGGAGGGCTGGGTAGCCTTGAATTTGCGCAGCATACTGAGGTAGAGCGGCGTTTTACCGCCCATGCGGCGCAGGCCCGCCACCGTGTCCACGCCGTCGATGTGCGTGGGCACGGCTTCGGACGGCTCTGGGGGGCCATCCGTCGATGCAAACACGGTGCGCGCCGCACGTGGCGGCTGCTGGCCCAGGCCTTCGCGCGGGACGATCCACTGCGCCAGCGCCAGCCACAGCGCCTGGGGTTCTATGGGTTTGGTGATGAAGCCGTTCATCCCTGCGGCCAGGCAGCGGTCGCGGTCGGCTTGCATGGCGTTGGCCGTCATGGCAACGATGGGCAGGTCGCGTTGCCTGGCATCGGCGCGGATATGCTGGGTGGCGGTTACGCCGTCCATCACCGGCATCTGCATGTCCATCAAGACGATATCAAAACACAGGGCCTGCACCTGGTCTACCGCCTGCTGTCCATCCCCGGCCACGTTCACCACAAAACCTGCGTCCTCCAGCAACTCGGTGGCGACCTGCTGGTTCAGCGCGTTGTCTTCCACCAGCAGCACCCGCGCACCGCGCAGGGCCTGCAGGCCGAGTAGGGCCTCGTCCGGCAGTGTGGGGTCGGCCAGCACGCTGTGGGGCAAGGCCCCGCCAGGGCTGCCCCCCACCACCCGCATCATGGTGTCGAACAGCAGCGAGAGATTCACGGGTTTGAGCAGCACATCCTGCAGGCCCGCAGTCTCGGCTCCGCGCAGCACGTCTTCCCGGCCATAGGCGGTCACCATGATTTGCTGTGGTGGCCGCGCCAAGCCCAGGGCACGGATGTGCCGCGCGGCCTCCAGCCCGTCCATGCCCGGCATTTGCCAGTCCATCATCACCACGTCAAAGTCTTGCTGGATGGTGGCCGCATCGCGTACCGCCTTGATGGCCAGGGCCCCCGAATCCACCGCCTGCACCTTAAAGCCAATGCTGTCGAGCATGTCCACCAGCACCGTGCAGGCATGGGGGTTGTCGTCCACCACCAGCACGCGTAGCCCACGCACATCGATGCTGGGCACCAGGGTGCGCCGCTGCTGCAGGCCGCAGCCTAACCGGGCGGTAAACCAGAACACCGATCCTTTGCCGGGCACGCTGTCCACCCCCACCTCGCCGCCCATCAGCTCGGCCAGGCTTTTGCTGATGGCCAGACCCAGCCCGGTGCCGCCAAACTTGCGGGTGGTGGAGCTGTCGGCCTGGCTGAAGCTCTGGAACAGGCGGTTGATCTGCTCCGGTGTGAGACCGATGCCGGTGTCGCGCACCTCAAAACGCAGCATCACATCCGCATCGCTGTCGGTGGCCAAGCGGTCCACCCGGCGCACGGCGATGTGGATTTCGCCGCGCTCGGTGAACTTGATGGCGTTGTTGGCGTAGTTGATCAAAATTTGCCCCAGCCGCAGCGGGTCGCCCAGCAAATGCGGTGGCACATTGGCGCCCACCTCGCAAATCAGCTCCAAGCCCTTGGCGCTGGCCTTTTCGGCAATCAGGTTGACCACGTTTTGCAGCGCGGAATCCAGCTCGAACGGCGCACGCTCGATCTCCAGCTTGCCCGCTTCGGCTTTGGAGAAATCCAGAATATCGTTCAGGATGCCCAGCAAATGCTGGCCGGAACGTTCAATCTTGCCGATGTAGTCGCGCTGGCGTGGCGACAGTTCGGTGCGGCTGGCCAGGTGCGACAGGCCGATGATGGCGTTCATGGGGGTGCGGATTTCATGGCTCATATTGGCCAAAAACAGGCTCTTGGCTGCGGCTGCGTCTTCGGCCAGCGCACGGGCCTGCTGCAGCTCGGTCACCATGCGGAGCAAGCGCTTTTGCATGGTGTCGATCGCCGTCAGCATGCTGGATTTGCGCACCTCGGCCGGGTCCAGCAGGGTATCGAGCTGGCCGTCGGCGATCCGCAAAACGGCATCCGACACCTTGTACGAGTCCAGCAGCATGGCTTTCAGGCGCATGGCCACAAAAACCACGACCCCGGTTTCGGCGCAGACGATCAGCGCGTGGACCCAGACCGAACGCCCGCCCAGCAGCGTGCGCCCATCGTTGAACACCACGATCCCCAAACCCAGCGGCTGCAGCAGCAAAAACACAATGTGGTGCAGCAAAATCGCTACGGTGGCCAGTACCAGTGGCCGCCAATCGCAGTACACCACCAGCGCCGCCAGCATCACAAAAAAGCTGAAATGCGCCTCCAGATCCCCCCCGGATTGCTGGATCACCAGGCCGGTCAAAGCCATGAAGCCCAGCGCCATCGCCATGCGCGACACCAAGTCGGCAGGATAGTAGTAGCTGATCCACCAGGGCACCAGCACGGCGGGCACGCCCACCCACAGCAACAGGCCCCAGGTGTCGGTGGCATAGGCAAAACCCAGGCAGGCCAGAAAATGCACCCCGGCCACGTCCAGCATTAGCCGGTGCGCGTACCGGTAGTAGCCCAGTTCGCGTTCGGACACCGTGCCCATGCTAGCGGGCCACAGAAGGAGCCGAGGGAGCGGCACGGGAACTTGAATTGGAACTGGAATTGGAACTTGTGCAGATTGACAGGCTGGTGGGGCTGACCGGGTTCAGCCACCACATCGCTGCCAGGGTGGAACCACCCCACACTGCCAAAACGCCCCACAGCACGGCGCGGGAGGGACGCACACCGGGATACAACACCGACTTTGGCTGTAACAACATAAGCGATTCACCACGCGAACGTGGCTCCATGCAATATGTTTCTGATGTTACGGTTTTGTAAGCAAATGGCCACTAAAAAACACGGTCCTAGACCACCGCTAGGGTAATTCCCGAGCTTAGAACGTATTCAAGGCAACCCCGCCACCGCCTCGGCCAGCGCATCCACCCCGGCCTGCGTCAAGTCATCGGTCTCCAGTGTCTGGCGGGTGGCCCATTGGCTGAAGTTATTGCTCTGTGAGCGCGTGTAATGCGGGTCGTAATGCAGGGTCATCAGTTCGGCGAACAGTGCATGCAGATCGCCCCCCAGCGCCCAGCCCTGCCAGCGCTCAATCACCTGCCTGCCGTGCAGGTCTTTGAGCAGGCCCAGCTTGTCGGCCAGGGCCTGCGGTGCGTCACCCAGGTAGGCGTAGTCGCGCAGCAGGTAGTCCAGCCGCGCCTGCGGTGTAGCGCGGATCTCGATGCAGGGGCTGGCGCGCAGGCGCAGCACCAGCGGCGTGGGCAGGGTCAGGCGGCCGATCTTGCGGCTCTCGCCCTCCACATACAAAGGCCGGGTCGGATCCAGCTTTTCCAGCACGTGGGCCAGGCCGGTTTCAAACGCGGTTTGCGAAGGCTGGGCCTGGCCGGGCACCGCCCCCAAGATGGAGCCCTTGTGGACCGCGCAGCCTTCCAGGTCCAGCACCTGGTGGCCCTGCGCAGCCAAGGCGTGCAGCACGCTGGTTTTGGCGCTACCGGTAGCCCCCACCAGCACCCGCAAAGGCAGCGTGGGGCATTGCGCTTCCAGCGCGTCGATCACAAAGCGCCGCCAAGATTTGTAGCCGCCTTGCAGCTGCTGCGCGTCCCAGCCGACCATGCGCATCCAGGTCACCATGGAGCCGCTGCGCATGCCGCCGCGCCAGCAGTAGACCAGCGGGGTCCACTTGGCGGGCTGGTCGGCAAATTTCTCGCGCAGGTGCTTGGCCAGGTTTTCGGCCACCATGGCGCCGCCCACCCGGCGGGCTTCAAAAGCGCCCTGCTGCTTGTACAGCGTGCCGACGATGACGCGCTGCGCGTCGTCCAGCACCGGGCAGTTGATGGCACCGGGAATGTGGTCGATGGCGAACTCGGCGGGCGAGCGCGCGTCGATCAGGGTATGGAAGGCGTGCCGGTCCTTCACCGTAGTAGGGGCTCTCACGGAAAAACCTCGGCTGGCACAATCGAACACCTTATGACCCAGACTTCAGAACCCATTGCATTGACCCAGTTTTCGCACGGTGGCGGCTGCGGGTGCAAGATTGCCCCCGGCTTGTTGGCCGAGATTTTGGCACGCGCACCCCAAGGCCTGGTGCCGCCCGAGCTGCTGGTGGGCACCGAAACCAGCGACGACGCCGCCGTGTACCGCCTCAACGCCACCCAGGCACTGGTGGCGACCACCGACTTTTTCACCCCCATCGTGGACGATGCTTTTGATTTTGGCCGCATCGCCGCCACCAATGCGCTGAGCGATATCTACGCCATGGGCGGCACGCCGATCATGGCGCTGGCCCTGGTGGGCATGCCGATTGCCAAGCTGCCGCCCGAAGTGATTGGCCAGGTGCTGGCCGGGGGCGCTGCGGTCTGCCGCGAGGCGGGCATCCCCATCGCCGGAGGCCATTCCATCGACGTGCTGGAGCCCATCTACGGCCTGGTCGGCCTGGGCCTGGTGCACCCCGACAAGGTGCGCCGCAACGCCGATGCACGGCCGGGCGACGTGCTGGTGCTGGGCAAACCGCTGGGCGTGGGTATTTTGTCGGCGGCGCTGAAAAAAGGCCTGCTGGATGCCGCCGGCTATGCGGAGATGCTGCACCACACCACCCAACTCAACAAGGTCGGCATTGCCCTAGCGCAAATCGACGGCCTGCACGCCATGACCGACGTGACCGGCTTTGGCCTGGCCGGGCATTTGCTGGAAATGTGCCGGGGCGCAGGCCTGTCGGCCCAGGTAGATACCAGCGCCTTGCCTCTGATCGCCAGCGCTGCGGCCTTCGCCCAGCAAGGCGTTGTCACCGGGGCCTCGGCCCGCAACTGGGATGGCTACGGCGGCCAGGTGCACTGGCGCGGTGCCGACTGGCTCAAGGCCCTCATCACCGACCCGCAAACCAGCGGCGGCCTGCTGGTCAGTTGCAACCCAGAAGCCGCCCCCGCTGTGTTGGCCGCCTTCCACCAGGCCGGGTTTGCGCAAGCCGCGCAGATCGGCCGTATGCACACCCCGGCTCCCGGCGAATCCGTGGCACTGGCGTTCTGAGGCCATGGTCCACCGCGTCATCCCTCTGCTGGACCAGCGCACGCACGCACTGCGCTCCTCTACCCTGGTGGATGGTCCGCTGGCGGACACACTGGGCCGCCCGCTGCACGATCTGCGCATCAGCGTGACCGACCGCTGCAACTTCCGTTGCAGCTACTGCATGCCCAAGGCGGTGTTCAACAAAGACTACCCCTACCTGCCGCACAGCGCACTGCTGAGCTTCGAGGAAATCACCCGCGTCGCCCGCGTCGCCGTGGCCCAGGGCGTGCGCAAGATCCGCCTCACCGGCGGCGAGCCGCTGCTGCGCAAGAACATCGAATTGCTGATCGCCCAACTGGCCGCCCTGCGCACTCCGGACGGCCAGCAGCTGGACCTGACGCTGACCACCAACGGCGCCCTGCTGGCCCGCAAGGCCCAGGCTTTGAAAGATGCCGGGCTGCAGCGCCTGACGGTCAGCCTGGACGGGCTGGACGACGCCATATTCCGCAAAATGAACGACGTGGACTTTCCGGTGCGCGACGTGCTGGACGGGCTGGAGGCCGCGCACAAGGCCGGTTTGTCCGACATCAAGGTCAACATGGTGGTGCAGCGCGGCACCAACGACCATGAAATCCTACCCATGGCGCGACACTTCAAAGGCACGGGAAGCACGCTGCGCTTCATCGAATACATGGATGTCGGTGCCACCAACGGCTGGCGCATGGACCAGGTGGTGCCGTCGGCCGAAGTGCTGCAAACCCTGCAAACCCAGTGGACCCTGCACCCGCTGGCCCCCAGCGCGCCCGGCGAAACGGCCCAGCGCTGGGCCTATGCCGATGGCAGCGGCGAGGTGGGTGTGATCAGCAGCGTGACCCAGGCCTTCTGTGCCGACTGCAGCCGGGCCCGCCTGTCCACCGACGGCAAGCTCTATCTGTGCCTGTTTGCCAGCCAGGGCCACGACCTGCGCGACCTGCTGCGGGGCGATGCCAGCGACGACCACCTGGCCGCTGCCCTCCAGCACATCTGGCAAGGCCGCAACGACCGCTACTCGGCCCTGCGCGCTGCCCTGCCTGCCGACACAGGCACCGGCGCACGGCGGGTGGAGATGAGCTACATCGGTGGCTAAGCATGAAATATGCCTCTAGCGCACAGTCCACCTGCGGTAGAAGCTATATAAAAGATAGTAAATGGCCGTGACACCGCGGCACTGCATCACCGGCATCGTGCTGTCAGGCGGCCAGGGCAGCCGCATGGGCGGGGTGGACAAAGGTTTGCAGTTTTTCGACGGCCAGCCGCTGGCGCTGCATGCACTGGAACGGCTACGGCCGCAGGTGGGTCTGCTGGGGCTGAGCGCCAACCGCCACCTGGCCGACTACGCGGCCTTCGGTGTGCCGGTGTGGCCGGATGCCGATGCGGAATTTGCCGGGCCGCTGGCGGGCATGCTGGCGGGCTTGACGCATTGCACGACCCCTTTCCTCACGACCGTGCCCTGCGACGCGCCGCGGTTCCCAGCAGACCTGGTGGCCCGCCTGTGGGCAACACTGCAGGAGCATGACGCCGACATCGCCATGGCCAGCGCGCCCGACGAACAGGGACAACTTCGCAGCCAGCCGGTGTTTTGCCTGATGCGCACCACTCTGCGCAACAGCTTGGCGCAATTCCTGGCGGCGGGCGGGCGCAAAGTCGGCATCTGGACGGCCCAGCAGCGCACGGCGCGGGTGCCCTTCAACGATGGCCAGGCTTTTTTCAACGCCAATACGCTGGCCGAACTGCAGAGCCTCAAACCATGAAATCCACCCAAGACATCGCCGCCGACCGATAGCCATCGGCCACAGTGCCGCAGGAGCCCTCAACCAGCGCATCAAGAGGTGTGACCTTGCACCCGGAATGCTGCCCAGGCCCTGTCCCGCTGAAGGCAATTCCTTCTGCTGCCGACCGGGCAAAGCCCAGTATTATCCCGCCATGTTGCAACCCACCACACGGCACGGGGCGGTTCGCCCACAGATCGATTTTCCGTCCGCCATGCTGTTGCTGGCCTGGGCTGCCTTCATCGTGTACGGCAGCCTGTTGCCGCTCGATTTCCGCGCACAGGCTTGGGACCAGGTGGCCCACGATTTTCTGGGCCATGGCTTTGCCGATTTGCAGCCCCGCTCGCTGACCGACTGGACCACGAATATTGCGATCTTTGTGCCGATGGGGTTCTTCGGGCTGGCCGCCCTGCGCCGTGGCCCACACTGGGGCGCTTCGATGGGGCACATCTTGCTGGCCCTGGGCGGCTGCACCTTGCTCAGCCTGGGTATCGAGTTCACACAGATTTTCTTTCCGCCTCGCGATTCATCCGCACTGGATGTACTGGCCAACGCGATGGGCTCCGCCCTGGGAATCGTCGGGTGGCTGGCACTGGGCAGTGGAACCACGCAAGCCTACCGGGCACTGGCCCAACTGCACCATGCGCCCCGCTCTCGCGCCCTGAGCGGCCCGCTGCGAACCATGCTGCTGGCGAGCTGCGCGCTGTTGATTGCGGGCTGGGGTGGCCTCATCCGTCTCGATTGGCTGGACTGGGATGCCGCCGTCGCCCACTTGGCCCGGGTCCAGGCGCTTCCCTTCCTGGAGCATCAGGCTGCGGACATTGGCCTGGCTTTTGTCAGCACGGTGTTCGCTACGCTGGCCTATGCACCCCTAGGCGCTGTGCTCTGGCGGATGGAC